>NZ_NIZW01000001.1:348395-696791 GCF_002727185.1 Rhodopirellula bahusiensis
ATCACGCGGCGACGCATCGAACGGGTGCGTTATCTCTTGATTGAAACCGATCTGACGCTCGTACAAATCTCTCGACGGACCGGGTTTCAAAACCACGAGTACATGAGCGTCGCATTTCGACGTGCCATGGGACATCCGCCGGCGACCTACCGGCGCAAATTCCGGAAGATCTAATCGGCTGTTTTCTGGCGGCACGAAGTCCGGTATCTCAGCATTTTCGTTCGTTCTGCGCTTAAGGTCTCGGAAACGCCAAGAACGATAGGGCAAGCAAATTGACTTGCTTTGATTGTCAAATCCGCGAGCGGGGCGCTCGATCAAAAACGCGGAGAGGCAGAGGAGCGGAGATCGCGGAGGAACTTCCGTATCCAGACCACTCCGTGTTCTCCGCTTCTCCGTTCACTCCGCGTTTCAACTCTTTGAACCTGCAAGCCCATTAGAGCGACCAACTCGCAAGAGCGAGGTGATCGCGAAACAAGTTGCCAAGTCAGGGTCAGGGTGACTCGACCGTGATTGCCACAAAGATGGGCGAACTGCTGTCGTCTCCCTTGATCAACTCGATCGTCTCGAGCGGTTCTTGGCGTTTCGGGGTGAGCTTCAAGTAACGAACCTGCTGACCGCGAACATCGAACGCGAATTCCGATTCCGGGACATCCACTCGACGGATGTAGTCAGCGAAGTGCACACCGTTGAGCAGCTTGTGATCTTCCACTTCGCCATCGGCGTACTTCAGACGAACCGTTGCAGTGTGTTCCCCTTCAGCTCCGAACGGGAATCCCCAACCGCTGACGGCACCCAGAATATGAATCGCCGACGCATTCGCGTTGCAAACGATCGGCACCTGCTTGGGCATCGACGATGGCTTGCTGCCTTGCGGCCCGTGCAACAAGATCACGTTTGGCACTCGTCCGTCTTGCGGATCGACCAAACTGAACGGCACACCGTTGTGCTCCTTCGGTCCCCAATCCGAGAAGATGATTCGGTCGGGACCGTTGTCAACATCGCTGAACATCCCTTTGGTGCTGACCGCGGTGGCGATTCCCGAGAATGACAAAGGTGTGTACTTGCCCCGAGAAGTCAAAAACTCAAGCAAATTCGTCATCTCTTCCTTCTTGATCTGGCTTTCAAAACCTTCCGGCATCAGCGATTGGCTGGAAGCATTCAATTGCTCAATTTCTTCTCGCAAAATCGTGTGCCGTTTGGCTTGAGCGTCGATCAATTCAATCGATGTTCGTGACTCACCACCCAGCATCCCCGTGAAGACTTGGCCCTCGGTCGTCAACACGGCAAACGTGCGGAAGTTGCCTTCCACGCTTTGGTTCGGATCCAAGATGTGGGTCAGCAACTCTTCCTTTGGATGAACCGCCATGCCCGTCAAATCGGGACCCACGTCGGCACCTTCGCCGCTGTGGCGGTGACAGTTGGCACAATGTTTCTTGAACACCTGGGCTCCCAGAGTCGCGTTGCCTTCCGCGTGAGCAACCGGCAACCACTCGTGCAGCAAAGCCACACGGTTCGCAGTCGGAACGCCACCGGATGACTTCAATAATTTCTGAGCTCGTTCCTTGATCGATTTGTCAGGGTGATTGTTCAGTGCCTGACGTTGATCGAGCGAAAGGTCTGACATCCGCAATTCACCAGCTTCGATGCTGTTGATCAGCTCCAACGTCGTGTTGGGGCGAGACAGCAGCACGCGAATGATGGCTCCGCGAACGGAGGGAGTCGATGCAGCGGTTTGTTCCACCAAAGCACCACCGAGCTCTTCACTACGACTGGACTTCAAGGCGTCCAAGATTCCGGTCGTCGCAGCAGGTGACGTTTGCGGGCCGATGCTTTCCAACAGATCGTACACCACGTCGTCATCGGTCGGCTGCATCGCAACCAATTGGCGAGCCGAGCTGATTCGGTCTTGGTCACTCAGCGAATCGTCTTGGACCAACCCGAGCAATTGCTCCGCCAGTTCAGCGACTTTCTCGGTCAATGCATCGGTGCCCCAGTTCTCAGACAACCGAACGAGTTGGCTTTGTTGATCAACCGAGACTTGATCAAACAACGCGACCAATTGCGTTTCAGCCGCTTCGGGAAGTTCAACGTTGTGATCCTTCGGCCACCCCTTTGCGAGTCCTTCCATAACGCCTGACGCATTGCCTTGGGCTGTCTCAGCAACCGCCGAAATCAATCGCTGCATGGCATCGGCATCGGGCTGCGATCGAGCGAAGTGTTCGCTGATCACGTTGAGTCGACCGCGAATCGATCGCGGTAAGTCACGTTCAGGTGCCGATGCCAACACGGCCGGCAAAGCTCCGCTGGAGTGCATCGCGGTGGCACTCGTCCAAGCATCCAACATCCAGCGATCATTGCCGAGACCCTTCGCTGTTTGAACCAACGCCGAGACAACCCCATCGGTGGTTGGCGTCGTCGGTTCCGCCAGCTTCAGTAACGCGGCCAATTGGACTTGAGCGTTGCCATCGTTCAACACACCTGATTCGATCAGATGCTGAATGTCTTCTTCGAAGTCACCAAGCACGGTGACTGCCGAGCGACGGACACCGGCACTTGGGTGTTGCAAAGCCTCGCGAACGGCCGCGTCGATGGTTGCGTTTCCGCTGCCAACCAACCCTAAGCCATCCAAGGTCCACAGTGCATGAATCGCACCGGGTGTCAGACCAATCGCGTCTTGCTGTTGGTCAGCGATCAATCCCAGCAACGCGGAAACGGTCGCGTCGTCGAGTTGTCCCAATTGAACCAGCAAGCGTTGGGCTTGGGATCGGACGGGCATGGCCGAATGCTTCAGAGCAGCCAACAAGCCCGGCACATCGCCCGAGTTCAGATTGGGAACGGAGACCGTTTTCGCTGCATCGCCGTCGGTGACCAAGCGATAGACACGCCCGTACTTTTTGTCTCGTAAATCAGTCTCGTAGGCGTTGCCCTTACCGGTTTCGAAACCATGAGGTGTTGGGTTGTGCTGGATGATGTAGTTGTACCAATCCAAGACCCATACGAACCCATCGGGTCCAGTTTCAGCCATGATCGGCGCCGCCCACTCATCGTCGCTGGCGACCAAGTTGAACGGGCTGGTGGATTTGAATCCGGCTCCATCAGGCGTCAACACAAACGTTCCGACCAGGTGACCGGTCGGACCACAGACAAATGCGGTCCGGTTCCACCAAGCCTGCGGGTACTGCCGAGCAGTGTAAATTCCGTGTCCGGCGGCTGCCGTGTATCCACCGTGCTGGTCAACCTGACGAACGTTCGGTGTGATCGGTTCAAACAGGTGAGTGTCCGAGATCATGTGCAGTGTTTGAGGTGACCATCCGCGAACTTGCTCGTAGTAACGGTTTGGAATCGGCAGAAAGTTGCTGGGGTTTCGGTTCGCGGTCGATCCGAACACGAGGCCTTCTTCGGTGAAACCCAATCCCCAGGTGTTGTTGTCGGTCGCACGCATAAATTCGACCTTGTCGACACGCAACGTGTGGTCGGCGAAGTCGTCACCGGCGTTGGAACCCGCGATTTTGCGAGCTTTGCCATTGGGATCGGCGTCCACTTTGAATCGCCAAAAACCCTGGCGGAATCCCTGCTGGCGTTCACCGTTGATGACCGGGCGAGAGGCGTTGTAACCCTGCATCCCCCAAATCCAATTGTCCAAACCGTAACGAAAATTGCTGACGCCGCCGTGCGTGTCGCCCATCGCCCAACCGGTGATCAGGCTTTGGCGAAAGTCCGCTTTGTCGTCGCCATCGATGTCCTTCAAGTAGACCGTTTCTTGGCCGTCTTGGACGATGACTCCGCCGCGATAGCACACCAACGTGGTGGGAATGCTCAGTTCTTCAGCGAACACCGTGAACTTGTCCGCCACGCCATCTTGATCGGTGTCTTCGCAGATTCGAATGCGATCGCGACCTTTGCCTTTGGGCTGCAGTTCGTTGGGGTAATCCATCGTTTCGCAAACCCACAATCGTCCGAGCTCGTCCCATGTCATGGCGATCGGCTTGCCACCCATGCCAGCTTCCGAGGCCCACAATTCCATGTGCATGCCTTGGGGATTGGTATAGCGTTTGATCGACTCACTTGGTGGAAGTGGATTCTGCATCAGCGTTTTCAGTTCGCCCTGCACACCCCACTTTTTGCCAGCCGTGTAGTTCGGAATTTTTGCTCCGACATCCGTGAACGTGAATGGCTTGTCGCCTTCAGGAAGCGATGTCATTTCAGGAACGGGAAAGGCTGCCGCATCGGCGAACTCACCGGCCTGCTGCGGGTCTTTCTTCGCAACCCAGCGAATGCCGCGCTCGACCAAATTCAAGAAACCTGGGTTCGTCCAGGTTCGGCTGTCGTGTCCCCAGGCGGTGTAGAAGACGCGTCCCTCGCCTTGATCGCGAACCCAAGTCCATGGTTCCCGGCCACTGGAATCCACTCGGTATTCCAAAACCGTTCGATTTGTTTCGTTGTGCAAGTGATGGACGTAAGTCTCATCCCAGCTTTCAAAACCGCTGAAACCACGCATCACCTCGTGCCCGGGTTTGGCCGGAGTCGCCCGGAACACACCGGTGCCGTGTCGCTGAAATTGCGCGCCCATCAACGCGACAATTTCTGAGTTGTTGCGGAAGCAGTACGTCGCACAGTGAAGCGGCACGAATCCACCGCCGTCTTCGACATATTGCAACAACGCGTCAGCTTGTGATTTCTCGATCTCGTCGATGTTGGCGTAGACCACCAACGCATCGTATTCGTTGAGCTTGTCCAGACTCAGCACCGACATGTCGTCGGTGTAAGTCAGATCGATGCCATTGCTTTCCATCGCCGGTTGCAGCTCTTCGAACCGCGGTTTGGGCTGGTGATGACCATTGTCGCCCAGGAACAACACGTTGAGTCGTTGGTCCTCGGCTGCGGATGCGGCCTCGGCTTGCCACACCGCGGTGGACGTCCAAGACGCGAGGAATGCGAGAGCGAGTAGCAAGGTGTTCTTCATAAGGATGGGACGACAACCAGTGCCGTGATACGAAGTGCTCGGAAGGGAATCGACGCCGCTGACATCAATGCAACCACGCGATTTGGGACGCCCAAAGCGGCGGACTTAGCCATTGTGATGCAAACAACGACTTGATGCTAAACATAGGGCGGCGAGCAACAATGAGAAAACACGCACACCGCATGTGAAATTTCACCTGAGAGTTCGCTTCCTCAACGAGAACACGGTGCTCATGAGTGCCGATTGCATGACCGTTGAACGGTCATCAAAGCAACATCGGTGCGTCGTCCAAGCCAGCTCGGCTGTTGAAGAAAGCCAACGCCTCGACCCAAAAGAAGTCTCGTTCGCGCGGTGACAACCGGCAACCGAATTTGATCAATTCGCGAAAAGATCCGCCAAGGTTTTCGCCCATGCATCCCAGTCGTCGGCAGCAGCTTCAAAATCCACCCGCATCCATCGAACTGGTTCGTTGGGCAATACCGCCGGCGGAAAATTGGAGTCCTTGCTGATCGGCAACTGGCTGCTGCGTCCCATCGCCAGCCGATCCTCGATCTCGGGCGTCATCAAAAAATCAGCGAGCTTGCCCGCCGCGATTGGATGCGGTGAGCCCTTCAGAACCGCCAGGGTGTTTGGAATCCGAAGTGTTCCTGGCTGGTCGGGCTGTTGATCCGGATAGATGATCTCCACCGGGTACCCCAGATCCTTTTCGATGATCGCGTCGTCGGTGTCGGTCAGCCCCCAAGCCACCTTGCCGGACGATACGGCTTGTGCGACTTGTTTGTTGCCGGACAACACGACTGCGTTGTCATGAATCTGTTGCAACAATTCCAAAGCCGCATCTCGGCCCATGATCTCGCGAAGCACGGCGAAGTGAGTCGCGGTGGTTCCAAACAACGGTCGAGCCATGGCGCATTTTTGAGCCCACTTGGGGTCCGCCAATTCGTTTACACGAGTCGGGCGGTCATCAATGTTGGGAAGCAAGTCCGTGTTGATCAGTAGCACCCGAGCGCGAGCTGCAAACCCGCACCAAGTTCCGTCGCTAGCGATCATGTCTTGCGGCCAAGTCGCCGGGACCTGCCAATCATGTGACTCGAGGATTCCCAGCTTCTGCAACCGAACGGTGTGCATGATTTCGTTGTTCCAAAACAGATCGCAGCGAGGTGCATCCGCTTCCGAAATCAATTGGTTTGCCAATCCAACCGTCTTCGTTGATTCGATGTCAAACTTGCCAATCACGCCGATCTCGTTGTCCGTCGATCGGTCGAACGCCGCCAAGATCGGTGAAGCAAACTCTTCGTCGAGAGCTGAATACACAACGACATCGGATTCGCTACGAGGCACACAACCGGAACAAAGCAACACCGAGGCGGCCGCAAAAACCAGCTGCGTGGCGGAAAACGAAGCGGTGGAGGCACAGACAGTTTTCAATGACACGTGAAGCCGAGTACGCTGGAGGAATGATGGACAAGCGTTTGCAAACTCAATTATGGCGTGTGCTGCTCGTGATGGCGATCGGTGGGATCGCTTCGTCGCCATTTGTTTCGCTTTCCGCCGACGATTCCCCAGCCACCGAAACCGGTTTGCTGACCCGAGAAAGCCAGCATCTACGGCTGACCAGCGATGTCGACGATCCGGCCTTGCTGGATGACTTGGTTCAATCGTTTGACGATGCCCTGCCACAGTGGCTCGCGTTTTGGAATGTGCCTGAATCGCGGGCCACGAACTGGAAGATCCAAGCGTACCTGATGCAGAACGTGGACACGTTTCGCCGTTCCGGTGCCCTGCCAGATTACCTGCCGCGATTCGACCATGGCTATTCGACGCCGCACACGGTTTGGATTCGGTACCAAGACACGACTTACTACAACCGACACTTGGTGCTGCACGAAGGCGTCCACTCGCTTGCGTTTGAACTGTTTGGTGCAGGTGGCCCAAGTTGGTACATGGAAGGCACCGCCGAATTGCTGTCCCTGCACCGTGATCGCGTGCCAACCCCGTCAAAACAACCTCCTTCCGGACTCTCCGCCAACGCTCCCGTGCTGGCTCAATCGATCGATGCATTTACCATCAATCAATTGCCGCGAAACCGTTTGGATACACCGGGTTGGGGACGCTACAAAATCGTGGCTCGCCACCGCGACGCGGGCACGTTGCCAACCTTGAAAAGTGTTTTGAAACTTCCGACCGCACTCAATGGTGAAGTCGAAGCCTACACGTGGTGCTGGGCCGCCTCATCGTTGTTCACCCAATCCCCAGAATCCCGCGAAGCCTTCTTGGAAGCCGCTGGTCGTGGCAAGGATCGAACCGAGGCATTCACATCGGAGTTCTACCGAGACGTTGCTGATCAATGGCCGGTACTGTCGGCCCGATGGCGACTGCTGCTTCACGACTTGGACTACGGTTTCGATTGGTCGCGTCACAACCTGAACCTGTCCACCTCCGATTCGCGAGCCAGTGGTTCGCCGATCCAGATGAGTGTGACTCCGGACCAAGCATGGCAATCCGTCGGCGTGTGGTTCCCCAAAGGAGCCAAGCTACGATTTGCCGCTGAGGGACGATGTCACGTCTCGCCGGAATGGGTCAGCGAGCCTGCCGGGATCACGTTGGAATACAACCGCGGCACACCGCTTGGTCAATTGCAGGTCTGCGTGCTGCCAATCGCCACTCCCGCGGGAGCCACCATCCCGAGACTGGATGTTCGCCCCGTGATCACGCGAACCGACGTGGCGCGGACGATCGCTGAGTCAACGAACTCTTCAGATAGTTCCACTGCGGTCTTGGGTTCCCAAATCATCGAAATCAAAGAGCCCTCGTGGGTGCTGTTGCGAATCAACTTGCCCGCCGGTCACAAACCGATCGCGTCCGTCAACAATGATTCGCCTGAAGCTTACCGAGTCCAAATCGCCCCGACTCGGTAACGGAAACAGCTCCTCACGGAGCTTCATTGCAAATTGCAATCTCCGCCTCACATCCCACCCGCAACCCCTTCCCCAACAACTCAACCGCAAGCGATCGTCACGCTATCCAGCAAACGACGCATCTCCGCCACCGCTTCTCGCATGCCGACCATCACGGAACGGCTGACGATGCTGTGTCCGATATTCAGTTCCGCCATTCCTTCGATCGCGGCAACGGGTCGAACGTTCGCGTAGTTCAATCCGTGTCCGGCGTGCAGACGCATCCCGGCATCGCGAATCATCTTGCCGGTATCAGCCAAACGTTTGATCTCGTGTTCAACCGCGGCGTCTCTCGCCAACGCATACGGTCCGGTATGCAGTTCCACCGCGTCAATTTCCAACTTGGCGGCGGCTTCGATTTGATTGGGCTCTGGATCCAGAAACACGCTCGTCGCGATGCCTGAGTCTTTCAACATTTTGATCGCGTCGGCAATTCGACCGGAATCACCCACGACGTCCAAGCCACCTTCGGTTGTCACTTCTTCGCGACTCTCGGGAACCAGCAACGCCCAATCCGGCTGAACGCGGCAACAGATCGCCAAGACATCGGCCGCACAAGCCAACTCGAAATTCGTTCGCACTTGAACCGTTTTCACAAACAATTCAACATCGCGATCGATGATGTGACGCCGGTCTTCTCGCAAGTGAAACGTGATGCCGTCGGCGCCACCTTGCTCAGCCAAAGCCGCTGCGATGATCGGATCGGGCTCTTGGCCTCGGCGAGCCTGACGGAGAGTGGCGACGTGATCGACGTTGACGCCTAGATCGATGAAGTGCGGCATGAGTGGAATGCGGAATCAGAATGGAGTGGAGATGGTGAATGCCTGCAGTCGCCTGTTCGGTGCAACTCTGCTTTCAATGGCATTTCGTTTTAGACAGTTCATCTAAGACATCGTGCAACCAAATGAGTTCGGAGGCGATGTCGCCAGCCAAGTCATTTCGACCGGCGTACTCAGGCAACACCGACCAAGCGTATGTCTCGACTTCCAAGTGACCGGTGAACTGCAATGGCTGTCGACGTTTCGATGCATCCGTCAATTCAACGAGACTATTCAACGTGTCCAGCACGTCACCGCGAGTCGTTTGCAGATGCCCAAACTGCTCCGCGAAAATCGGCACGTGGAAATGGATCATCCATCGTTTGTCGGTCGCATAACGACTCGGGTTGGCATCCAAATCCGCCAACACGGCGGGCAAGTCTTCTTCCAACACGAACTTCCCCGACCCCGTGACGCGGCCGGTTTGGTGCAGGTAACGGTCCTCAGCAAACGAACGCAGCTGAACCAAGGTGGCTTCGCGATCCGTGTCCGCGATTCGGCTCCAGTCGACCATGATGGCACTGCTGATCTGAACTTTGCCAACAACGATGCCGGCCTTGGCGTACGCGGCCAAAACTTCATGTTGCGATTCACCCATCACGGCGGAATGACAAACGTCATGGCACACACCGATGTACCGCCGATGAGTCGCGTCCGGCAATTGCTTTTCGAACCAGTCGATCACCTTGGCCGCGGTGTCCAGAATGCATCCGGGTTCGGGCTCGATCGCCAAAACGATTCGTTTGCCAGTGCGATCTTCCAAGCGACGCAAATCTTCCGCCATCCGTCGCAGGTTCGTTCCCGCGTGATGCAGTTGATCCTCGGTGACCTTGATCCGATTGCCGTCTTCGTCAGTGTGCTGTGGCCATCCAATCGGCAACGTGCTGATCGTGCCCAGGTTCGTGTCCGCCGGCAAAATCTCAGCCAAGATTTTCGCGAGGTCTCGGGTGTAGCCGATCCGAGCGTCTTCCCACCAAGTCGGCGTGTACACCGCATGTTTGACGACATCCTGATGAAAGTTGTCGTGTGGGAATCCGTTGAAGGTGTAAGCGAGCAAACGAGCTTGCTTCATCGCCGACGTCAATGGATCCAGCCCATTGCGTCGCAAGTCGGCAGTCGCTTCTGATGACAACCATAACCCGAGACCCAACGGAGGTGCAGTGCTCACGATGGTTGCAAAATTCTTTCCGGTTTGGACCTTCGGCGAACCGCTCTCATCCGAGTATTGCGAATCCAAAATCCGGCGGCGAACTTCCGCGGAAATCGATTGCAAGTTGTTCGTTACCCCTTCGACATCCGCTCCGGCGTGGATGTTCGTGCAATAGCCCACCGTCCAGCGGATGGGTGAGTCGGATTCCTGCGAAAGATCAGATCCCCCGCTCGTGTTAACTGAATGCGACTTTTCGATGACGGCGCGGACGTCGGGGTAACCATTGAGCGATGATGTCATGCGTGGCGAATGTCCAAATTGCGTCTGATTTTACTACTCAATGACCGAACCGAGCGTTTGGCGGTTGCGACGACTGGCCAGCCATTCTTGGGATCGTTCACGGGCCAAACCTCAGATCCGGGGCGTCTCCCGTGTGCCAGGAAACACCGCCTGGAATCTCGTGATCTGATTCGAATCCAATGACGAACTGTCCCGCAAAGGTTAAGCTGCGTGGACGGATTTGTCGCCCCAGGTCAGCGTGGAGGCGAGGTCTTTTCACGCTTCTCTTTGCAACCATCAGTCACGTCAACCGAATGCCACACATCACGGCCGAAATCATTTCCATCGGCGATGAAATGATCACCGGAGCACGATTGGACACCAACACTCAGTGGCTGAGCCAACGCCTCGGCGAATTGGGTGTCGACGTGCAATTTCATACCACGGTCGCCGACACGTTGTCGCACAACACCGATGTGTTTCGCATTGCCGCGCGGCGTGCCGACCTGGTCATCGCCACGGGTGGATTGGGACCCACACGCGACGACCTGACCCGCGAAGCCATCGCCGAATCGCTCGGGCGTCCACTGCAGTTGCATGAACCTTCGTTGAAGTTCATTGAGTCGATGTTCCAACGGCGTGGTCGTGAGATGCCCGAGCGGAATCAATCCCAAGCCATGTTCCCCATCGGGGCTGTGCCGATTCACAACCCGCAAGGCACCGCGCCGGGGATCGATGTTCGTGCGCCTCGCGAGGATGGCACGCAGTCCCGAATTTTTGCGTTGCCCGGCGTGCCTGCGGAAATGAAGACAATGTTCGACGAAACCGTCGCTCCCGCGGTTCTAGGTTCCAATGGCCAGCGAAGGCACATCGCTCACCACGTCATGAAATTCTTCGGCGTCGGCGAGAGCGACATGGAACAACGCTTGGGCGACATGATCGCTCGCGACCGCCAACCACGAGTCGGGATCACGGTCAGCGCCGCAACCATCTCGCTGCGGATCGTCGCGACGGGCGAAACCATGGAAGCTTGCGGATCCGCAAGCGCGACCACTCGTGATGAGATTCTCCGCAAAGCCGGCGAGTTCTACTTCGGTGATGGAGAAACGTTCGAGCAACATCACGCTGTCGTCCAGCATCTCAACAAAGTCGGCCAGCGTCTTCTTTTAGTCGAACTCGGACGCGCCGCACCTTTGGGCGATTGGTTTGCCGCTGTCTCTGACGAACCCGGATTCACCGCCGACGTTCCAGCATTTGTCGGTGGAATCTCGCTCGCGAACGTCGACGATCTGCGACAATGGGCCGGGATGCCTGCCGACGCTTCGGTCGAAACGTGTCTGTCAGCGCTTCGCCAACGAGTGTCGGCCGACTGGGTATTGTTGGTTGACGAATACCCCAGCCTTCATCAAACGAACGAGCACCCTTTACCGGGAGGAGAGGTCACATTCACCGTGGCTGCCCCCGATGAATCCTTTCCTTCCATCACTCAACACCTTGGGGCTCACCCAAGCATCTTGCACGCCCGCGTCGCAAAAGCCGGGCTGTTCTGGTTGCGAAAGTGTTTTCCCACCGACCCGTCAGGAGTCTGAAACCATGATTCGATCCATCGCTTTGTCACTTGTGTGTTTTGCGTCGCTGAACTGCAGCATGTCCGCGGCTCAGACGCAAACGTCTTCGGAAACCGCTGAAGTCGCAACGGAAGTCACACCACCCGAATCCAAAGCTGCCGACCGCGAAATTCGATTGGCGAAGTATCTGAGTGGCGCGACCTTCACCGGTCACTTCACCGTGGATGGAAAAGAAGACCGCGCGCTGAAGCCCGAGTCGTACACGATTCAGTCGTGCGAAAAGCTTCCCGAGCCAGACATGTACTCGTTGAAAGTCGGCATCAAATACGGTGACACCGACGGCGAGTTCCCAATGCAGCTCAAAATTCTTTGGTCTGACCGCACACCAGTGATCACGATGGACTCGGTTTGGATCCCCGGACTGGGAACGTTCTCTTCGCGAGTTCTGATTCACGACGGACGCTACGCCGGCACTTGGCAGCACGATGCAAAGGGCGGTCACTTGTTCGGCAAAATCACGCCCGCGAAAGAGCAATAGCCACCGTCTGACACTTGTCCACACGAGAAAGATCCAACAGAAATCCGGAGCAGCCAAACCTTTCATAAGTCAGTCTTCAAGAGCCATCACGCCACCACCGGGCTCGCCGACGTGTATATTCCATAGCGGCAAATGCACAATCGGCTGACCAGACGATCTTCCTCCATGATGGAATGTCAGGCTTATGACGCTCAATCGACAAGGCCGATCTTTCTCTCGGGTCCTTCTTTCTGTCTTTCTCTTCACAATCATCTTGGGTTGTGAAGCCACAGCCGTTGACTACATCAAAGACATTGAACCGATCTTTCAGGCTCATTGCATCGATTGCCATGGACCGGATGAACAGGAAAGCCAGTTTCGCCTGGACCGCCTAGCCGCTCTGATTTCCGGTGGCAACTCCGGCGAACCCGCCGTTGTCCCGGGAAAACCGGGCGAGAGTTTTCTACTGAAACTCATTCAGCACGAAGAATCCGGTATGGAAATGCCGCCCGATGATTCGCTCTCAGATTCTGAAATCGAGTCGATCAAAACGTGGATCGCCGGCGGTGCCAAGACTCCCGAAAGCTACGGACCTGAGAAGACGGACATCGAGCTATCACACTGGTCGTTTCAGCCTGTGAAACGTTCGCACGGAAGTACCATCGATCGTTTCATTCGAGACAAACTGGTGGCCAACGGTTTGACCTTGTCACCGACCGCGGAACGAAGGGTTTTGGTTCGGCGATTGTATCTCGTCATGCTCGGTATCCCGCCAACACCGGAGCAAGTCGAAGCGTTTGCGACCGATGAAAGTGACGACGCCTGGCAGAACCTTGTCGAGCGTGTGCTCGCCAGCCCGCATTACGGCGAGCGATGGGCGACGTATTGGTTGGACCTGGTGCGGTTTGGCGAGACTCACGGCTATGAAATGAACCGTGAACGTCCGACAGCCTGGCAGTATCGCGATTGGGTCATCGAGTCGCTCAATGACGACAAGCCCTATGACGAATTTGTCAGGCAGCAGATCGCTGGCGATGCCCTGGGAGCGGATGTTGCAACCGGGTTCTTGGTTGCTGGTCCGGTCGATCAAGTCAAAGGGTCCGATCCGAAGCTGCGACAGACTCAGCGGATGAACGAGTTGGACGACATGATCAACACCACCGGCACCGCATTCTTGGGCCTGACGACTGGATGCGCACGATGCCACAACCACAAGTTCGATCCGATCAGCCAGCGTGATTACTACTCCATGCAAGCCGTGTTCGCTGGCGTCCAGCATGGCGATCGCGCACTGCCACCTACGCCAGAAACCGCGAAACGAATCGCATCGCTCGATGAGGAGATCTCAGAACTAACCAAACGTTTGAAGAAATTCATCGTCATTGACGAGTCGAAGCCCCGTCCGGCAGTCAACGCAAAGCGAAACGAAGAGGATTTCGAAGAACGAGAAGCCCGGTTCATTCGTTTCACCATTCAGAAAACTACCGGCGGGGAAGGGTGCTTGGATGAACTGGAAATCTATTCCAACGGACTCAATGTCGCTTTGGCGAGCAGCGGTTCCAAGGCAATATCGTCCGGCGACTTCGTGCATCCAAAACACAAATTGATGCACATCAATGATGCTCGCCACGGCAATGACCACAGCTGGATTGTCGAATCAGCCAGTGGCGGTTGGGTACAAATTGAACTCGCCGAACCAACCGTCATCGACCGCATCGTGTGGAGTCGCGATCGCAGCGAAAAGTACACCGACCGATTGCCGATCGAATATCGCATCGACTCCGCCATGGAAGCCGACAACTGGGAATTGCTTACTTCATCGGCGGATCGACAAACGTTTGCTGGCAAAACGTCAGCGAGTCCAAAGTATCAGTTCGAGAAGTTTCCCTCGGCGGAAGCACAGCAAGGACGAGATTGGCAAAACCGTTTGCAGGCGGCTCTCGAAGAAAAACAACAACTCAAGAAGTCAGCGCTCGCTTATGCGGGGACCTTCGTACAGCCCGGGCCAACTCATCGTCTTTATCGCGGCGAGCCGGACGCGAAGCGTGAGCAAGTTGCTCCCAACGCGATCGAAGTCTTCACATCACTGAATTTGTCAACCGATGCTCCCGAACGTGACCGTCGTCTCGCATTGGCAAACTGGATCGCCAGCAAGGACAACCCGCTGACCGCTCGCGTGATCGTCAACCGCTTGTGGCAGTTCCACTTTGGCACGGGACTCGTCGATACGCCAAGTGATTTTGGACTCAACGGATCACCGACCAGTCACCCCGAGCTACTCGATTGGCTGGCCAGCGAACTGATGGACCACGATTGGTCTCTCAAACACATCCATCGGCTCATTCTGAATTCAGACACATGGCGACAAAGCAATCGGCCCCACGAAGATGCTATCCGAGTCGATGCGACCTCTCGGTTGCTATGGCGTTTCCCTCCGCGACGATTGGAGGCGGAAGCCATTCGCGATTCCATTCTTGCCGTCACCGATGTCCTTGATCTTGAGGCCGCCGGTGGGCCAGGATTCAGCCCGTTTGAAGTGGAACTGGAGAACGTGCGGCACTATCACGCAAAGCAGGCGTTTGGCCCAGCAGATTGGCGACGGATGATCTATATGACCAAGGTTCGTCAAGAACGCGAGCAGGTGTTCGGTGCTTTTGATTGTCCCGACGCCAGCATGGTCGTGGCGAAACGCAGTCACTCCACCACGCCACTGCAAGCGTTGAATCTTCTGAACAGCCGATTTGTCATGCAACAAGCCGACCTATTCGCGAAGCGTTTGGAAAATGAATCAGACACACTGTCACAGCAAATCACGCGAGCTTGGCGGTTGTGTTTTCAACGAAAGCCAACCGATGAAGAACTAGCCGATAGCGTCAGTTTCATCGAGCAAGAAGGCATTCAACAATTCACCCGGGCGATGCTGAATGCAAATGAGTTTGTGTTCATTCCGTAATTGGGAGCAACGCGAAGAGAGTAAATCATGACTCCATTCCTAAACCGCAGACACTTTCTCACTCAAGCGACGTCTGGGCTGGGCAGCATCGCTCTGGCGAGCTTGCTTAATCAGCAACGATTGCTCGCTGATTCAACACCAATTCGCCCCAACATCGATCCGGCGAAACCGTTTGCCAGCCGACCTCCGCACCATCCTGCCGCTGCGAAAAACGTGTTGGTGATCTTTTGCGCTGGCGCTTGCAGTCAACTCGATACCTTTGACTACAAACCGGAGCTGATCAAACGCCACGGTCAGCCGATGCCGGGTGCGGAGTCCTTGGTAACGTTTCAAGGCGAACAAGGGATGCTGACCAAGAGTCCGTGGGCGTTCAAACCACGTGGCCAGTCGGGCAAGATGATCTCGGAGCTGGTGCCTCAACTCGGAGAACTTGCCGACGACATGTGCTTTCTCCATTCGTTGACCGGGAAAACCAACACGCACGGGCCCGGCGAAAACTTCATGTCGACTGGTCAAACGCTCGACGGTTTCCCCAGTATGGGAGCGTGGGCGACATGGGCCCTCGGAACCGAAAACGAAAACCTACCCGCCTACGTCGCGATCGCCGATCCGCGTGGCACTCCGCAGTCAAGCGTCAACAACTGGGGACCGGGCTTTCTTCCGGCCGCCTTTCAAGGCACCGAATTCAGTGCCCTCAAACCGCTGGACAACCTAGACATCCCGGCGGGTGTCAGTCCCGAAACCGATCGAGCAACTCGTGGTTTTCTAGAACGGATGAACCAACGGCATCTCAAACAATTTCCGGGTGATACCGAATTGGCAGCCAGGATTTCCAGCTATCAACTCGCGGCGAGGATGCAGTTGAGTGTTCCCGAAGTCACCGACTTATCGAGCGAATCGAAGAGCATCCTGAGGGAATACGGTGCCGACGATTCGCAGAATATTTTGAAGGCACAATTCGCGAAGAACTGTATCCTTGCGCGGCGGCTGATTGAGAACGGTGTCCGCTTTGTGCAGCTTTTCAACGGCGCCTATCAAACCGGAGGCGAAGGTGTGAGCAATTGGGACGGACATAAATCGCTTCACGAACAATACAGCAAGCACGGTCCGGTGCTCGATCAACCCTGCGCCGCTCTGCTGAGAGACATGAAGCGGCGTGGGCTGTTGAAAGACACTTTGGTCGTATGGATGACCGAGTTCGGGCGCATGCCAACTTTTCAGAAAGGAGCAAGCGGGCGTGACCACAATCCGGAAGGCTTCACCGCATGGATGATGGGAGCCGGCGTCAAAGCCCCCTTCACATACGGAGCAACCGACGAATTCGGTTACAAAGCCGTCGAGAATGTCAGCACCGTTTACGACCTCCACGCCACGATTTTGCATCTGTTGGGTTTGAACCACGAGCGGCTCACCTACTATCACAACGGCTTTGAACGTCGCCTGACAGATGTCCATGGCCACGTCCTCAACGAAGTCCTTCATTGAGGTTCGTGATCGGCCTTGGGACTCGCTTATCCAAGCCTCACTTCCGCGTGTACACCAGCACAGCGTAAGCACCGAACGACACTTCGGCTCTCGCTGCCAAACCATCGTACGGCTGGTCCGTCGCATCGACATGTTCAACCGGGTGATCGTCGAAGTCTTGATCGTAGCCGGACCAATCGGTGTTCAGCTTCAATTGCCAATCCCCTGAATCGGGAAAACCGATTTCGTATTGATCCCAAGATCGATTGGCAAAGTTGGCCAGCACCAAAACGTCGTCTTGAGGATCCTCGGCACGCCGCACGAATGCGACGACCTTGTCATTTTCATTGACGTGATGCATCACGATGTGTTGGCCCGTCAACCCTTTTGACAAACCGTCTTTGTTCAAACGCAAGTGAATGAGATCACGGAACAGACGTTTGATTCCTCGAAGGCGGCGAGTCCGTTCCCACTCGAGCGGATCCGTGTCCTCGAACCAATCGTCTTCCAACATCTCTTGGCCTTGAAACAACATCGGAACTCCCGGTGCAGTCAGCGCCAAAGCCGCTGCCAGGATCGTTCGCTTTTTTGCAAAGCGGCTTTCAGGATCTTCCGCATCGATCTCGCTGGGAACGCGAGACTTGCCGTTGGCAACTTCGTCATGCGATTCGCTGTACACGACTCGTTGGAAAGCGTCGCCGTTGTATCGATGACACAACGCGTCTCGCACCGCCCACATGTCTCGATGTGCATCGTCGATCTCTTGCACCGCCGCTCGGATCGGGTGAACGAAGGCCGCGTCCCACTGGGTAGTGAAACCCGCACCGCCTTGATCTTCCGTCTTGGTTAACCAGTTGTTGGTCTGCAAGTCTTCCGCGATCAAGTAGCACCCCGGGAACTCGTCTCGCAAATCGCGATTGATCCACTGCATCAATCCCCAGCCTTCCGCGATGTCGTCGTTGCCGATACCGGAGACCGTACGAATGTAGGCGGTCATGTCATACCGCAAACCATCAGCATGGTATTCCCGCATCCACGTCATTGCGTTGTCGTGGATGAACTGGCGAACTTCGCCGCGACCGTAGTCAGGTCGCGTGTCGCCCCAAGGCGTGTTGGACCGGTGGTCTTGATAGAAATAGATGCCGCCCTTGTCGTTCTCACTCCAACCATCGAACTGCCACAAATCCAAATCGCTGGGGCCAAAGTGGTTGTAGACAACGTCGATAATCACCGCGAAACCAGCTTCATGTGCTGCGTCGACAAACGCTTTCAACGCGTCCGGACCACCATAAGCCTGTTCGACCGCAAAGATGTGCGCTGGGTTGTAGCCCCACGAAAGATCCCCAGCGAACTCGGCGACCGGCATGATCTGAATCGCGTTGATTCCGAGCTCTTTGAGATGCTTGAACTTCGCAACCGCATCGGAGAACGTCCCCGGTTGATCCGGATCGTCTCGATGAAACGTTCCGATGTGCATCTCGTAGATCACCAACTCGTTCTGAGTCGGCCGGTGAAAGGTCGGATGCTTCCAATCGAATGTGTCCTCGTAGACGACCGCGTTGCCGATCGAGTTGGTGACTTCGCGGGCGTACGGGTCGATGCGATCAAAGGAGTTGTCGCCTCGGGTGATTCTGTACTTGTATTCGTCACCCGCTTTCGCATTGGCAACGTCGACGTACCAAGTCCCGTGCTCTTCTCGCTTCAGCGGAGTGGTTTCTGATTGCCAATCGTTAAACGTGCCGACCACGCTCACGCGATCCGCGTTGGGTGCCCAAACTCGGAAGGCAACTCCGTCGTCGTGAACGATGGCCCCCATTCCTGACTTGGCGACTTGCGACTGTTCAGCCGCCTTTTCTTCCATTCCGTCCAACAACGCAGTCTGTCCCATCTCACGTCCTCTAATGACGATCAAACGCTGAGCAACTGTCCGGTGCAGCGAATCAAACATCGCACGACTCAACCGG
The DNA here is from genome assembly GCF_002727185.1 of Rhodopirellula bahusiensis. Classification (NCBI taxonomy): domain Bacteria; kingdom Pseudomonadati; phylum Planctomycetota; class Planctomycetia; order Pirellulales; family Pirellulaceae; genus Rhodopirellula; species Rhodopirellula bahusiensis. The sequence goes on from NZ_NIZW01000001.1 coordinate 367,029, forward strand.
AGCCAATTCTCTCAAGCCGGATTGGAGTTGGCAATTCTCGTGCCACGTCTTTGCAACCGCGTCACTTCCTCGGAACGGAATCGATCGCATCTGCGGATTCGGATGCTGGTATGCCACTTGCATCGGTATCGAACCTCGAGCGTGGCGGTCCATCACCACGTCGCATTCCAAACTGAATCAAAATCGGCCACCGAGAAAGCCTCGGCGGCCAGCCATTCTACCTCACCAAGAGAAATCCCATGCGTGCCCTCATTTTTGTTGTCGCAATCGTTCTGCTGATGGCTGTCGTTGGTTGGTTGCGGTTCACATCGGACGATGGTGATCCATCGGTTCGTGTCGACACGGACAAAATGAAGCAAGACACATCGTCCCTCGTCGAGACAACCAAAGATGCTGCCGACGGTGCCGCCAACGCAATCGACCGTGCGGCAGGAAACATCGACGCCAGCATCGATCGCGAACCGGTTGAGACCAATCCGTAGTCAGATTTTCTCGGAGACATTCGGCTGCGATGAGGTGTCAAGCCGGCCGACGATCTCGCGTTGAAACACGCGTTTGGACTATGTTCATCGCTTTGCCCCGTGACACCGGAAGGATGGCAAGTCCCGCCGCCGATGAGCTCCGCCCAAGCAGTCTCCAACCAAATCGATCGAATCTACCGAACCGAGTCGAGAAAAGTTTTCGCGACGCTGGTTCGGGTTTTGGGCGATTTTGACTTGGCGGAAGAAGCCATGCACGATGCCTTCGCCGCCGCGATGGAGAAGTGGTCCCACGATGGCATTCCGGACAACCCAGCGGCTTGGTTGATATCAACGGGGCGTTTCAAAGCAGTCGATCGCATTCGCCGCCGACGACGCTTCGATGATTTGCAACCGGAACTGGTTCGGCGAATCGACCAAATTGAATCCGCCAACCATTCGGTCGCCGAGCAAGACATTCAGGACGATCGGCTGAGACTCATCTTCACGTGCTGCCACCCTGCGATCGACCAAAAGGTCCAAGTTCCGCTGACCTTGCGAGAAGTTTGTGGGATGACCACCGAGGAAATTGCTCGAGCGTTCCTGCTGGCACCATCCACGTTGGCTCAACGGATTGTCCGAGGCAAAGCCAAAATTCGCGACGCAGGAATTCCGTTCTCGATTCCCAATCTGTCCGAACTCCCTTCGCGTTTGGACGCCGTGCTGTCCGTCATCTATCTGGTTTTCAACGAAGGCTATTCGGCGACGAGCGGCGACACGCTGCTGCGAACCGATCTGTCAGCGGAAGCCATCCGATTGGCTCGGCTGTTGTTGGAACTCCTGCCTGATCCCGAAGTCGCAGGTTTGCTCGCGTTGATGTTGTTGCACGAGTCACGTCGCAATGCACGAGTGAATGAAGACGGCGACATCGTTTTGCTGGAGGATCAAGATCGTTCTTTGTGGGACCGGAACTTGATCGAAGAAGGCAGTCAGTTGTTGCAGAGTTCGCTCCGTACTCGACGGATTGGAACCTACACGATTCAGGCAGCAATTTCGGCCGTGCATGCCGAAGCCGAACGAGCCAGTGAGACCGACTGGTCACAGATCGTTGCGCTGTACGACGTGTTGCTGCGAATCCAGCCCTCGCCGGTCGTCGAACTCAATCGCGCCGTCGCCATTGCAATGCGAGACACGCCAGCGGAAGGCATAAAGCAAATCGAAGCAATTCTTGATGCCGGCCATCTTCGCGATCACTACTTGGCCCACTCCGCACGGGGCGAATTGTTGCGGCGGATGGGCAAGCAGGAAGATGCCATCCAAGCGTTCGAACAAGCACTCTCGCTAGCAATGAACGCCCCGGAACAAAGATTCCTGAGTCAGAAGCTGGCAATCCTAAAAGACGCCCTCGGCAGTTGATCACGCATCGAAGAATCAACGCCTACATCAGGCGCTGGGCGACAGCCGAATGCGATCTACTTTGTAGCGGAACGGCGCGAGCCGTCCGGTGACACGCCGGAAAACACCCACGATTTACCAGACGACTTGCGCCGTTTCGCTAACAAAATCCCCTCGATTGATTCTAAAGCAAGTGCCATTGGGCGATAGACCCCGGTTCCCACACACAACTCTCATAACCGCCTTCGATCACTTGTCCCACCACGCACGCTTGAACTGTCGCAACGAGCCGAACTCAACCTGACCGATGTGGCACCGGCAGCGGAAACAATGGCCGAATCTCCGCCGTGCCTCGTCTGGCCCCCGGGATCTTCGACGCGACCGCGATCGCTTGATCCAGATCCGCGACGTGGATCAAGAAGTAGCCGCCGAGTTGTTCCTTGGTTTCCGGAAACGGACCGTCGACAATCTCCTGACTGCCACCGCGCACCCGCACGCATGTCGCGGTCGTCGGCGACTGCAACGGCGCCGCAGCTCGATAGCTGCCTTGTTCGTGCAGTTCATGGCACAGACGAATGGATTCCTCCAACGCGGCCGAATGTTCTTCCGGTGGCCAGGCTCCTTCGCCAGCGTAAAGCAGAACGATGTAGTCTTTCCCGGCATTGCTCTCCTTCGTTCGCAGCGAAATCAAATCCTCGCTCAACGATGGCATCGGCATGGGAACTGGCAGCAAGGGACGAATCTCAACGGTTCCCTTCTTTGCTGGTGGCAACCGACTCGCGATCGCAACCGCTTCGTCTCGCGTGGGCACATCGATGATGTAGTACCCGCCCAACTGCTCGGTCGTCTCTACGAACGGACCGTCCGTCACTTCGCACTTGCCTTCTCGCACACGAACACTGGTAGCGGTCGTGACGGAATGAAGTGGCGAAGAATCCAGCCATTTACCCTCCACCGCCAACTCATCGCAGATCGCCATCGAATCCAGCATGCAGCGTTCACGCTCGTCCTCCGTCCAATCTTCCTCCGCCCCGAAAATCATCAACATGTATTTCATGTCATTCTCACTTCGCTTGAATGTGTGTGCGTCAAGTCAACAACCCGCTAGCAACGTGTGTGCTTGCCACTCATGAACTCAACCCACTGACCGTTTTCGTCTTGCAGTTCGCTGGTCATCATCCACGTGTCTTTATCGAGGATGTGAATCGTGTCTCGATAGTTCGCTTTTCCTGCCCCATCGAAAGCGGGACCACGCGAGCTCAGCAGCAACTTTTTGCCGGACTCGTCCAAGCAGCCTTCGTACGGCCAAATGTTCGACATCATGGATCCTACAAAGGCCCCGACGTAGTGACCGTCCGCTGTGTCAAACCCCAGCGTCATGATCGACGACCAAGGTTCGCCTTCCGCAGATTCACCGCCGCTCTCGCAGATCACCCACATGCCTCCCAGCGATCGGCAGGACATTTTGCCGTGCGTGGTCGTGCTGGAACCATCCGGCATTTTGCAGTCGTGGTCGAATTCCCATTCGCCGAGGATTTGCTCGATCCATTGGTGCTCGGATTGTGGTTTGGCAAACATAAACAGACTCAATGTTGAAGGAGGTGGGGCAAACAAAAACAACCATTCAAACCATCGCAACGCGGACTCGGTGCGTCACGATCGTCGGTTCTCAAGTGCAGGCATCTGCACCATACGAGGGCTCGTCCAAAACAGCGGGATCTTTGATCTTCCACGCCTCATTGGTCATCGGATTAAAGGGCAACGACACGTGTTCGTGCAACACCCTCCACTGCCCGTGCATTTTCCGAAAACAAATTGTCACTCTCATCCACGATTGCCCGGCGGGATGATCCGTCGGGGAGGTTTGGAATTGATGCAAACCATGAACGAAGGCGACATCGTCGCCGACCTCGAACGTCAGATTTTGATGAACCGATTTGAATTCAGGAAAGTGCGGCAAGCAACCTTCCCAAAGCTTGCGAATGTTCTGTGGTCCAACGGTCTTGTACGGTGGAATACCCCCGTACAGCACTGAATCCTCGGTGTAATTCGCGACCAAACCGTCGTAGTCACGAGCTTCCAACGCCTTGGTCCATTGATGAACCATTCGTCGTACTTCGGCTTCCGCGTCATTCTGCGTTTTTCGCTCAATGGCAGCTTCCTGCTCTCGCAACTCCGGCGTCATCTCGTCGCCGAAATCTGCCATCTCAAAGATCGGACGAATCTCAATGTCAGAATCTTCCATCATCGGATTCGGACAACGCCGCACCCAATCGATCGCTTCGCTCATCGAACTGACTTCCCAGATCCAATAGCCAGCGATCAGTTCTTTCGTTTCCGCGAATGGTCCGTCCGTTACCGTTCGGTCGCTTCCTTGAAAGTGGACGCGAATTCCCTGGGAGCTCGGCTTCAATCCTTCACCGGCTTTCATGATCCCGGCTTCGACCAGCTTTTCGTTGAAGTTCCCCATGTCGGTCAGCAGTTTTTCGTCGGGCATCTTCCCCGCTTCTGAACTCTCGGACGCCTTCACCATCACCATGACTCGCATTGATGTTCCTCCATCGGGATGTTTGCTTCACTAGAAAAATGTTCACGTGCGTCGAATGGTTCGCCTTCCAAAACCATTGGATTTGGCGGTGACTCTTAAATAGTCGATTTCGTTTGTCGACGATCGACATCAGCGGCGAAAAGAAAGCAAACTTTTTCTGCGAAGGTGGTTCCGGCCGGAGGAAGAGTGAATCAGCGTGGCGAGCGTCCAGACACCACGGCGTGCTAGGCCAGCAAAGGTGACTCACCCAAGCAACTGGTATCCCACCAAGCCAAACGTGGCCAGCGCGATGCAGACAGCGACTCCCGCCAGCAAACCATCGCGAGCCAGGATCGACAAAGCGAATGCGAAAATGGCTCCTCCGGCCAGGTTGGCGCTGAATGGAATGAATTCCAAAACCGGCGTGCTCATCGCCACCAAAATCGCGGCCACCGCCAGCGTGCTGATCGTGGCGTGATTCATCATCCAAGTCCATCGCTGGGCGGTCATGCTGTCGATCCAGGACGCAGGCTTGCGCAACCAATCCAACATTTTTTGGACTTTGCTTTGACCGATCTCCCATCGTTCCATCCAACCAGGGATCCAAACGTGGTCGGCATCAGCCAGCATTTGGCCGCACAAGATGACCACCATTGTCCCCAGCAATACGGGGACGCCCGGGATATCAGCGGGGCCGGGCAACACCATGATCGCGCCCACGATCAGCAGCAACGACGCGAACGACTTTCGTCCAACAGCGTCCATGACCTGGCCGAATTTCACCTGTTCGTTGTTCTCGGCGACTTCATCGATCTGATGGATGATCTGTTCAATGGGGGCGTTGTGATCGGTACTCATCTCCAATCCTTTGAAAGCAATTGAAATCGGTTGGGCAATTCAGACAAACCGATATTAAGCAACTTTCGAACCAAGTCCGCGGCCGTTCTCCCGACACATCCGTGAACGAACGTTCGTTGGTCGAGTCAACGCGAATTTGAGTTGGAATCCTCTCGCCACAACGACCAATAGGCACCAATCCGATCGCTGAACGAATCTGTCGATTCCGCGAAAAACTTGCGTCCCAGCGTCAGCGAAGAGCTCTGCAAGGTTTCCCGTCGATGATCGACCAGTTTGCCAAGCACACGCTGATGCTTCTTCGACACCTTGCCTTCTTTCTTTGATCGATCAAGCACGCTTTGTCGATACACCGCCAGGTCGTGATCATCACCCAGAAGTTCACCAAGGTCACTGGACCACCGCTCCATGGGGTGCAGCGCATCAGACCAGACGTTGCGAAGCAAACGCAGATGGTACCCGTGGTACTTCACACGTTTCCGAAATTCGTGCAACGATTCTGTTGTCGGGTCCCGCATAACCTCCTGCAACATCTTCTCCGCGCGTTTTCGCGTCTTGATCATTCCTTTCCGCACCGCGTCGTACTCCTTCTCATCCAACTTCCATTTCCCGACGCGACGCCTTGCATCTGAAAGCTCTGATCGCACTTTGGCGAGTTCACGATCAATTTTTTGGTTGGGGATTTTCTGGACATTTCCCGCCAATCGAAGACGAGTGGATGCGAACGCGTTTCGGTCAATCTTCTTGTCAAACCGAGTCATCAGTCGGTCGTGACTGTCGACGGTCGTTTGGGCGTCACGGAGGTCCGAGATCCTCCTCGCCGCGTCTCGAATGGCTTTGTTTTCCTTTTGATAAGTCTTCCCGAGGGCGGGCCGAACCAGTCGCAACAGACCACGAAGTTTTTTGCATCTCTTCCGAACCTGATGAATGGCGTGGTTCCGATCTTTGGCCGCTTCGTCGATTTCACGAAGTGCCTTGTCGATTTGTTCCGTCGCGATTCGCCGTGTCGCGGCTTGAACAGATTCTTTTCGCTTGATTCGGTAAGGCATGGTTCATCCGGCTTTCAGTATTCAATCGAGGTTTGGCTCGCGCGACCGTTTTCTTAAATTCTATTCCGAGTCGCAAACCGATTCCGTGTCGCAAAGTCGCAAATTCTATTACCAACATGGACATTTGACATTTCAGACCAACATCCTTGTTTGCAGCCACGATGGCCAGGATTGTTGCGGATTCCGAGTCATCACCTCGATCGGAGCGATCCCTGGTTGCCCCGAGTCACCTAGCCATCGGACCAAGTTCCCTGCGTTGAGCTTGGTTGGTGCTTCGATGCAATGCGTCCAATAGGTTCCGCCGAGAAGCTCAACCGTCGCGAATTCAATCTGTATCGAATCCTCGGTTTGATAGAGCAACCGTTCCTTGCGAACTGGCAACCAGTTCTCCGTGATCAACTGCCTGAGCTCAGCGTCCTCTTTCGCGGACGGATCCAAAGTTCTCAGGGTGTGTTTGACCCAGCGTTCGATCATCAACGATTGATCGTCAGCGATGGGATGGCAGTCGGTCGATTGCAAGATCTTTGACTCGATCGCAGGTGTCGCATCCACGTTCTCTTGTTGTCCTCGGCCGCGTTCTTCGGTCACGCCTCGCAATTTGACGCTGGAGTTTCGGTCCGCAATCGGCGCGTACCAATCCGTGCGCACACTTCGCTCGGGCCGCCATGCAGACTCAGCGGCTTTGTCAAACCATTCAGGTCTTTCTTGAAAGAACCAACGCAGTTCGAGAGTCGCAACACTCATCGCGTGACATCCGCAGGAGCTTGTGAAGCAACGACTTGCCGCGCCATTTGCAATTCTTCTTCCGCGGGCACAAATGCCACTGGCATGCGTGCGTCATCAGCCGAGAGAAGCGTCGGCTGCTGGAGCTCGTCGTCTCGGTCATTCCGATTCGCATCCAGCTTGATTCCAAAGCATTGCAAATCGCCAAGCAACCGACGGCGAAACTCGGCCGACTCTTTCACCAAAGCTCCTGACAGCAACAGCGCATCGCAACCACCCAAGACGGCAATCCCTGCCCCGATACATTCATGGACTCGAGCCGAATACATTTGCAGGGCCAGTTCAGCTCGTGAGTTGCCTGTTGCCGCGGCGGGCAACAAATCACGTGTGTCGTCGCTGATCCCGGATACGCCCAGCAGCCCGCTGTCTCGGTTGAGCATCTTATCCACTTCGTCGATCGAGCGACCATCGCGAAGCAACGCCAGCACCAACGCGGGATCCAAACTGCCCGATCGCGAACTCATCATCAAACCGTCCAGTGGAGTCAGCCCCATCGTCGTCCAAACGCTTTTGCCATCCAAGATCGCACATGCACTGGCACCACCGCCAAAGTGAAGTGACAAAACCTTCGATGACTCACGATCCCACGCGCCCCAAACCGACTCGTGTGCCAACCCGTGAAAACCGATTCGTCGATATCGCTCGCCGATGTCGTGCGGCAACGGATACCGCCAAACATGCTCCGGAAGTGTGCGATGAAACGCTGTGTCGAAAACCGCGTGCACCTTTAAACCCGTTTCACTGCGGATCGCCTTGGCAACGGCGATCGCGGTTGGTACATGCAACGGAGCCAGATGCCGGACCTCTTCGAGCGACTGCAGCACGTTCGCATCGATCTCCCGCGAACGTTGTTTCCAAAACGGGCCACCATGGACGAAACGAATCGCTACCGCGTCCAGCGAGTCGTTTCCGATTCGCCTGAACAGCTTGATTGCTTCTTCGGCGACCTTCTCTTTTCCCTTGATACGGTCGACCATTCCGCGCTCAAGATCCGGCGATGGCAAGTCAGATTCACATCGCTCCGTCTCCACCACTCGGTATCGCAGCGTTCCGCTTCCGGGATTCAAACAGAGCAATTTCATATTGGGTCTCCTTGCACGGCGTTGGCGAGCGGTTCGATTTCCCACTGCGTGAACGATGGCACGTCCTCGCCATTGTGTTGTGCGTGTCGAAGCATCTCCTCCCTCACGTCTTGGAAGTGAGTTCGCGTTTGGACGCATCGCTCACGCAATTCGGGACGCTCGATCGCACCGGCACAGAGGACTTGATCGACCAACGTGTAACGATCGATCCCGTTGGCGGCTAGCAAGCTGAATGGCGTCGTTGTCGTGCCTTCTTCGATGTAGCCATTGATGCGAAACCGCTCATGGCCTGGACGATTCCAAAGCAATTGTTTGATCGCCGAAGGGTAGCCGTGAAAGTTGAAGATGACCGGTGTGCCCGGTGGGAAGAAGTGATCGAACTGTTCGTTGTTCAGCCCATGCGGGTGAAACGACTGCTGCTCCAGAATCAATAAGTCGGTGATGTTCACCAATCGAATCCGCAAGTCTGGAATGGTTTGTCGCAACAGACGCGAGGCAACGACTGCTTCCGCGGTGGGATAGACGCCGGCACACGCTAAAACGACATCAACGGTTTCGTCCGTTGGTGAACTGGCCCAATCCCAGATCGACAACCCGTTTCGACAATGCTCTTCGGCTTCCTCGGCGGACAACCATTGCGGCATCGGTTGCTTGGAGGCGATCACCAGATTGATCTTGCCCGTGCTTCGCATGCAATGATCGATCGTCGACAACAAACAATTGGCATCCGGCGGCAGGTAGACGCGGACGTTCTGGGCTTTTTTGTTGAGCAGCATGTTCAGAAAGCCCGGCATTTGATGGGAGTAGCCGTTGTGATCCTGTCGCCAACCTTCGCTGCTGAGCAGGTAGTTGAAGGAGCTCACTTGGTCTCGCCATTCGATCTCATCCGAACGCTTCAAGAATTTCGCGTACTGCCCCATCATGCTATCGACGATCGAAACGAAAGCCTCGTAGCACGGAAAAATCGCGTGACGACCGGTCAGCAAGTATCCCTGCATGCAAGCTTGGCAGGTGTGTTCCGACAGCATTTCAAAGACACTGCCTTGCATTCCGATGTTTGGATCGTCCGCTGGAGTGGGCCACACAAACTGTCGTTGGCTTGCATCCAACGTGGCTCCCAACCGGTTCGAATTCAACTCATCAGGGCAAAACAAACGAAACCGGCCTCGGTTGTTGTCGATAACGTCGCGAAGAAATTCTCCGGTGGTTTTCATGTCGCTCGCCGTTTCGCGGCCTCGATGGTTCCTATCGATGTCGAGTTCGTATTGCTTCCAATCGGGAATCGTCATCGGTTTGCGAATTGAACCTCCGTTCGCTTCGGGGATCATCCCCAGACGCCGTGCACCTTTCGGCAACCAACGAATGATGGATGGCTTGGGCGATCCGTCTTCCTCAAACAAGGTCTCCGGTTGGTAGGAACGCAGCCAACGGTCCAGAGCGTCCAGGTGTTGCGGATCGTTTCGCGGATCTTCCACTGGAACTTGGTGAGACCGATGAGTCCCCTCGATTCGCTCGCCATCGAGTTCCTTCGTAACAGTCCAACCCTTCGGCGATCGGAGCAGAATCACCGGCCAACGAGGCCGAGGCTCTCCCTCGCCGTTTCGCCAACGACGCTGCAATTTTTGAATGCGATCGATCGCTTGATCGAACGCGTTTGCGACCTCACGATGATTGGCGACCGGGATCCTTTCATCCGCTGAATTCTCCGAGTCGTGGGCTTCAATCAGGATCGGCTCGTACCCGTAGCCGTGAAAGAGATCTCGTAGCTCGTCATCGGACATCGCGCCGAAGATCGTACGGCTGGCGATCTTGTATTGATTCAAATGAACGATCGGCAACACCGCACCATCGCGTTTCGGATTGAGGTACTTCGTCAAATGCCAAGCGGTGGCGGTCGGTCCTGTCTCCGCTTCACCATCGCCGACAATGCAGGCCACCAATAAGTCAGGGTTGTCCATTGCCGCACCAAACGCGGTCGCCAACGCATAGCCCAACTCACCACCTTCGTGAATCGTCCCCGGCGTGGCTGGCGTCAGGTGACTTGGGAAACCGCCAGGCCAAGAAAAATCACGCACCAGATTTTTCGCTCCCTCTCCATCAAGCTTATATTCGCGATAGCGTTCACCGAGCGAACCTTCCAAGAATAGATTGCTGAGCACGGCGGGAGCCCCATGCCCCGGTCCCGTGATCAGCAACGTTGGTTGGTCGTGGTTCACAATCAACCGGTTCAAGTGCGCGGCGATGAGATTGATACCGGGACACGTCCCCCAGTGTCCTAGCAACCGAGGCTTGATGTGGTCCGGACGCAGCGGCTCTTGCAGCAAAGGATTCTCGCGCAGATAAATCTGCGCGGCGGACAGATAGTTGGTGGCCAACCAATACGAATTCAAATCAGCCAGGCTGGGTCGCTGGATCACGTGAGTGTTTCCTCTCATCTTCGAGACAGCCGTGGAATGGATCTGGCCGATCGCGTTGCTATGGCTAACCAGCGGACCAGTTCCGTCGCCGCCCAAACCATTTCAAACGTTCAAGCCTCCATCCAAGCACACCGCTTGGAGTTCGATGGACATCCACTCGGAGTGAATCAAATCGCATGCCGATGAGCTGATTTTTGACTTCCCTTGCGGGCGAAAAACGGAGCTGCAGGCGAAAAATGGAACTGGCTCGAACCTGAACATCTGCTCGGCGCACAAATCGCTGTCATCGTCGAGTGAAATCCGATCACGCGATGATCGGGATCGAAACCACTTCACAAAGGAGACCTCTCATGTCTGTTTCAAAAGACTCACCTCAAGTCGGCGACATGTACCGATGCGTGAACTGCCAAATGGAGATTCATGTGACCAAAGGCTGCGACTGCGAGGGCTGCGAACCCGAATTTCGTTGTTGCGGCAAACCATTGGAAAAAGTCACCGAGCCACCGGCCAACAGTTGAGGTCGCCGCTCGAATGTTCACAGAAGCCGGTCGCAATCTGCAGCTGACAAAAAATCCAACGCAACGTCGCGAAGTCCCTCCTCAAAAGGTTTCGAAAACAACCACATCAGCCGTTTGGGCGTTAGTCCCGGTTGTCCACGAAAAATGCCAGAAACACCCAGGAGACTCGCTTTCCCGAATGAATCCCGCATGCTTGTCTCGCGTTCGCCCCTCAGTCTATGGACAAACGCAACCGCGGTAGTTTTAATCATTCGACACCGGCCTGTTCGACAACGCGTCTCAGGCGGGTTGTCTTTCCAATTCAGTCACATCAGAGAAACAACATGACGAACCTTGTTCATTCGCTCCGCTATCCGATGGGGCTCGCCCTCGCACTGTGCGTTTCATTTGCAGGCCTCAGTGTTTCAGGGGAAGACGACGCGAAAGGCGACGAGTCGGCCAAGTGGACAACTCTGTTCGACGGTGAAACGCTGGAAGGCTGGGAGAAAGTCGGACGAGACGACAGCAAATGGGAAGTTGTTGACGGCGTGATCAAAGGCACCGGTGGAGTGTCGATGTTGGTCAACACATCGGGACCGTACAAGAATTTCCGCTACCGCGCGGAAGTTAAAATCAACGACGGCGGCAACTCGGGCGTTTACTTTCGCACCACACGCAAACCCGGTTTCATGGACGGCTATGAAGCCCAAGTCGACAGCACCCATACCGATCCCATTCGCACCGGTTCGCTATACGGTTTCTGCCATGTGTACCCACAGTTGGTCAAACCAGACACCTGGTTCACCTACGAGATCGAAGTCAAAGACGACAACTGGCGCGGACGCGACATGACTCGCATCAAGATCACCGTCGATGGCAACGAGTTGTACGAATACATGGACTTCGAAAAGACCTACGGCCCCGGCCACTTCGCATTCCAACAACACGACCCGGGCAGCATCGTGCACATCCGAAAATCGGAAGTCATGCCACTGGACGACTAGTTCATTCTTTGGACTACAAAAGAGCGCCGTCTTTCAAGGCAACCGCTCCAGCATCGTCTGAATCCAACAGCGGCGATCACTCCGCCGCTGTTGGAACCATCGCTAGCGATCCAAATCGGACTACGCGTAATAGATGGCGATGAAGCGTTGATCCTTGAACGTCGTGTTGGCATCCAAAACTAAAACGCCATCTTCGTCGTTGTAGATCGCGGTTCCTTGGCGAGTGTAGATGGTCTCGTTTGCTTTGAAGAACGATTCGGAGATATCGATCAGGCCGGAACTGGCATTGAATATCGCGCCACCGTAAACGTTCGCTTGATTGAACATTAAGTTCGTATCAACGATGTTGGTCGATCCTTCGTTGTAGATGGCTCCTCCACTGGAGAGACTAACGTTGTTGTTGAGAACGGAATCAATGATGGTGGCCTGTCCGCCCAGGATCGCTAAACCTCCGCCATTTGCTCCAGAACTATTGCCGTCGAAACGGCTGTCCAACAGGTTGAGTGAGCTGCCGTCAAAGAAAATTCCGCCTCCCCTTGAAGCGGTGTCATTGTCGATGAATTTCGTGTCGGTGATCTGGGCGTTTGATCCACCCAAAATGCTGGTTCCGCCCCCATCGCCATACACCACCGTGTTTCGGACGAAGCGACTGTCCTCGATTTCCAGCGAACTGTCGTAGCTGAAGAGCCCGCCACCGGCGTAGAACGTCGAATTTTCAGCGATCACACTGTCAGTGATTTCGACATTGGAATAGTTTTCGATGTAGATACCACCTCCGCCGCTTTGCGAAGTATTGTTCGCGATATTGGAATCTTCGATTGAGGCAACACTATTGTTGATGATCATTCCCCCGGCATTGTTGGGTGCTTCGTTGTAGGCAACACTGCTGTCCGTCAGTTGAAGAGACGAGCTCCCAAGGATAGCCAATCCACCTCCATCAGATTCCCAAACGGAGTTGTCCAAGATTCGGCTGTCGTCGATGCTGATGTCGACGGCATAAACAAAAATAGCGGCACCGATGTATCGCGTTCGATTGGATTTGATGACAGTATCTTGAATGTCCACTGTCGAGAGATCGTCCGCGTAGATCCCGCCGCCGGCGCTCCCGGACTCGTTCTCTTTGACTCGGCTGTCAGCGATGGTGACGCTGCTACCTTTCACATAGACCGCACCTCCATCGATCGAAGAAGTGTTGTTGGAGAGGTTGCTGTCGACAATCGATCCAGTGCTCTGGCCGAGCAAAGAGATCGCTCCACCACTACCTTCGATGGATTCATTTCCGGTCAGGGCCGAGTCGACGACCGAGATACTGCTTTCAAACACGAAGACTCCACCGCTCGCATACCTGGCTGAGTTATTGAGGATTTTTGAATCCAGGATGGACACATTGGAAGCTCGTTCGGCATACACTCCCCCGCCACCACTGCCGGCGACGTTGTCTTTGATCTGAGTGTTACTGATCGACAGTAGGGCGTCTTCGACGAAGATTGCCCCAGCATTGGATGCTGCGGAATTGTTCTTCAGCGTTGAATCAACCACGTTGACCGAGGATTGCGGAGTCGTCCGGATTGCCCCGCCATCCCCCTGCGTCACCTCGTTGTCTTTTAGTACCGAGTCTCTGACCGTGAACGCACCAGTGTTGAACACTGCACCGCCGGCATAGACAGCGGAGTTGTCAGTTAAGATTGAATCCAAAATCTCCAAGCTGCCTTGGTTGAACACTGCACCACCGATTCCCGCAGATCCGCCGGTTAGCTTGAACCCTTGAACGGTAGCATCCGAGTCCGCAGACACGTCGATTGCACGCTTGTCTGCACTGACTGCTTGACTGGCATCGAGAGTGGCCGTGCCATTGAGGCTTTGAATCAAGAGATGACCGCTGGCATCATTGATATACAACGGCGAATTCAGCTCATAGTTGCCCGACGGAACACTGATGATGTCATCGCCGGGTGTATTCGCGGCGACGACGACTGCCTCGCGAATGCTGGTGACTCCATCGTTTGGATCGATGCTGTCGTTAAAAGTATCGACCATGACTGCCAGCAACCTTCGGTCTTCCATTGTCTCAAGCTGCAGTCTGCGACGTCGCTTGCTCGTTTGCTTTTTGCTCTGAGTGCTGAAAGGCCGCTTGATCATCTCGGAAATCTGCATGTGAATCCGATCTCGTGCAAAGAGGGGTGTGGGGACAACCATCTGGACGAACCTATCGGGCAAGGTTTCACAAGTCAAACAAAAATGCTCGATGTGAACACGTGGCCATCGAGCATGGCAGCGGATGTTCGATGGTCTCTTTTTGACGTGCGGCAGACCGGTGCGAACCTCAGTGTTTGCATCAAATACTGGCGAGAGTACTGACCCACTTCAGACGCCAGAAACTCACTGAACAACAAACCGATGCACCGATTTCGAACGGCGCAAATCGCCATCTGATGGTTCAATCGCCTGCCCCATCTGACTCATTTAGATTCTTTGAGAAACCGTGAGGGGATCCTTGGGGTCTTCACGCAGGTTCGTCTGTTCCGGGCTTTCGCTCATTGCGAATCAGGCCCTCCATCGCATCAGACCCTGGCTGTGAAAAGACGATCCCATGACGAACTTCATCGCAACAAAACTGCGTGGCACGCCAAAAAACAAGAAGAATCGCCGCGGCAAGAAGAGCCGACGTCGTGAACGCGTGCTCTCGATGGAGGCACTGCAATCTCGCGAATTGATGGCGGCGGACTTTTCCTGGCTCGGTGACACGTTGCAAGTCCGAGGGACAGACGGCAACGATTTTATCGCCGTGCAAAACGACGTCACCGGAACCCGAGTCTTTGCCGGCGACACGATTCAATCTGAATTGGAAGGTCGCCCGTTCGCGGAGGCTTCTCGCATCAAAGTTGCGGGCGGCGACGGCGACGATGTCTTGTTCAGCTATCAGTCCGAGATCCCTGTCAGCCTGTTTGGTGAGTCAGGAAACGACTTCTTGTTCTCCGACCAAGCAACCGCGGCGATGGATGGCGGTGAAGGTCTGGATTGGATCTACGATTCACAATTGGAAGGTGTCTGGGAAGACGCACTCGGGGTCGAAGGTTTCGACTTGGACCTGAGCGATCTGGATGCGGTGCCCCAGTTTGACTCCAACGACCGAATCAGCTTGCAAGTCGAACTGGACGGACGAACTGAAATCGCGGGTCAACTCATCGACGTCTCTGGCGCGGTTGAGGTCAGCGAATCAGGAGTCAACGTTCACGTCGCTGGATCCGTGGACTCTTGGTCAGATGCTTTTGGCGTCGCTGGATTGGAACTGAAAGACACGCAAATCGTCCTCGACACCAGCTCGGATGAGTTGGCGGGAGATGCCTACCGCGTTCACGTCGATTCGCACCTGGATACCGACGGAACTTTGATCGGCATCGCCGGTACCGTTGATCTGGCTCCGGAAACCGTGGACGCATCGTTCACCGGAAGCATTGAAAACTGGGGCGATGCGTTTGGCATCGATGACTTGGATTTGCAACAAGCCGAGCTTTCGATCAGCGGATCCGTTGACGAGCAATCGGATTCCGAATTCAGCATTGAAATCGGCGCCGACATGTTGATCGATTCGACTCTCGTGGCGGTCGCCGGCGTTCTCCACATCTCCCCCGAACGCATCGACGCTCAACTGAGTGGCTCCGTCGAAAACTGGGCAAATGCTTTCGGAATCGAACAACTCTCGCTGAGCAACGCTCACCTGAACGTCGTCGCATCCACGGATCGCAAAGAGGACCATCGCGTTGCGGTTGGCATCCAGGCGGACATGCGAGTGGAAAACACGGACGTTGAAGTGGCGGGAAGTGTCGAGATCACACCAGACAACATCGACGTGGTGATGACAGGCAACGTTCCCCACTGGGACGATGCCTTTGGGTTCGATGACCTTGATTTGGAGGATGCCAACTTGACCGTTCTGGCGTCGACCGATCGAGAGGGTTCGCAAGAACTGTATGTTGATGTCGACGCTGACATGGATCTGTTCGGTACCTATGTCGGCATCGGCGGCATGATTCAGCTCACACCCAACGGAGTCAGCACGAACTTGTCAGGGACCGTTGCGGGAGATTGGGCCGGGGCGTTTGGCATCGATGCGTTGCAATTGAGAGACACTGAGTTGTCGATCGCACACGATCCCACCGACGGTGACGAGTCTGGATTCAACATTGAGCTGGACACGGACTTGGAGCTGTTTGGGAGCTACGTCGATGTGGTCGGAAACCTCGATTTCAGCTTGAGTGGCGTGTCGGTGAGCCTTTCTCCTCCGGGAGAATTGGAACTTGAGAACCTGCTGGGTATCTCCGGATTTTCGCTCAGCAGTGCCGACGTCACGCTCGACGCTGGAACCGACGGGATGAGCCTGTCCTTGGACGCGACGATGGACATGGGAAGCGTGGACGTCGACTTCGAAGGCCTGTTCTCCATCAGCCAAGACGAAGTTTCCGCAAGTCTCACGGGCAGCATTGACCGGTGGGACGATGCGTTTGATGTCTCCGGTTTGAATCTCGAAGACGTGGTCATGACCGTGGGTGCCGAAAAGAGTGCGGCTGGCGCGAGCATGTTCATCGGTTTGGGAGCCGGCATCAGCATCGGTGCCAAAGAGATCGAAGTCGCTGGGTTGGTCGGCGTCGGAACAACCGGATGGGAAGTCGCTTTCCGCGGCAGCATTGATGTGCTGGCGAGCACGGACCTGGTCGTCTTCGCCAACACGATGACCCGAGCAGGTGATCCGGATGCGAAGCCCATCCCAAGCGATGCCCTTGGCGATTTCGAAATGCAAGACGCGTACATCAACTTCGCTCCTTATGGTGGCAACGAAGCTCTCGGCATCACCGACGGGTTTGGGATTGGTGGTGAGTTCTACAAGGATGGCGAACTGCTCGCCGCTGGTGAGTTCGTCGTCGACCTGGAAACGCTCTCGTTCGAAGTTGGCTTGAACATTCCCGAGATTGAACTGGGGCCGGTGGATCTAAGCGACGTCATCGTTGACATCCGCATCGCGACGGGCGACTCGTATTTTCGCGTTGCCGGGTCGGCTGAGATGATGGGAGCGGAAGTCAGTTTGGAAGGCATGATCCAATCGGATGGCGACTTCTCGCTGACCGGAACTGCGAACGTGGACGTTGCCGGCTTGGATGCTTCGGTGACATTCACCGTGGACAACTCCGGCATGCAGTTCGAAGCGATCGTTCAAGGGACGCTGTTCAACAACGTCACCAATGCCGTCACCGGTGAGATGCTCGAAGCGGCGCAGAGTGTGCAAACGAAGATCGACAATGCTCAAGCGGTCGTTGCGACGGCAAAAAGCAACGTGGACAAACTGAACACAGAACTGGCCGAAGCGAAGGCAGAGGCACAGAAGGAGATCGACGAGATCCAATCGAAACTGGATTCGGCCAAAAGCATCGTGGACAGTGCTCGAGCCAGCAAAGATTATTGGTACCGAGTCCGCAAGTCACGCTACAACGCATGGCGAAGTGCTCAGGCCGCGACCAAACGTGCGGCTTGGTACAACTACGCATCCTACAAAGCAAAGGAAGTTGCCAAGTACGCCAGCTACAAATACGCCGCAACGGTTTACTCCGCGAAAGTGGTGACGTATCACGCGACTTCGGCAACGTACAACACCATTCGCAACTCGGCGGGTTGGGTGCTGGACAACGTTGGTGTCGAAGCCAACCCCGAAGTGTTGCGAATCAAAGCTCTGCTGGCCGCCGGGAACTTGGCCGTCAATTCAGCGGAAGCGATTCTGAATGGAATCGAAGATGCCAACGCACACGTCCTGCGAGGCTTGGAGATCGCCAATAGCCTGGAGGTCAATCACGTTTTGCTCTCCGGCAATGTCTCCAACTACGTCAGCGCCGGAGTGCACGCGGAGATCGACTTCAGCTTCAACGGCTACAACCAAACGATCGGACTGAGCCTGAACACCGATCGTTTGGTGCAAGACCTGACGAAGAAGTTGGCTGGATCGGCCCTGGGTTTCTAAGTGAAACGGGTTGCCAAAATCGGCCTGCCGCGGATGACGCTCGTTGCAGGCCGAGCGGTTTATTGGGGCCAGCATCTGAGAAAACTGAGCTCGGGGACTTCGAAGTAGTCTCACGCAACGGGGAATGCGATCCTGATGGCCGCGAATAAGGGGCAATGCAGCCCCTTTCCGGGTGCATTAGACCGGCTGATCGAGTAGGATGGACCGCGAACTTTTGGTCGTGGGTGCGGTCGCTCCCTCGTCCCAAAAAACGGCGAGCAGATTGCATCCGACGACTCGCTGGTCATTCCTGTTCTCGTCTCATCCGCTTGGATCCTCCCCAAGAGAACTCCTTTGCTTCGCCCCGCCTTTGTCTTTGCCGTCTTGTTGATTTTTGGGTTCGTTGAACCCTCGTTGGGTGACGATTCGAAGGACCAATCCGAGCCGATTCAAGCGGTCGATTGCAGCACGCTGAACGGCAAAGTGATGTGCGGCTACCAAGGATGGTTCAACTGCGACGGAGACGGCGCTGGACTTGGTTGGCGACATTGGGGGCGCGACTCGCGCAAGCCCCTTGGTCCGGGCAATGTCACGGTCGACCTTTGGCCGGACATGTCGGAATACTCCCCGGAAGAACGCTTTGCCACCAAGTTCAAGCATTCCGACGGCAGCGTCGCGGAAGTGTTCAGCAGTGCCAATGAACAAACCGTTCGGCGTCACTTCGAATGGATGCGAGAGTACGGAATCGATGGTGCGTTTGTCCAACGGTTCGCCACCTCGCTGCGATCTCCCGCCAGCCTCTCGAATCGAACGGCGATTTTGAATCACTGTCGTCGCGGCGCCGAAGAGAACGGGCGAGCCTTCGCCGTCATGTATGACTTGTCGGGGCTTCGAGAAGGAGAACTCGACATCGTTCGCAAGGACTGGGCTCGCTTGGTCAACGATGACGCGATCACCGACAGCGACTCTTACTTGCATCACAACGGCATGCCCCTCGTTGCGATTTGGGGTGTCGGTTTCGCCGAACGACACCAACCCGGTGCTTACACGCTGGATGATTGCAAATCGTTGATCGCTCAACTGAAACAAGCTGGCTGCAGCATCATGCTGGGTGTGCCGACCGGATGGCGAGAACTTGAGCGAGACTGCGTGACCGACCCCGCCGTTCGAACGATCTTCGAGATGGCGGATGTGCTTAGCCCGTGGACACCTGGACGCTATCGCAACCCAGAACAAGCCCAACGACATGCTGAGCAAACTTGGCAACCGGATCAACAGGAATGCGATGCCAACCGACAAGGCTACCTGCCCGTCGTCTTCCCCGGTTTCAGTTGGTTCAATCTTCGCAACGGGCAGGCTCCTCTGGATGACATCCCGCGATTGGAAGGCCAATTCCTTTGGTCGCAAATCGTGGCGGCGAAGAAAGCCGGAGCCAAGATGCTGTATGTCGCAATGTTTGACGAAGTCGATGAAGCGACGGCGATTTTCAAATGCACCAACGATCCACCGCAGGGACGCGACGCAGAATTCTTGACATACGAAGGTTTGCCCAGCGATCACTACCTCAAGATTGTCGGCCGAGCGGCTCAGTTGCTACGCGACGAGATTGCTCCCACCGAGACTCTGCCCAAGGAATGGATGACCGCCCAAGTCGGCACGTCTGAGAGCGGTGATGCTGCGAGCGATCCCGTTCAACCGACTGCATTGAAAGAGAAACAGCTGGTCTCGGACGATCTTTCTGCGATTCGCGAATTTGTTTCCGATCAGTGCTTGGATTGTCACACAGGAAACGATGCCGAAGCGGGATTGGATTTGCATGCGTTTGATTTCGGTGCCGATCAGTTCACGCAACCTGACTTCGCGACGGCTGAATGGGAACAGATTCTTCGACGCGTCAACACACGCCAGATGCCGCCGCCGGATTACGGCCAACCCGACGAGACAACCTACTCTCAAGTAACAGCCTCGTTGGTTTCGATTCTCGATCATCACGCCCAGCAGTTCCCACGACCGGGCCGAGTGGGAGCGATGCGGCGGATGACCCGTGTGGAGTATCAAAACGCGATCCGTGATTTGCTGGCGGTGACCATTGATGCATCGGACTACCTTCCCAAAGACGAATCCAGTCACGGTTTTGATAACATCACCGTCGAGGAACTCTCTCCGACTCACTTGAACCGCTACGTGTCGGCCGCGCAAAAAATCGCTCGCGTGGCCGTCGGAGGCTTGGGCAACGGCCCCGCCGGAGTGACGATTCGGTTGCCGGCCGACCGTTCGCAAGAAAAGCATGTTGAAGGCTTGCCGTTTGGAACCCGCGGCGGCGTGTTGTTCGATCAACACTTCCCGCAAACGGGTGAGTACGAAATCGAATTGAAATTGACTCGCGACCGAGACGAACAAGTCGAGGGTTTGCATCGCGAACACGAAATCGATGTGCTGGTCGATCGTGCTCGAGTCCACCAGTTCAAGGTGTATCCACCCAAGAAGACCGGCAAGTACGGCGGTCCCGATTACACGCATTCGGATTCTCACCTGAAACAGCGTCTGCACTTCGACGCCGGCCGGCATTCGATTGGCGTCACCTTTCCCAAGACGTTCTCGTCGCTGACCGAGGGCAAACGACAGCCATTTGATGCCAACTTCAATCGGCACCGCCATCCACGCCTGACGCCGGCGATCTATCAGGTTTCGATCGTGGGCCCGTTTGCTCCGGAAGGTCCCGGCATCACCACCAGTCGCCAAGCAATCTTCGGCGAGAACTGGTCTGGTGAAAACGCCGACCGGGACGAAGCGGAAAAGATTCTCTCGCGGTTGGCTCGCCGAGCCTATCGCCGTCCCGCCACGGATGAGGAGCTGGCGTTGTTGATGGACTTCTTTGACGAAGGTTTCTCAGCCGGCAAGTTTGATGAGGGCATCGAGTCCGCTCTCACTGCGTTGTTGGTCAACCCAAACTTCCTGTTCCGGATTGAATCCGTTGATCCGGATGCCTCGGCAACACAAGAAAAGAATGTTGTCGCCGTCAATGATAATGAGTTGGCGTCTCGATTGGCGTCGTTCTTGTGGAGCAGTTTGCCCGACGAAGAATTGTTGGACCTCGCCGACGCCAAGCAATTGCGAAACGATGACGTGCTGGCGGGACAAGTCGCAAGAATGCTGGACGATCCTCGTGCCAATTCGCTCGTCAGGAATTTCGCTTCGCAGTGGTTGCAGTTACGCAACTTGGATTCGATCACGCCTGACCTGCGTTTGTTCCCCGACTTCGATGACAACCTTCGGCAGTCTTTTCAACGCGAGACGCAATTGTTGTTTCAGGACGTATTGACGAACGATCGAAGCGTCACCGATCTGATCGCTTCGCAAGACACCTTTTTGAACGAACGTTTGGCCACGCATTACGGGATCCGAGGCGTCACCGGAAGTCATTTCCGCCGCGTCAAAGTTTCACCGGAGTCACATCGTGGCGGCATCTTGCGGCACGGCAGCATTCTGATGGTCACCTCGTACGCCACGCGAACTTCGCCAACGATTCGCGGCAACTGGGTGATGGAAAACATCTTCGGAACTCCGGCTCCTCCACCACCACCGAACGTTCCCAACTTGAAAGAGAAAGACACGCTCGCGGCGATGACAGTCCGCGAGCGGCTGGCCATGCACCGAGCCAATCCGACTTGTGCGAGTTGCCATGACTTGATCGATCCGCTTGGGTTCGCACTCGAAAACTTTGACGCGGTCGGACGGTGGCGACAATTTGAAGGCACGCTGGATGTCGATTCGTCGGGCCAACTCCCAGATGGTACCGAGTTGCAATCGGTCGATGAACTGGAAGCCGGCATCGTCGCTCGCCCGGACATCTTTGCTCAAACCGTCGCCGAAAAACTGATGACATACGCACTCGGACGAGCCGTCGAGCCACACGATGGACCGGCAATCCGCCGCATCGTTCGTGGTGCAGCGCAGTCCAACTACACGCTGGCTTCTTTGATCAACGGCATCGTTCTAAGCGAGCCGTTTCGGTACCGAGAAATCGCGTCTGAACCGAACAATCGCCACACATCCCGATGATCCGTCACGCTGCCCACTTCTAAACTGGAAGCTCGATGAAACGATCCCATCTCTCTCGCCGAACCTTGCTCCGCGGCACCGGTGCCGCCGTCGCGTTGCCACTGCTGGACGCAATGATTCCCGCGATGACCGCATCAGCGGCGACCGCAGCCGCGCCCAGTCGCCTCAAACGGATTGGTTACATCTACATTCCGATGGGATTCAACCCAGCCGAATGGACTCCCGAAGGTGAAACGCTCGACGAATTGCCATCCAGTTTGTCGCCACTGGAAGACGTGAAGGATCACTTGACCGTGATTTCCAACACGGATTTGCAAAACGCTTACCCCGGTTCCCACGCGACTTCGAACTCGGCGTTTTTGAGTGCGGCGCGTGCCAAGCGAACCGAGAGCAGCGACTACTACAACGGCACCACGGTCGATCAAGTCGCGGCTCGAAAGATTGGTGCGACCACTCAGTTGCCATCGTTGGAACTTTCGATGGACCTGCTGTCCACCGTCGGGCAGTGCGACAATGGTTACGCGTGTGTGTACCAGAACAGTTTGTCTTGGGCTTCTCCGACGCAGCCGTTGCCATCCGAAGCTCACCCGCGAATCGTGTTTGAAAGCTTGTTTGGCGAAGGCGGGACTCCCGAGCAACGCCGAGCCGCGATGCAGAAACGAGCCAGCCTGCTGGATTCGATCAACTTGGAAATCAAGCGAATCAAGAATCGCGTGGGTGCCTCGGACCGCAACAAGATCGATGGCTACCTCGAAAGCATTCGCGAAGTCGAACGCCGGATCCAATTGGCGGAACAAAACAGCGAGGAGAATCCGCTGCCCGATTTGGACCGTCCCGTCGGTGTGCCGACCGCGTACGCTGATCACGCGAAGCTGATGTTCGACCTGCAGTTGCTCGCTTTCCAAGGCGACATCACTCGAGTCGTTTCGTTCCAATTGGCTCGCGAAGCCAGCACGCGAACGTATCCTGAGATCGGCGTGCCTGACCCACACCACCCCGTGACGCACCACGGTCGCGATCCAGAAAAGCTGGCCAAGGTTGCCAAGATCAACCAGTTCCATGTTTCGTTGTTCGCTGACTTCCTCAAGCGGATGGATGAAGTCCCCGAAGGCGACGGGACATTGCTCGATCATTCGCTCTACATGTACGGCAGCGGCATGGGCGATCCGGACGCGCACGACCACAGCAATCTGCCGATCTTGGTGGCTGGTGGTGCCGCCGAAAACATGCGTGGCAATCGTCACCTTCGGTTCAAAGACCCTGAGCCACTGTCGAACTTGCACCTGACGTTGCTCAACAAAATCGGTGTGCCTTTGGAATCGTTCGCGGACAGCACGGGAACGGTCGACGACCTCTTTGATCCGGTGACACTGTGATGCTGCGAATGATCTTGCCGATTACTGGATCGCTCCTGGTTTGTCTTGGCGTCGTCGCGGCGGATCCATCCGATCGGGAATCGACCGAAGTCGCTGGCGCCGAGGTATCAGCATCCGATCACCAGTGGGTTGCCGCGGCGGAACAGCAACGTTGGGATTTGGTTCGAGAATCGTTGGCTGGCGATCGGGTGAACGTCGATGCATCTCAACCCGATGGGATGACGGCGTTGCACTGGGCGGCCTACCACAATCACGCTCGCAGTATCGCGGCACTGGTCGCTGCCGGTGCGGACGTGGATGCGAAAACGCTGTACGAGGTCACGCCACTGAGCCTGGCGTGTGAGTATGGCAATTTTAGAGCAGTGCGAGCCTTGTTGGACGCGGGTGCCGATGCAAACGCGGCTCGACACGGCGGCGAATCGCCGTTGATGTTTGCGGCACGGCAGGGCAACGCGAATGTGGTCCGTTCGCTGATCAAGTCCGGAGCCGACATGGAAGACAAAGAAGCTCGCGGCCAAACCGCGTTGATGTGGGCCTCCGCGGCCGGCAACCTGGATGCCGTCGACGCATTGATCGATGCGGGATGCAACGTTGAAACAACACTGAAGCAGTCCGGGTTGTCAGCACTGATGTTCGCGGCACGACACGGTCAATCCGCAGTGGTCATGCGTTTGCTCGACTCGGGTTTGGACGTCAACACGGTCGCGAACCCCAAACGCAGCGGCGGCCGAAACCCGCGGTCGGGAATGTCGGCGATGATGTTCGCGATTGAAAGCGGGCACCTTCAGTTGGCCTGCGATTTGGTCCGTCGCGGTGCCGATCCGAACGATCAACGCAGCGGATACGCTCCTCTGCACGCGATCACTTGGGTTCGCAAAACGGAGCTGGGCGACAACCCGGAAGGAGACCCGGCACCTCGCATCACCGGATCGATTCACACCTTGGAATTCGTCCGTCAAATGGTGGACCTGGGAGCCGACGTGAATCTGCAGTTGGAGAACGGCAAATCGCGAGGCCAACGTCTCAACCCCAACGGTGCCACACCATTCTTCTTGGCGTCTCGAGGCGCTGACATTGAACTAATGAGTCTGCTTTTGGATTTCGGAGCCAACCCGCTGATTCCCAACGCCGACGGCACCACCGCATTGATGGCGGCGGCCGGTGTCGGCGTGATCGCGGTTGGCGAAGAACCGGGCACGCCCGAAGAAGTTGACAAAGCGATCGAGATGTTGGTTGATCTCGGGATCGATCCCAATGTCGTCGATCGCAACCGAGAAACCGCGATGCACGGCGCCGCGCTGCGAACGTTTCCGACTGCGGTTCGAAAGCTAACTTCGGTCGGCGCTGATCCCAAGATTTGGAACCACAAGAACAAACGTGGATGGACGCCGCTGGACATCGCCGGTGGCAAACGTCCCGGCAGTGTCAAACCGTCCCCGCCAACGATTGAAGCTTTGAAAGAAGCGATTGAAGCTTCTAGCTTCTAGTGGTCCGTCAAAGTTAAAAGTTAGGGTTGATCGTAGTGGACGAGGCCACGAGTCCTTGGATTTGACGCCGGTTCAGGACTCGTGGCCTCGTCCACTACCCTAAAAACAAGTCCTGACAGACCACTAGCTTCTCGCCTCTCGCCTCTCGCCTACCAATTTCGTGAATCGCTCTATTCTTTCGCTTTCGTTTGCATTCTTTGCATCAGTACTCTTCGCTGCCGAACGTCCCAATGTCGTTCTGATTTTGGTGGACGACATGGGATATGGAGACCCGGGATGTTTCAATCCCGACTCCAAGATCGAAACGCCGAACATCGATTCGCTTGCTCGCGATGGGATGCGATTCACCAACGCCCACGCACCCGGACCTCTGTGTCACATGTCGCGGTATGGGCTGATGACGGGACGCTATCCGTTTCGGACCAACGTCAGCGTTTGGCCACGTGAACCTTTGATCGAGCCCGATCAAGCCACGCTGGCTTCGCTTGCCAAATCGCAGGGTTATCGTTCCACGATGATTGGAAAGTGGCACTTGGGATTTGAAGAGCGTGCCAACGAAACCTACGACCGTCCGTTGTTGGGTGGCCCCGTGGACCGCGGCTTTGACCACTTCTTTGGCATCCGAGCCTCCACCGACATTCCGCCTTACTTCTACATCAACGATCGGAAAGCGGTCCATCCGCCAACGGATCGCATCGAAGCCAACGCGAGTGAAGGATGGTCGCCGATTCAAGGTGCGTTCTGGCGAGCCGGCGGCATTGCTCCGGATCTGGAACTGTCCGATGTTTTGCCACACTTCACGGACTTGGCAATCGACACGATCGAAGCTCATCCAAACGCTGACGATGCGACGCCATTGATGCTGTATCTCGCTTATCCCGCTCCCCACACACCTTGGTTGCCCAGTCCTGAATTTGCTGGCAAGAGCCAAGTCGACTCGTACGGTGATTTTGTGATGATGGTCGATCACGAAATTGGACGCGTGCTGGGTGCTCTGAAACAGCAGGACATGGAACGAGACACAATCGTCGTCTTCACCTCAGACAATGGTCCGGTCTGGTACGAGAACGACACAGAGCGATTCCAGCATGACTCGGCCGGCGGTTTTCGAGGGATGAAAGCCGACGCCTGGGAGGCTGGGCACCGGATGCCGTTCATCGTTCGCTGGCCAGGTCGCGCCAACGCATCCAGCAGCACGGATCATCTGGTTTGCTTCACGGATTTGATGGCCACGTTTGCCGACATTTGGGAAACGGAGCTTCCCCAAAACGCTGGACCGGACAGCCACAGTTTTTTGCCGGCGTTGCTTCAACAGCCATTCCAGCCAGACTCAAAGAGAACCGAATTCGTGATGCGGGCCGGAAGCAAATCCACGATGACGATCCGAGAAGGCGATTGGAAATTGATCACCGAACTGGGTTCTGGCGGTTTTTCCAAACCATCACGCATCCCGCCGAAACCCGGTGGCCCGACCGGACAACTTTACAACTTGAAGAACGATCCCGCCGAAGCCAACAACCTCTACCAAGACCATCCTGACATCGTTCAACGGCTTCAGAAACGCATGAAACAAATCGTCGACGATGGCCGCAGTCGCTGAACTCGCCGCTCTTCTGAACAACGCATCCCACCTTTGATTTCCACCTGGTTCCCACATGAAAACCTTCTCTCTCTTTGCCTCCGCAAGCATTCTGTTGTTGGCTTGCTCGGTCCTGTCTTCTCCGTCGGTTTCAGCGGCTGAAACCAACGAGGCGGGTCGTCCCAACGTGATCGTGATCATGAGCGACGATCAAGGCGTCGGCGACTACGGCTTCATGGGCAATCCGCTCATCCGCACGCCTTCGCTGGATCAAATGCGAACGCAGAGCGGATACCTGAGCCGGTTCTATGTCAGCAACGTGTGTGCCCCGACTCGAGCCAGCCTGATGACGGGGCGATACAACTACCGAACGCGTTGCATCGACACGTATGTTGGTCGAGCGATGATGGATCCGGACGAAGTCACGCTGGCAGAACGGCTTAGCGAAGCGGGCTACCAAACCGGCATCTTTGGCAAATGGCATCTGGGCGACAACTACCCCATGCGTCCCATGGACCAAGGTTTCGACGAGAGCTTGATTCACCGTGGCGGCGGTATCGGGCAGCCTTCGGATCCGATTGGAGCCGAAGGCAAGTACACCGACCCGACACTTTTTCACAACGGTGACGAAGTGGCCATGGAAGGTTACTGCACCGACATCTTCTTTGACGCGGCAATTGATTTCGCTCGCAAGCAAACCGAATCGGGAAAACCGTTCTTCAGCTACATCGCCACCAATGCCCCTCACGGTCCGTTCGACGATGTACCAAACGAACTCTATGAGGAATACAAACAGGTCGATTTCTCGCCGATTTTGGTGAACGATCTTCCCGCCAAAAGACGCAGCGCCGAGTTTGACAAACTGGCTCGGATCTCCGCGATGATCACCAACATCGATGAAAACGTCGGCAAACTTTTCGCATCACTCGACAAACTCGGAATTCGCGAAAATACGATTGTGCTTTACCTCAATGACAACGGTCCCAATTCGCGTCGCTTTGTCGGCAACATGCGAGGCAACAAAACACAGGTGGATGACGGCGGCATTCGTTCTCCATTGTTGTTTCATTGGCCTGCGAAAATCGATGCAAGCGACACCACGGATGTGATGCTGGCTCACATCGATTTGATGCCGACGTTGCTCGATGCTTGTGGAGTCGCGGTTCCGGAATCGCCCGCACTCGATGGCAAGAGTTTCCTGCCACTGCTGACCGGCGAAATGGACGACTCCCAGTGGGAAACGCGATCGATTGCCTTTCAAACTCACCGAGGCAACGTTCCTCAGAAATTCCATCATTTCGCGATGCACGAACATCCTTGGAAACTGGTTCATCCCAGTGGCTTTGGCAAAGAACGTTTTGAGGGCGAGCCCAAACTTGAACTGTATAACCTGGAAGAGGATCCCAAGCAGCAAAATGATCTTGCTGACAAACATCCTGAGATCGTTCAGCGGCTCAAAGAGGCTTATTCCAAGTGGTTCGATGATGTTTCCTCGACTCGTCCTGACAACTACGCACCACCTCGGATCGTCATCGGCACCGAGCATGAACCGCAAACGGTTTTGACACGGCAAGATTGGCGGCACTCCAGCGGCCGTCCCTGGGCGAAGAACTCCACTGGCTTCTGGTTGTTGGACGCTCCGGAAGAGAAACGCTACGAGATCGAATTGATCCTGACCGACAAAGATCATCGTGGAGGAACCGCAACACTTCACTTGAATGATGAGACGCACACATTCGATGTCGCACCGGGCGAACGGCGTGGTCATTTCTTGGAAGCAACGATTCCGGCGGGGCCGCATACTCTCTCGGTGACCTTGTCCGATTCCATCAGCGCTGGCGTCCATCAAGTCTTCCTGACGACGCGGGATTAATCGCAAGAGAGTTCTGTTGGCGTTCGCTCAGTCAACCATCAGGGAGCGACACACCATTGGACCAATTCCAAAAGATCGGTTGCCTCCGTTTCAACACGCAACCGATCTTTCGCGTGTTGCTGGACGAAGCCCAGTGATGATGCGATCTGATTGCTTGTGGCCGTTTCTTGCTGGTGCGTTCGCAGCTGCACAACCGCGACGCGTCGTGGCGTGATGCTCGCCAGTAAATCGGGCAAGTCGTAGGCGGTCAAAGCTCCAGCGACCAACGAGTTGGCGTTCACGTCATACAGTTCATGATTGACGATGCTCTGGTAGTCGAGCAGAGAGTCGACGAGCACCAACCACTGGATTTGCTGTTCCATCGCAGTCGCGTGTAACAAGGCTGGCCCAACATCGCCAATCGCGATGGCACCGATCTGGTCTGGTTTTACATCGTCTCGGTTCTGCAAAAAATTCATGACACGAACGGCGTCTCCCGCGTTGATTCCCGCCACGCTTCGTCCTGACATCAACGCATTGAAAAATGGTTGCACGGGAGAGTGCCCTTGCCGGAACTTGTACGTTGTCTCGCCGTATCCGAGCAGGTCCGGTGCCGCGACCACGTACCCGCGTCGCACCAATTCTTCGATCTTTCCACCCGCAGCGGCATCCGTCGTCTTGCCCTCGCCGTGCACGTAGATGATGGCCGGTCGAGTGCCGGGTTCATCGGGAGCAAACACCAACGTCGGAATGATGGTTTCGCCTTCACCCGGCACTCCCCATTTCTCAACCCGGTAACCTTCGCGTTGGTATTGGCCGCGGAAGACCGGAGCCACTGCCGCCTCGGGGTTGCGATAGCCGGACAACCTTGTCGCTTCGCTCAACACCTGCGGAAGATGCTGGTCCAAATCTCGCCGGCTCTCTTCCAGTCTCTCCAGCAGCGGTTTGGCCTCCCGCCGATTGATGCTGAAAACGTTCTCACTTTCGAACGCTGTGGAAACCTGACCGGTTTCCGTGACGGTCAATTCCGCTTCGGTCAAAAACGGGTGGGGCTGCTCTTCCGCGTCTCCTGGCAATTCCAAAAACGTCTGGAAGAACTCGTAGGTGGATTCGTTGTTCTGCTTCGTGAATCCGTGTCCGAAGTCATCTTCCACTTGATCAAACCGCTCGGGATGACCAAGGATTTGAAAGGCACGATGCACTTCGGCGGCCGTTTCACGAGCCCCCTGAATACTGAAGAAGTCTCGCGTCGTGGTGACTTGCAACGTCGGTTTGGGAGCCCGGACTTCCAGCAAGTCCGCATGATCGATTCCCAGCATCGGCCCGTGGTAGAAGACTTGCTCGGCATCTTGTGGCCCGATCGATCCCAACAGGCGACTGATGCTGGTGATGAATCCGGTCGGTGCGACGGCGAGAACCCGTTCGTCCACCGCCCCGATGTAACTGCTTTGCGTGCCACCTCCCGACAATCCCGTGACACCGATGCGATTGGGATCGACTTCGGGCCGAGTTGTCAGGTAGTCGATCGCACGGATGCCATCCCAAATGAAGTAGCGAGCAATCGATCGTCCCGTCAAGAAACACTGCACGCCTGCGTGCGAGTGTTCTCTGGTGGCGGAACCGACCGTCGACTTCCCGGTCTTAGGATCAAAGTATTGCAGCCGTTCGCCTTGTCCTAGCGGATCGATCGCGAAGACCACAAACCCTTTATGGACCAGGTTCAAGATGACGTTCTGGTAAAGGTCTCTCCGGAACGCTTGCGCAGAGTGTCCGATGACTTTCAGGATGGCGGGGCCAGGCTCCTTGTGTCCTTCCGGAATGAAGAGTGCTCCCGTCACGTAAAAATTGGGCATCGACTCAAAGACGATCTTTTCAACTCGGTAGCCGTCTTTCTGCAGTGTGCCTGTGACTCGAGGATTCAGTGGCGATCGATCGGGCCAAGGTCCGAGGATTTGATCAAGCGTCTGCCGAACCTTGAGCTGGCGAGCCTTCCATTCCTCCGCTGTTTTCAGTTTGCCAACTTCGTCTTCACGCGATGCCAAACATTCGCGGGTCATGTCATTGAGATGGTGCACCAGCATCAAACCCGGGTCGCTCCAATCGATCCAAGTCGGACCGTTGGGGTTGCCGCTGTCCAGAACGTTCAGATCCTCCACGACGGGCGGGCCAACAACATTGAGTGTCAGCAAAAAACAGAATGTTTGGATCATCAAGGTGGCTCGCTGTTGGCAGGTCAAATCGTGTTGCGAACGAATTTTATCAGAACCGAACATCGCAGAAACGAATCGCTGCCGCTTGACGACCAATCCATGCGGAACGTCAATTACAATGCTGTCCTTGAGACTCCCTCCCCACTGCCCACCGTGTTTCGTGCAAGCGATCGTCATGACTCGATTGATTTTGAACTCTCTATGCGTCGCCGTTTTCCTCGCGTCGTTGACCAATGCTGCACCGCGTGGATTTGCGCAGTGGCCGGATCGACATGGGCCGAATCTCAACGGCGTGGTCGCTGACGCTGATGCCGAGCAACTGCCGATTCACTGGACGGATACCAAGAACGTTGCCTGGAAGGCTCCTTTGCACGATGAAGGTCACTCGACGCCAGTGATCAGCGACGGAAAGGTTTGGCTGACGACAGCAACCAAGGATGGAAAGCAGCAATTTGTCATCGCGATCGATGAGCAAACTGGCGAGATCCTTCACGACAAATTGCTGTTTGAAAACGAGGAAGTCGAAGAACTCGGCGGTGCTCGCGGATTCAACAACTACGCGGCACCAAGTTGTGTGCTGGGACCAGGGGCCGTTTACGTTCACTTCGGCAGCTATGGAACCGCGAAGCTGGATGCGAAGACTGCTGAAGTGATTTGGCAACGACGCGATTTGCCGTGCCAGCATTTTCGAGGACCAGGTTCCTCGCCTGTTTTGTACGACGACAAGTTGGTGCTGACCTTTGACGGCGTTGACCAGCAATACACCACTGCACTCGATGCCGAAACCGGCAAGGCTCTCTGGCGAACCGATCGCAGCACCGACTACGAAGACCTGGGTGACGACGGAAAACCACTGCGTGACGGGGATATGCGGAAAGCCTACTGCACACCCGCGATCGTCCAAGTTGGCGAGCAAACGCAAGTTCTCTCCGTCGGTGCTCGAGCGATGCAGAGCTACGATCTTGAAACCGGCAAAGAACTTTGGACGCTGCGACACAACAGCTACAACGCTGGCATTCGGCCGCTGTGGTTGCCAGAAAAGAAGCTCGCGATCATCAACACTGGTTCCCGTGGTGCACAGCTTGTCGCGGTTCGCCTAGACGAGTCCACCCAAGGCGACGTCACCGACTCGCACGTCGAATGGGTGCGTGAACGCGGCAACCCTCGTTTCGCCAAACCGATCGAGCACAACGGACTGATCTTCCAAGTCACCGACAACGGTGTGTTGTCGTGCATTGATGTGAACAACGGTGAGGAACTTTGGAAGAAACGTATTTCCGGCGACTACTTGGCGTCGCCGATTCTCGCTGGCGATCGGTTGTACTTCTTCAATCAAAGTGGACTCGGAACAGTCGTGAAGGCTCAGCGAGAACCCGAGATCATCGCGACCAACGACGTGCCAGGGATGGCGACCTCCGCATGCCCTGCCGTCTCCAACAGCGCAATCTTCGTTCGTGGAAAAGAGTTCCTGTTCAAGATCCAAGCCCCCTGAACAACAACGTAGCCGACGGAGGCCCTCTGTCGGCAAAACAGTTCTGCCATGCGATCACATTCGGATGCTCGTGGACTTGTGTCCGCCGGGGAGATCAATCGCTTGCTGCGATTGGTGCGTTCAGGCCGACTGAGAGCCTCAGTCGGCTACATGGTTGCTGGTCGGTGGTTGGCGAGGGTTTGTGGATGGTTGCAGCGGGATGGGGGCCTCACAAGGCGTTGACTTGATCGGCGACGTTACTGAACTGCCATTCGGTGTGTCAGTCGATTCAGGGCGGGCCTCCGCACGATGAGCAACTACGATAGGGGTAGGGAAGTCCGGTTGAGCCGGACTCCCCTCCCTCAGAACCGTACGTGCGGTTCTCCCGCATACGGCTCGCCAGTCAGTGGGTCCCGTCGAGGGATTGAACGTAAGCTGAGTGGGCTAAACGCAGACTTCGATAACCTCGCTCGCTGAAGTAGGCATTGGGCCAACGATGAGTGCGACAGAGCCGCTTGGGGTTGCGTCGATGACGCTTCAAGAGCTGACGTCGCAGTCGTTTGCGGACCATCCCGTCGTACTTGTCGAAGATGTTCCACGTACAGTGACGAAAGTAACTGAACCAACCCACCGTCACGCGATTGATCTGTGCGATCGTCGCTTCCATGGATTGGCCGCTCTTCCGGGGCGTTAACCGTCGAATCGTGTCGACCATCTTCTGGTGACTCTTCGCGCGAGGAAACCGGAGCTTCCCGCGGAACGAGTACCCAAGAAAGTCAAAACTCTTGACCCGACTGTCAACGATGTGCGTCTTCTCGGGGTGCAACGTCAAACCGGCTTCACAGACGAAGCGTTTGACTTCCTCAAGGGCCAACTCCGCTTGCTCCTGACTACGACACAGGATCACAAAGTCGTCAGCGTAGCGAACCATTTCATAGCCCAGATCGGCCATCCGGTGGTCCAGCTCGTTGAGGTACAGATTGGATAACAGCGGGGAAAGCACAGCCCCTTGCGGCACGCCACTCTCAGGCGTCCACTCGCGAAGTTCCTCCAGGACCGATTGGTCCAAGAATAGCTTCACCAGATCCAATACCCGGCGATCCGAAATCTTCTCGCTGACCAAAGCCAGCAAGCGGTCTTTCGGAATCGTGTCGAAGTAACCTTGCAGGTCAGCATCGACCACAAAGACATGACCGGTCTCCAGTAACCCTTCGACCACTCGCAGTGCATCATGACAGCTGCGGCCATGGCGGAAGCCGAAGCTTCTTTCATGGAACTCGTTGTCGAAGATCGGTTCGATGACGTTGACCAATGCCGTTTGCACG
The DNA here is from genome assembly GCF_002727185.1 of Rhodopirellula bahusiensis. Classification (NCBI taxonomy): domain Bacteria; kingdom Pseudomonadati; phylum Planctomycetota; class Planctomycetia; order Pirellulales; family Pirellulaceae; genus Rhodopirellula; species Rhodopirellula bahusiensis. Next base: position 400,444 of record NZ_NIZW01000001.1, read on the forward strand.
ACGCGGTCTCGAACCGTTGGAATTCCCAAAGGCCGCGTTTGTTTGCTGCCCGGTTTGGGAATTTGCACCCGACGTACCGCCTGTGGGCGATAGGTGTCGGTTCGCAACTGTTCATACAGTTGCTTGATCTCAGCGATCTCCTGTTCGCTGAAATCCTCGGTGCTTTGCCGATCCACTCCCGCTGCTCCCTTCTTGCCGACAACCTTGCGGGCCGACACGAACAGGTTCAGCTCACGGTACACCTTGTCAATCAAGGCATGCCATTTACCTCCTCGCACTCCTACGGACAGTGCGTTCAACATACGATCCGTCCAGACACTGCGATTCGCCCACGAAGAAATCTCAATTGCTGACTTCTTCTCAGGTTCTCCAGCACGGCTAGCCTTGGCCGACGGGGATTCCGCCGAAAACGGCACTGTCACCGGGATGTAGTCTTTCGATTTACGTTTCGCTGGCATGGTCTTCTCGTATCCACTTCCCTGCCTCCCTTCGCTCGCACCGGGTTTGGTTCCCAGTGGTCGACACTACTATGAAGGCTCTGACTTCTCGGCTGAGCTTCAGCGGTCTGCTGCTCGCCGAGATCTCCCTGCTTCTCTCGATTGAACTTCCGAACATTCCGTCTCCAACCACCGCATCGCCATTTCGCCACGCTCGATTTCTCACGTTACCGAGTTCGTTCATCGTCGCGGCTGCTGCACCGACCGCCCGCACAGTCGTCGGGCTGACCTAGACCGGTCATCGCTGGGCCGATTGCGTGCAGTCAAGGGTTCGCTCATTGCTAGAAGGCTCCCCGACAGGCTTGGCCGAATCGAGTTCACAATACAGTTACGGACTGCTCATTCGCTTTTGGTTGCTCTCCACCCTTTCTGTTGAAAACGCAGTTACCATCAGCTACGGGGCGGTAACGAATTCCCCGGTCAGGACTTTCACCTGACAATTCAATCGCCTTTGCAGGCGCACTAGCCGACTGAGGCCTCTCAGTCGGCAAAACCCCACCAGAAACGCACCAACCCCGCGAAGGCTCATCACCTCATTCCCCGCAGCCCCAACACGAACTGCGATTGATTGCGCTCAAGCCGACGGAGAGCCTCCGTCGGCTACAGGTTGGTGGCACCATCCAATTCCGATCCAGCACCCGTAGCCGACTGAGGCCTCTCAGTCGGCAAACCACACCTGAAACGCACCATCCCCCCGAAGACTCGTCCCCTCATTCCCCGCAGCCCCCCAACACTAACTGCGATCGGTTGCGCTCGAGCCGACGGAGGGCCTCCGTCGGCTACAGGTTGGCTGGCACCTTGCATTTTGCTCCGTGAAACTCTTCCACGTCGCTCCGCGACGATCGCACGTCGAGTGGAAACAAGGGATCCCCAGTGGTCGCAAATTGAGATTGGAGCTATGGTAGCGGAACAAAGAGGCTCGTCTCAAAACAGGATTTGCAACGAAATGACCATGTGCCGGGGAGTTCGCGGGGCCACCACCGTCGAGCAGGATGACCGCGAAGAGATTCTCAAAGCAACGACGCAGTTGCTGGCGCTGATGATCCGCCGCAACGAGATTGATTCCGCCGATTTGGCCAGCGCGACGTTCACCGTCACCAAGGATTTGCACAGTGAGTTTCCGGCTCTCGCGGCACGCCAGCTCGGTTGGCTCGAAGTCCCGTTGCTGTGCGGTTACGAAGTTTCGGTCGAAGGCTCGCTGCCGCAGTGCATCCGAGTGCTGCTGCATTGGAACACGACCAAGTCTCAATCTGAAATTCAGCACGTCTACATTCGTGACGCGGTAAAGCTGCGTCCGGACTTGTCGAAGGTCCCTGCGGTGGACATCGAGGAATTGGAACGATGGATCGCGGAACACCTCAAAGAGGACTGACACCGTGAAATTGCAGTGGATCCCCTCCACAACCCTCAGCCTCTTGCGCACGGTCCAGTGGGTCGGTCGGCAACGCGACTTGAAGGATGTGTCGCTCCAAAAAGCGATTCAGCCAACGGTCCAGTCTGTCTCGACACGATTGATCAATGCGTCCATTGATCCGGCAATCATCTGGGAACACCTGATAGACGAAGTCATCGCGCAAGACAACGATGTTGACCTCTCACCCGCACTCTGCGAGATCGCACTGATTCGCAGCGGGCATTCCGATTTGCAATCCGATCAAATTGCGATGGCCATTCATCGTGGCTTGGAAACTTGTCAACGAGCCATCTCGACGCGTTCGCCTCGTTTGGCTGATCAGCTTCGACTGCGTTACGCTCCGCTCAAACAAGCGTACGAATCTTACGGTCCCGGACTGATTCGCTCAGTCGGTAAATCGATTTGGAATGGCAGTCCGCCGACCGATTGGTGGCCTTCGCGGGTCAGCGTTCACGCCGTGCAGCCAATCGCCAATGGTGCCGCGGGTGCCAGTTCGCAACAAGCCAGCGTGTGGATCGAAGCGGTGCTGACCGACATGGATCCCGACGTTCCCGAATGGCTTCGTTTGGTCTACCAGTTGACCTGCATGTCCATCAGCTCTCACACGCGAACCCACAACAGCAGCAGCGGGACTCGATCGAGCACCGACACTGCGACGGGTGACACGGCCAACTCGTCCGAGCTTCCTTGGACGACCGCGATCGTTCCTCTGATTTTGTCGAAAGCAGCCGATGCTGGCATGATTCCCGGCGGTCGTTTCCCGTTGACCAAAGCGTTGTCGATGTGGCAGCCCGAACTTCCTTCGGCAAAGGCTCCCGTGGTCGAACGTTGGTGGAATGAAGTGGGGCTGAACAATCAACCGACCCCCATCGCACTCAAACAACTTGCGGCCGCGTTGTCCGCGAGCAGCTCATCCGATCCATCCACACACTTCCACACGGCTTGAATCGATGGTCGCCTACCTCGCCATCCAAGACGGCAACGAAAAGGGAACCCAATTCCCTCTGGACCCTGAACGCCCGATGCACATCGGCCGCGCCGCAGGATGTGAAATCATGCTGACGGATCCCAACAGCAGTCGCTTTCATGCGGTGATTTATTTTGAAGACCACAACTGGCAACTTCGTGACACCGAGAGTCGCAACGGAACACTGGTCAACGGCAAGAAAGTCAGCACCGCACGGCTGAACAATGACACCCAAGTCGTCATCGGAAAGACGATCATGCAAATGATCAATCTGGATGAGGACTCGATGAGCGAAGACGCACTGTCGCAAACCGTCTACGAGGAACTTGAGTCCTACCGAACTCGCCAACCCGATCGAGTTCGCGAACCAGGACAACTGGTCGATCACCCGGACGATCTGCTGGACCTGTACCAACTCAGCCTTTCATTGTTGGGTGGCAAGCGAGCCGACGAAGTCATCAACACGACGCTTGAGCTGCTGCTTGATCGCACCGCGTCGGAAACCGTGACACTCGTTGCTGACTTGGGAGACGGACGCTGGAAGATTCGCCGGCAATTCCCGAAGGAATCTCAACCGATCAAAGTCGACCGAGCTCGCCTTCGCCACATCTGCAGCGAACAAAAACCGTTTGTCAGTGACCATCCCGAGAACAACGGCAAATCTGGCAATGACGCCTGCATGATCGTTCCGATCCTCGATGGCGTGACGCCTTTGGGAGCCTTGGTGCTGCATCGCAGTGGTGCACCCTATGACGAACGATTGCTGGATCTCACAGTTGGCGCCGGCAGCTTGCTAACCAAGGGGATCGCTCAATCAACGCTGACCGAAAACCTGCGTTTGGAAAACCAACGCATCGCCGATCGCAACGCCGACCAAGGCGAACTGATCGGCAGCAGCAAATCCATGTTGCGTCTCAAAGAACGAATCTCCCGAGTGGGCGCTGCGAACGGTTCGGTGCTGGTCCGTGGCGAGAGCGGGTCGGGCAAAGAGCTGGTCGCCCGCGCCGTCCATCGATCGTCGACCCGAACCGATCGCCCAATGTTGACGGTCAACTGTGCCGCGATTCCGCGTGACTTGCTGGAAAGCCAACTGTTTGGTCACAAGAAAGGCTCGTTCACCGGCGCGGACAACGACCACGATGGTCTGTTTCAACAAGCCAATGAGGGAACGCTGTTTCTCGATGAAATCGGTGAATTAAGCCTCGAAGGTCAAGCCAAACTGCTTCGGATTTTGGAAGGTCACCCGTTCCTTCCGGTCGGGGCAACCAAACAAGTCAGCGTCGATGTTCGCGTGATCGCGGCCACTAACCGAGACCTGACCGAGTTCGTTCGCGACGGCCGTTTTCGCGAAGACCTTTACTATCGTCTCAGCGTGTTCGAATTGGCGGTGCCACCGCTTCGAGAACGAGGCGAAGACATCGACATTCTGATCGATCACTTCCTGGATCATTTCCTTCGTCAACATGGACGGCCCAAGTTATCGCTCGGCGATTCCGCTCGACAGCGGATGCGGAATTACGCGTGGCCGGGCAACGTTCGTCAACTTCGCAACGTGATCGACAGTGCCGTGGTGATGGCGGACGAGCCCATGATTCAAGAAGACGATCTCGGTCTTCGTGACGCGGGCCTGACTCAGATTGACACGCTGCGAATCGATGTCTGGGAAAAACGCTTGATTGAAAAGGCGCTCAATCGATGCGACGGCAGCGTCCCCGAAGCCGCGAAATTGCTAGGCATCAGCCGAGCGACCGCTTACCGCAAGATCACCGAATATGAGATCGAACGATGAGCGATTCATCTTCTGCTCCGGACCCGATGGAATCTAAGTCAAAGGATGTAGTCGTTTCCGATCACGATCGAATCTCTGCCCAGCGAAAGCAACACCTTCGCAATTTGGTCGTGATGGCGTTTGCCGATGGATCACTCAGCCACCGCGAAGTCCAACTGGTCGCCGAGCGTTGCGAAGAACTTGGATTGCACGAATCTGAACTGGAGGCCGCCTTGGCGTTCGGGATCAGCGACAGTGCCAAACTTCAACTGCCCACCGAGCCCGATGTCCGCGAGTCATTGCTGAAAGATTTGATCCGAATGATGGCCGCCGACGGTCAATTCGTCGAAGCCGAAAAGAGACTGTTTGCTTTGGCGGCTGCCAAGATGGGACTGACCGGGCAACGACTGCAAACCTTGATTCAATCCGTCCAGCTCGAACTGGGTCGCACTCCGTGACAGATGCAACCACCTCGTCCCGTCGTCGCATCTTGATCACATCCGGACCGACTCGGCAGTACCTCGATCCGGTTCGTTACCTCACCAACGCGTCGAGCGGACGCATGGGCGCAGCCCTGGCCGGTGCCGCACTCGCTCTCGGACATGACGTGGTCATGGTCTCGGGCCCCGTGTCGGTCGATTACCCCGAGGGCGTCGAACTGATCAACGTGCTGACCACTCAAGAGATGCTGCAAGCAGCGGGCGAAGCTTTCCAAAGCTGCGACGGTGCCATCGGTGCGGCTGCTCCGTGCGATTACATGCCCCGGCACGTTTCGACGCAAAAGCTGTCCAAGACCGGTGAACCGTTGCAACTGGAATTGATCGAAACCCCCGACGTCATCGCCACTCTCGGCCAAAGCAAACGCGAGAACCAATGGGTCGTTGGCTTCGCCCTCGAAACAAATGACCGCCGATTTCGAGCCACCGTCAAACTGGAACGCAAGCACTGCGATTTGATGGTCAGCAACGGCCCCGAAGCGATCAACTCCAGCGAAAATCAAGTTGAACTGTTGGATCCGTCTGGCGACGTGATCGAACAAATTCGCGGGACCAAAGAACACGTCGCCGAGCGACTTCTACACCAAATTCATCACCGCCTGCTTTCTTCCTGATCCTTCATGACCACCACGCAAACTGACCTGCAAACCAAACTCGGTCGCCTGACGCTTCCCAATCCAATTTTGGTGGCATCGGGAACCTTCGGTTACGCTCGCGAAATGGAAGGCATCGTCGACCTTCCTCGACTCGGCGGGATCCTGCCCAAAACCATCACCGCCGAACCGCGAATCGGCAACGCACCGTGGCGAACCGTTGAAACCTCAGCTGGTTTACTCAATGCGATCGGGCTCGATAACGATGGCGTCGACGCGTTTCTCGAACATCACCTGCCGTATCTCGCCGGACTCGGAACGCCCATCGTCGTCAGCGTCGCCGGACGAACCGTCGAAGACTTCACCGAACTTGCTCGCCGGGTCGGCCAGTGCGATGGCGTGTCGGCGGTCGAGCTGAATCTGTCCTGTCCCAACGTCAGCGGCGGAATCGACTTCGGCACCAACGCGGAGTCCTGTCGCGAAGTTGTTGCTTCCGCACGAAACGCTTGTGACGTACCGATTTTGGCCAAGCTCACGCCCAATGTGACTCGCATCGCCGACATCGCTCAAGGCGCCGCGGATGGCGGTGCCGATGCAGTTTGCTTGATCAACACGGTCTTGGGCATGGCCGTCGATTGGAAGAAACGCCGGCCAATTCTCGGCAACGGCATGGGCGGCCTCAGTGGCCCCGCTATCAAACCCATTGCGTTGCGATGCGTGCACCAAGTTCGCCAAGCGGTCGACATCCCGATCATCGGAATCGGCGGCGTCGCGAACATCGACGATGTGATGCAGTTCCTCGTGACAGGAGCCTCTGCCGTGCAGATCGGAACAGCAAACTACTACGACCCAACGGTCTCCATGCGTCTGATCGACCAACTCCCCGCGGCACTCGACGAGATCAACGCGACCAGCGTCTCCGAAATCATCGGCACCCTCTCGTAAACCTCTTCAGTCAATTGGCTCGATGACGACGCCCAACAGAGGTGCAAAATCGACGATTTGGTGGGCGTCGACCTTGGTGCCACGCAGTTCATTGGCATCGACTTGGATTCCTGCAATTTGTGCCCCCCGCAGATCCAGATCGGTCAGCGTTGCTCCTCCCAACCGAATGCCACGAAGATCGCAATCACGGAACACGACTTGCTTCAGTGTCGCACGCTGAAAGTCTGCTTCACGCAAATCGCAGTCTTCAAACCGGCAATGGGTGAGCTGGGCGTCTTGAAAGATCGAAAGATCGATCTTACAGGCACTGAAACAAACGTTCCGAAGTCTTGCGTCGGAAAAGTTCAGCCCCGTGGCTCGTGCCCGCAGAAACTCGGCGTTTGTCAATCTTGCCGCGGAACAATCGAGGTTCGACAACGCGCATTGATTGAAAAGCACCTCGGTGAAATCAGCGGCCGTCCACATTCCACCCGAGAGATTCACTTTCTCGAAGAGCGAATGCTCAACAACAAGATCTGAAATTCGAGACTGGCTGAGCTCCGCGTCCTGCAACACAACGGAATGGTAGGACTGATCAGGCTGCAGTTCATCGCCAAGCGTTGGAACCAATCGAGCCCTGGAAAACTTATCGACAAGCGAGCGACGTTTGGCATTCATGCAATGGAGCGTCAACGGAGGAGCACGGAACGCACGGAGCCAACCGCGCGGTTCCCGAGCAACTTAGAGATAGCTTCACACACTTAAAAGGTCACCTGAAATCGGTTTAGCAGGCAGACGGCGATTCCTCAATCGACACGTTCGAGTGTCAACAGAATTCGCCCGTCGTTCTCCAGCGTTTCCAGCTTGTTCGGAGCAGGTGTGCCAGGCGGAAGTGACAGGCACAAAATCAGCTGATCACCTTCGATCGAAAAGTTGCCATTGACGGGTTCCTTTGCTCCGACAGTCAATGATGACATCACGAAGCCTTTGGGTTCGGACTCGACGTTCAGCGAATAGTCCACTTCGGTCAATTCATTCTGAATCAAAAATGAAACGTTGCCGCCATCAAAATTGAACTCGGTGATTGGACTCTCGGGTAAATCTCCCCCGCTTGCTCGAGTGCTCACCACATCCCATGAGCCAGCCAGTTTCTGACGCTGCAAATAGCCAGGGTCTTGGCGTTCTTTGGGTGTCAATTCACGGATGCGAAAGAAGTCAAACTGAGCTTCAATCTCGTTGCCTTGCAAAGGTCCATTGCAGGCGACAATCCCAAGATGCTGCGGGCTACCATCACCCCAAACAGCTTCTCCCATTATTTCGTAGGTCTTGCCGTCAGTGCTGTAGGCACGCTCATAGACATTGCCGCGTTTGATCAACCGAATCCAAAGTTGTTCCGGTGGCTCCATGAAGTCGTGGGTGTCAACTAAACGGTAGGTGTCCTTTTCTCGCATGTGCTTGAAACCAGCCTCATGTCCGCTGTGCTCGAAATCAAACTTGAGATAGTTGTCGTCATCGTCATAGATCATCAAACCTGCTTGTTGGTACAGCTTGACGGGACGAAAAGCCTCAACACAGGTCGTGACAACAAAATCGCCACCATCTTTCGCTGGGTTGGGAACCATGTACAGATTCCGGGTCAGCGGCATTCGCCGGTTTCGAGCGTTGCCACCGATACCACCGAAATGCGTTTTCAACGTGAGTTTGCCAGGATGGCTGGTGAGTGAAACGCGATTGGGATCAGGACGAATCGGATCCCATCGAGCGTCGACTTTTCCATCGAATCCATCGAAGAACAATGCATCGGACTCTTGAGCGACCACGTGCGGACTGGACATCCCAGCCAAAGTTACAAACGAGGCAACAAGGAACCCGCATCCGAAACTCAACCGTCCGCACAACATTCGAATCACCCGCCACAAGGAAACAGAACCGTTCCCTTCAATATACCCGACTCACCCCCCTGATTTGGCAATCGGTCCGAAACAAATTGGCAGTTCACCCTTCTGCGATGACTTGAAGATTGGCCTGGGGGATCCAGCCTTTGGTGGATGCCGTCCTAATGAGTGACCAGTTGCCTCGCGACTGGATGACATGGACCTGCCTACCATCCGCGTTGTTCCATTCGATGAGAGCGGGGAAGGACTCGGAATCGCCAGCCCGAACAGTGACTTGGTCAGCAACAATGAAACCGGTCGATTGCTTCGATATCGCTGCAGTTGACAACCACCAAATCGCGCCGCCACAAACGGCGATCACGGCGATCAATGACACCATCGAATGTGCAACCCGGCGTGCTTCTGGTGTCCACCGACCAATCCGAAGCGAGATCAAAACCGCCCAAAAAGCGAACGCCAAAGAGATGACACTCCATCGCAAGCGACTCGAACTCCAATGGCGGAACAAGATTGGTGCGATCGCTCGCTGTGCTTGCTGCTTCCATGACACATCCAGATCGCTTGACTCGTTGACTTGATCACGAGCCAACCACAAACGAGTGCGAATGGAATCGTTTTCTGGGTGAAACTTCAGCGCTCGTTCATAGGCCACAATCGCTCGTCCGATTTGGCCAGACTGCAAACAAGCATTGCCCAAGTTCGCATACAACTGCGGGTTCTCAACTCCGGCATCAACCAGCGTTTGATAGCGGGTGGCCGCCAGCGCAAACTCCGCCTTCGCGTCGGCCTGTCCCGAGGCAACCTCGCCGACCAGGTCATTCGCCGATGCGGCATCGGATCCAGACCGTTTGAGCATCGCCATCCCACGCTCGTAGGATTGATTGGCCTCTTGGAACAAAACCGACATCGATGTTTGATCCAGGGTCACGCCTTCCATTGGTTCGCCCGCTGAGACGTCACTCGCAAACACGAAAGAACATCCGGCCAGCACCCAACCCAAAATCCTTGCAACGCTTCGCGATTGAAACGCGGGCACATCCTTCGCCTGAGTTCGCCGCGAGGGTCGTTGGTGGCGACAAAAGATCTCTAGCTGTTCAATCAACTCCGCTCCTCGAGAACGCAATTCGCTGATCTCAGTTGTCGACTCGGAAGAGATCGCTGTCTCTTCTCGCTGGCAACTCTCGAGGAACGATTCCACTTCAGCAGCCAATCCATAGCCACCCGCAGCCCGCAATCCACCGACGCCTGACAACCAGCTCGATGATTCGCGTTTGCTCCCAAATTGCCGCTGCAAATAAGTCGCCATGGCTTGGCCGATCGCAGACTCGTCGGACGCCGATTCTAACTCCGCGAGCGCTCTTTGGGCCGGCGACTTCCATTCAGGAAGCCAAGTCATCCAGCGGCTTCGTGACTGCCAAACAACCAGGCTCAACCAAACCAATCCCGGCGCAACAGCCAACCACCACGAATAGGAATGTTGGACTGGAATGTTTTTGAGGGAACGAGGCGACGAATGAATTTGCCAAAGCGAAGACGCCCAGGAATCTTTAGCGTTTTGACCGCCCTGCCCTGCCCCATTCGTCGAGCCTTGACTTTCTGGCGGATCGCTATTGGAAACAATCGAATTCAACTGAAGAGTCTCCGACGCTCGGACTCGCAACGAAATTGGCTTGCTTCGAGCGACTTCGAATGATTCCGTTTCGGGGTTAAAAAAGTGAAACTCGATCGGCGGAATTTTGGTCACTCCTTCATGCTTCGGACGGATCGTCGGAGCAAACACCTTCATGTTGTCTTGAACGAAACCGGGTAGCGGCTGATCGGAGACTTTGAAATCGGTGGTCAGTTCTGGCATGGTCGACAACCGAGGACAACGCACCAATTCCATCGGGCCATCGCCGGTGATGCCAATCTTCAGCTTGACGGGATCGCCTGCCTCAACCGAATCGGGTGTCGCTTGCGTGACGATCTCGTATTTCCCCACGGCGCCGTTGTACCCCGCCGGCCTGCCTTCGGTGGGAATGGGAAGAACATCAATCGAATTGAACTTAGCCTTCGCCCGAATTGGCCGAGACTTTTGAATCGCGAGCTGAGGTCGATCGAAGGGAGACCGAAAGAAGTCATCGTCAAACACGGATCCCATCCCCAAAGGATCGCGGCGCCTGGCTGGCCCGATTTTGACGGGATAGTTGAAGACGATCTCCACATCACCAACGTCGACTTTGCCGGGTTTCTTTGGGTAGATCTCCGTGTCGATCTCATACAAATAGTATTCGTGGGATTGGCCATTTTGATCTTCGCGCAACACAGACCGGCCACCTGGACGTTGGTTGCGTCCTCGCATCTCTTCTAACGCCTTCCCAAACTCCCCCCACTCGACTTGCGAAGAACGCAACGACCACATGTCACCATCTGAAAGTGTCACGTCATAGTCGGCCAACCGAAAGGGGCGCAACCAAATCTTCAAGGTCAAGCGAATGGGTTCGCCGACGTAGACCGATGACTCCTCGCCTTCGATTTCTACGAATAACAAGTCACCCGTTTCGCTCACCGTCGCAACGAAGTTCAATGGCTCGGTCTCGACCACGTCCCCATCCACACGGATGCCGATCGGAGGAATCTCATAGGTCCCCGGTACCGCGGGAGTCACTTTGTAGAGAAACGTGACACTCTGCTCCTGAATCATCCGCCCACTGATGACCACGATGTTCCTGCTCTGTTGTGGCGATCCTTCGCGAACGATCTGCACACCATCGATCTGTGGCAATTCCGGAAGCTCATAGTCCTGAGCATTCTCAATCCGAATTTGCAGCGTCAATGAGGCCCCGACATAAGCCTCCATGGACGACAACTTGGCGGAGACATCGGCCGCGTTGGTTTCGCCACCGATGACGAACGCCACACAACAAATCACAACGCACAGCAGCCAAATCACAGGAGATGCGCATTGCCTCTTCAGCTTGGTCACTTCGATGGATTGCATGATTGACCTCACCAATCTCTTTCCACTGGAATCTGACGTGATCGCTCTCTTTGTTCCTTTCCAAATCGCCGCAGCATGTCTCGGTCGCGAACGGACTGCAGCATTTTGAGAGCCTCCTCGCGTGTCATCGATTGCGACATCGCTTGCTGAGCCATCGCCCCGGCCTGACCCTCCTGGTTCTTCGACTCGTCGGACCCTTCCATTTGAGATTGCAGTTGGCCCTCGGGAGCAGCCCCGCTTGATTCATCCGATGGCTGTTCAGCGGCGTCTGAGCCACCCTGCTCTTCAGAACTGTCTTGCGATGGATTCTGTTGCGAGGATTGGTTCGGATTCATACTAGACTCGGATTGCGACTGGCCAGATTCTCCCGCCTCTCCTTCGTTTCCATTCTCACCGTCCTGTTGCTCACCGCCGGACGAAGACTCCGAATCATCCCCCTGCGATTGACCACCGTCATTCTCAGATTCGCTTTCGTTCTGGTCGCCCGATGCCGATTGATCTTCTCCACTTTGATCCTGTTGCTCTTCCGATGAATCATCTTCTGAAGGCTTGGATTCGTCGTCGGAAGGCTGGTCCTCGGACTGCGAAGACTGTTCTTCTTCCTGTTGTTCCAATTCCTTCTTCAGTCGGAGAGCCAACTCCAAATTGGTTCGAGCCCGCCGCACCAGATCGCCGGCCGCCTCGTCGCTCGACTCCGAAGCGTCATTTTTCGACCGAGCCACCCGAATTGCCGACCGAAAATTCGCGATCGCCGCCGTCAACGACTCTTCTGCAACAGCAGGTTCGGTTTGCAATCCCGCGATCGCGCGTGCGTACTGGCAGTTGCCAAGGTTGTACCGAGCCCGCAGGGCGAGCGACGAGTCCGGTGATGTCGCTGTTTCGGCAAAGATTGCTTCCGCAGCTTCCAGCTCCTGCGATTGATATTGCAGCACGCCTTCGTTGAATTGCTCACGCCCAGCTCGATCAACAAAAGAGGTCAATCCATCGGGCGACTCAATTCCTTCTTGAGCATGGATCCGATCAGCCGCACCCCACGTCCCGATCAGAAACACCATCGCCACTTTCGCAGCTTGCCGCGACACGGATTCGATTGAGCGGGCTGGCATGTCGTCCGTAGCCGCCGGTCGTTTCGCAGGCCATCCGCGAAGCAAAACTTCCAGGCTGAGCAACACCATCGCCGGGATCAAGAACCAATGAAAGCGAGGGACATAAGTGTTGATCTTGGCCGTTTGCAAGTCCGCTTCGCCAACATTCGCGATGTATCCATGAACGACGTCGGACATGTCCACTCGTTTGGTTCCGGCGGGGATGTAAGCCCCGTCGGATTGTGCAGCAACCTCTTTCAAAATGGCTCCGTTCATCTTTGAGATCACCGTCTGCCCTTTGTGCTTCACGTAGCGTCCGCTCTGCCGACGAGGCAACTCAGGATCCACATCCGGAATTCGCGAACCTTCGGTCACATCCCCCAATCCGATCGTGAAGATGCGAATACCCTGCTCTTCATAGGCCCGCTTCGCCTCAGAAACCGGATCGCTCTCTTGGTCTTCTCCATCGGTCAAGATTACCATGGCTTTGTGGTCGGTGGTCTTGTCCAAGAAAGCGTCGGAAGCGACTCGAATTGCATCCCCCAACCGCGAACCGCCACGACGCACCGAATGCATGCCGACGGCGTCCAATGTCTGTTTAAAATCTTCCACATGACGGGTCAACGGCAGCGTTTGCCGAGTCTCACCCGCAAAAACGATCAACCCGACACGGTCACCCGGCATCTCGTCGACCATGTCCTTGATCTGCTGCTTGGCTCGTTCCAATCGATTTGGCGAAACATCTTCCGCCAACATACTGCGTGAGACATCCAGCACGAAAACAGCTTCGATCCCACGTTGAGGAACTTCTTCCCAGGCCTTGCCCCAGCGCAAATCCGACAGTGCGAAGACCAACATCACAAACGCTCCCAATGACAGCAGCGCCCGAGCAGGCCGATTCCACCACGTTGGATTCAAGGAACGATTTGCCAAGCCGGTCCCCAGGAATCGTCGCCACGCGACTCGCCGTGAGATTCCCGCATAGACCATCACCAAGGCAATGCACGCGACAGCGACCAACCAAATCAGTGCACCAGGATTGCCCCATTGAATTTCGGACGTGTTCACACCAACTCCTTCAGCCAGAGGTTTTCCAACACCGAGCCAAGGACCAGCACGCCAAACGCTAACGCGATCACGGGCGGAACAAAGATCGATCCCCAGTGCCAAGGCTGAACCGCTAACTCTCGATAGCTGACGTACTGCTGAGTTTCGACCTCCGTCTTTTCCAATTGATCGATCTCGCGATAAATCGCATCGAGCGAATCGGTGTCGGTCGCTCGAAAGTACTTGCCCTCGGTCAACTCCGCGACCTTCTGCAACGTTTCTTCGTCGATGTTCACCTCCATGTAGTGCAAACGCTGGCGACCGGTGAACGGATCTCGGACGGGCACGGGAGCCTTGCCTTTCGTCCCCACGCCGATCGCGTAGATTTTGATTCCCATCGTCTCGGCAAGCTCAGCGGCTTGGACCGGATCGAGCTCCCCGGCGGTGTTCTCACCATCAGTCAACAAGATCAAGATTTTGCTTTGCACTTTGCGTTTCTGACGTGCGTCCAGTGCGTTCAATTTTTCAACCGACAATGCGATCGCATCTCCAATTGCGGTCCCGTCTTCGTCCCTGCGATTGACGATTTGGGTTTGGTTCAATCGAGACACAACGAACGAATGATCCAGCGTCGGCGGCGTCTCGGCATCGGCGTATGCCGCAAAGGTGATCAAACCGACCAAGTCACTGAAGCGACCTTCCAAGTCTTCTCCACCAGTGATGAATTTGCTGGCCACGTTCTTAACCGCGGTCAACCGATCGACCGGCTGGCCCTCGATTTCAAAGTCCATCGCCTGCATGCTGCCACTTCGGTCGATCACCATCTCGATCGCGATCCCTTCGGTTTCCGAAACCGTTTGCTCGCGTCCTTCGCGTGGCCTTGCCAAGGCAACCACCAACAACGCAAACGCGACCAACGCGAGTGCCTTCGGCAACCACATCCAACGCTGTCGAAAACTGCGCGGAAGCTCGTCCACCGCGGCCAGCGAACTGAACGCGACGGTGGCAACACCCCGACGACGCCACATCCACCAAGCCATCAGGGGCGTCAACGCCAGCAACCAAAACGCGTGAGGCCAAGCGAAATTCATGCTTTTGCCTCCTGTTCGAGTTGGATTTGCAATCTTTCCATCTGGTCCATCCAATCACTTGACTGATTCAGCCAAGCGTCGGCTTCCGTTGGTGGTGCCGAAATCCCAGCAAACGATACTTCGTCCGCTCGGGTGAGCGTTGGCCGCAGGTTCTCCGCAATCGCCGGCTCCGAATCCTGCAACCACGCCAAAGCCTCTTCCGATGAGACCGCCGATTCGCGTCCCATCATCGAGCCAATCCAAACGCGGTGGATTTGGGACAGCTCACAAACGCACTCGTCCGCGGAGAGCTTTTGTTTCTGCCACTGCGACTGAAGATCTGCTACACGCCGACGAGCCCAGACCGAATCGGAGATTCCCCGGCGTGATCGGATTCGAAGCAGCCCGATTGCTCCCGCAACAAGCATCACAACCAATCCAACAACGACGGCGGGCAGCCACGAACGGGAAGGAGCCGAGTCGACAGGAATTGCGATCGCGTCGGCAATGGGCTCCGGTTTCATCGGGTCCGCCGATTCGGAGAGAACGCTGAGCACGCCAATCGAAATCGGCTGCGTCACGAGGGATCCAGCCTGGTCCCAATCAATCGCAACGTCCTCCGAACGACTTTCCGATTGCCTTGGCAAGGTTTGCACCTCGATGCTTGGAATTTCGAATTCGCCAGTTTGCAAACACTCCAGCGTCAACCGCATCCACCAACGACGTGAATTGGAGCCATCGGTGACGGCGTGGGGCAAGTCCTCTCGGACCTCTTTCGCAATGATCTCCCAATCGCCCAAGGAATCCTCAAGAGCAGGCAGAACGACCTGCAACTCACTTGGAACGATGACCTCGATCTCCACCTGCAGCGGCTCCGCGATCAACGTTTCCGAATCGGACACACGCAGGATGAAATCAATTGAGCCATCGGTTTGACGCTGGACGATCGCGTCCGCTTTCACACCAGGGGAAATCACAAGGCACAGCAAAACTGCCATGCAACCACTGAGCATCATCCGCTCGCTAGGCAACCACTGACGTCTATTCATATTCCTCTTGATTTTCATCGTCGATTCTCCCGCCGATGGAAGTAACGACGCAAGGGTTCGCCCAAATCTTCTCCGGTCTGCAAATGCAACGGTTCCATGCGATAACGTCGAAACAGAGCATCCCGTTGTTCCTCGCGCTGCTGAACTGCCTGCACGTATCGTTCGCGATGCAGGCGGCTGGAAGTGTCGATCCAGCGGACGTCTCCGGTTTCATTGTCGCGAAGCGGAACCAAACCCGCCGCGGGCATCTCCGCTTCCCGGGCATCGGTGACCACGACCGGAATGAGATCATGTTTTCGAGAAGCGATCCGCAACGATTTCTCGTAGTCCTTGGATTGGAAATCACTGATCAGAAACACAACCGTTCTTCGTTTCGCAGTCCGCTGCAAGTGATCCAGTGCGGAACCGACATCGGTTCCGGTGCCACTGGACGGATGAGTCAAGAGCTCACGTATCAATCGCAGCACGTGACGTGAGCCTTGGCGTGGTGGCAAACTCTTGTCGACGCCTTCGCTGAACAAAGTCAAACCCACACGATCGTTGTTTTTGATAGCCGACATCGCCAACGTTGCCCCCAGCTCGGTCACTAGCTCACGCTTGGTTTGCGACTGGGTCCCAAAGTCCAGTGATGCCGAACAATCAACCATCAGCATCACCGCCAATTCACGTTCCTCTCGGAACAGCTTGACGAATGGGGCGTCTTGGCGCGCGGTCACATTCCAGTCGATCGTGCGAACATCGTCACCGACTTGGTAAGGCCGAACCTCCTCGAACTCGATGCCTCGACCCTTGAAGGCCGAATGCCATGTCCCCGCCAACATCTCATCGACGCGGTGGCTGGTTCGAATCTGAATCCGACGAATCTTGCGAAGGATTTCGCTGGGAGTCATCGCTTAAGGAGCCGGGATGTGATCGAGAATTTGCTGCACAATGGATTCGCTGGTCAGCTCTTCCGCCTCGGCTTCGTAAGTGATCATCACACGATGCCGCAACACGTCCAAAGCGATCGAACGCACATCGGCCGGAAGGACGTAGGCACGTCCGGCGAGGAAGGCAGCTGCCCTCGCGGCGAGCGTCAGGTTGATGGTGGCTCGTGGAGAACCGCCAAACTGAATCAATCCGTCCAACTGCAACCCGTAGGCTTCCGGCCGACGCGTCGCCATCACCAAATCGACGATGTAGCCCTCCACCTTTTCGTCGACGCGAATTTCATCGATCAAGGCTCGTGCCGCCAAGATGTCTTCTGGCGAAGCGACCGCGTCGACTTCCAATTTTGTACCCGTCTTTCCCATTCGACGAAGAATCAACAACTCCTCTTCGCGATTGGGATAATCGACGATGACCTTCAGCATGAAACGGTCCGTCTGTGCTTCCGGCAACGCGTACGTGCCTTCTTGCTCGACGGGGTTCTGGGTCGCCATCACCAAAAACGGTTCGGGAAGAGGAAACGTTTCGCTGCCGATCGTGACTTGGTGTTCCTGCATCGCCTCCAGCAACGCACTCTGCACTTTCGCAGGAGCCCGGTTGATCTCATCAGCGAGAACCAAGTTCGAAAAGATCGGCCCTTTCTGGACGACAAACGTTTGATCCTGAGGACGGTAAACCTGGGTCCCGATCAAGTCAGCGGGCAGTAGATCTGGTGTGAACTGCAAACGCTGGAACCCGGTGTTGATCGCCTTGGCCAAACTCGCCACCGCCGTGGTCTTGGCCAAACCCGGAACGCCTTCGATCAGCAAATGCCCACCGGTCAACAAACCAATCAGCATGCGATCGACCAGATGAGATTGCCCCACCAGGACGTGGTTGATTTGCGACACTATTTCGAGAAAGGGGCTGCTGGCGTGAGCGATCCGTTCCGTTAAATGCCGTTGCTGTTTCGCAGCATCAGAAAGCTCAATGTCAGACGAAAGCTCAGCGTGTTCGTTCAGTTCGTTCATCGAAACTAGCATGAAAGGACGACGTGAAATGTGCCCGATCGGCGAGGTCTCGCTACGCACTCGGGCATCCGATCCAAACGAAGATACCCATCTCATCCGGTCGGTCCACAGCAGTACGCGGCCAAACCGCAATTGGTGCGGTTGGACCAACACGCGATTCAGCCACCACGACGCGGCCGAAATCAGCGAGAAGTGTTTGTTCCAGCAACGAAAAAAAGCGGAGACCAAAGTCTCCGCCTTGATAAATCAATGGGCGTCAGGTTTTTGACCAGCCGCTACTTGGTGGCTGCTTTCAACGGCAGCGTTGGCTGGACACTTTCCAGGTCGGTCCAAAGCGTGCCTTCACCGGCGTAGAACATTTTCAGGTCCAGCGAGGTCGGCAGTTGCTCGGCGAATTCCCATTTATTGAACGCTCCTGGCGATCCGAATGCCTGAACCGCCAAACGGAATTTGTCAGCCGTTGCTTCCGCCGCCATTTGCTTGGCTTCCGCCGAGGCACGCCCCAGCAGAACAGAACGTTGAGCGTCCAACTCTGCCGTTTCGCGGTCGATTTGTGCAATCAAACGCTCCGTTTCCGCAGCAATTTCTTTCGCCTTCTTCCCACCCTCGGCCAGCACGCCAGCTCGCATTCGCTCGGTTTCCACCTGAACGCGTTCCGCTTCCAAGTCGACCTTGCGTTCCGCTTCTCGCAAATCGGCCTCGATCCGCGCGGTCTTCGTTTCTTCGTCACGAGTCAACTTCAACTCGTCGCTGACATATCCCTTCTGGATCGGTTCACGAACGTTCTTCGGGATGTAAATGTGCCGCACCAAACCGTACAGCATTGAGATTTCTTTCTCTGACAGCACGCTTTGGAAATCTTCGCTGACATCGGTTTGGAATTGCTCCCGAGTCTCACCGATCAGCAATTCAATCGCCCCCATCTTGGAACCATTGTTGCGACAAATGCTTTCACTCTGCGGCTCGATGACCTTCTGCTCGACAGCGTCCAAGTTGCCAAACACGCGAACAATCTGTGCCGCATTCTCGGGCATCACACCCCAGATCGCCGAGAAGTCGAGCTGAATGTCGAAACCATCGTTGCTGGGGAAGTTGATCCCGGTGTCTTGCGTCGCGAGGGGTTCACCATGCTCGTCATGCATTGGATTGCCTTGAGTATCGACTTGCTTGCGGACTTCGATGCTGGATTCGTTGTAGCCAACATTGATGACGTCGATCTGCTGCTCGTTCGGATTGATCGGATACAGTCCCGGTTGCAAAACCTTTGACTGAACCCCCTTCACCAAACCGGCTTCGTCGTTGTTCGTTTGCAGCGTCACAACACCCACGTAGCCCGTTGGGATTTCAACCCAACCGCTGTTCTTTTCTTGGTTGCCGTACCGCTTCACTTCACGCTTCACGACTTTGAATTCAAACGCATAGGGATTGGCACGATAGCGACCGGGACCAAACACCTTTCGTAGGATGCCACGCTGAGTCGCTTGGTTGGGGCCGTCCAAATCACCTTCGACTAAGAACTCTCCCTTGGGCAAACTGTCGCCAACCTTGCAGGTCACAACTCCAATTTCGCCCGGCAGAATCACGGAGTCCGGCACAATGTTTCGTTGCCAATAGATTGGGTTGTAGAAGTGCCGACCGGGCCCTCGCATTTTCGCACGAACACCAATCTCGCCCTCACCCGCCAATCGATTGGTCTCCGCTTCGGAAGCCGACAACACTAGCGGCCCTTTGTAGCGGAGCTGCAAACTATGCCCCTCAGGGACATAAACACGGCAAAAGAACCAAAGAAACGCGAGGTACAAACCGCCCAGGATCCACAGACCGCTGAACGCCAAACCAATCCAAGATTTATGACGTCGAAGGCTCATTCTGTTTCTCCCGAGTTGTCTTGATTCGTTGCGTCGGCTTGCTCAGCCGCTGGCTGAGGCTTTTCTTTGGTTGTCTCACCGCTGAATTCGGTGAAGATGTTCATCAGCGAACTGTCCGCTGTGTTGACCATCATTTGTCGATAACTCGGGGCCAGTTTGCGAAGCATTACCCAGCGGGCGAACGCGTCACCATCGCCGTCGTAGGCTTCGACCGACTTCACCCATCCAGCCGCTTCGGCTTCATTCTCGAAACCGATGACTTCGGCTTCGGCCTTGCCTTGGGCCAAGATCGCCTCGGACTGATCCTTGGCCGCGGCCAATTCGACTTCGGCGACTTTTTTCCTTTGTTCCGCTTCGATCACCGCGACTTCTTGTTGCCGCATGGCTTCGGTGGTCAGCTTGATCACCTCTCGATCGACTTCGACCAACGCCTCTTTGCGTTTGACCATCTCTTGTTCGATCTTCAGTTGCTGCTCACTGGCTTGCTGCTCAATTTCTTTGACATATTGCTGAGCTTGCTGAGTCGCGATTTGACGATCACGAACCGGTGACGCGATTTGCTGAGGTGGCGAGATACGAGTCACGAGGGCCTGAATGATTTCGATGCCCTGCTGGCGACAGGTTTCACCCAACGTTTGTTGGAAGTCCTTTTGAAACGCCAAGCGTTTCTCACCCAAAATGAAATCACGACCAGAGTTGTCACTCCCGCGAAGACGACAGAAAGATCGTGCGTTGGGCAGGATGATCTTTTCAATGATCTCTTGCTCGACCCGTGCGTCGGCACCGTCATCGTTGCCTGAATCGTTGTAGGTCACGAAGACCTCTGCGGCTCGCTCTGGATCCACCCGGAACTCGATTCGGCCATCCAAACGAACCCAGAACCCATCGCGACTTGGGAAACCCATTTCGCCACCAGTCGAAAGATTGAACCGCTGGCTGCGACAATCAACCAAGTTCACACGTTGGACATAGGGATTGATGTAGTAAACGCCGGGGTCCAACGTTTTCTCTTGGACGCCACGCTTGCCTTCTTCCACTAGCAGTTGATTTGGATCATCGGCGGGAGGAGCGGACAACAGCGTCACGACACCTTTGAAGCCGGCGGGGATCACGATTGGTTCGTGCAACTCCACCAACTCGATGAAGTTGTCTCGGTAGCGAGGGACATCTTCTCCCGCTTCGTAGACAACCGCGTTCAACTGGTGACGACCAGGACGCAACACCTCGGCGGCGATTCCTTTTTGATTGGCTTCGTAAGCAATCAAATTCCCGTAGCCCAGATCGTCTCCATACAAACGAATGCGGACGCCCAAACGGTTCTCGGGAATTTCAACCTGCGGAACGATGTCCCATTCCCACTTCCATGGGTTGTAGAAGTACCGACCCTCGGTCAGAACCTTTTCTTGCAAACCTTTGAAACTGTCGAAGTCACCTTCCGCAACGACTTCCGTCGAATTCTCAATTTCGCCACCTGTTTTTCGAAGCAGCACCGCGATGTGACCGCTGGGCACCTCGATTCGGCAGAACATGTAGAACCAAATCAGCCCCAACAGTCCGGCGGCAAGCAGGCCGAGACCAGCTGTGCCAATCAGACCTTGTCGCAACAGGCGACGCATCGCCGGCGAATCGAGTGGGGATTTGGAATTCGAGGAAGTTTCCATAGGAAAACCTGAAACGATGTGAACAAATGGCCTACCAGAGGGCCCAGGCAGCCAAAAGCTAGCACGGCGGGCGCGCGTCACCCCGAAAAGCGATCAAAAACACCCCACCTTTCGCATTTCACGCCCCAGGAGCACGCCGACCACTCGTATTTCGCCCAAAACCGGGGCGTCTTGATGGTTCCACCGTGGCAGCGGAGTGAAACTCACTTGACACAGCCTCAATTCAGCCTATAGTTCGGTCGAAAGTTGGGTGGTTCAGACATCGAAACGCTGATGTCGCAAATGTTCCCCCTTCCTCAGGCCCCCCAATGACTCGACGTGGTGCGAGGCCGGTTTCTCCCGCGTTGTGGTGCATTCGCCGTGACTCAGGTAAACCCTCGTGCAACTGAATCACGACCATTGGGTCGCCATCCGCAATCGGGCATGAAGTGAATTTGACCTCGCGTCAGATTTGTTTTGAATCGCTCAAGTCGGTGATGTTTCATGGCGGGTCAAGGACTCGTCCAACGGGAATCTCCCCACGGCAAGGAATTGCCTGTCGCGATGAGTTTGACTCAGACGCAGTTTGACTCACATGCAATGTCCAACGGTCGCGTTGTTGGTGTTACCGCAACCCTCGACGCACAAGACCTCGTATTTCAAACGCGGTTACTCTTGATTGGTTGTCAAAGCGAGTTGGTGCTTGGATGCCACCACGGGCTTCTGCCCAGTGGTTCCGATCGTTTTCGATCTGTCCAAGCGTGACAAACCAAGCTGATCCCTTTTGGGATTCTGGTGAACGACAACAGGAATAACAGATGGCGAAGAAAAAACGTGCCCCGCGTGGTCGAGGTGGTTTTGGTTCCCAAAATGGCGGTCAGGGCCAAGGCCAAGGTGGCGGCGGCCAGGGCGGCGGTGGAAAATCACGCTCACGACGTCGGCGCCGCGGTGGCGGTGGTGGCGGAGGCGGAAATGGTGGTGGCAACAATGGCGAACCAGCCGATTTCGTAAGTGATGCACCTCTCGAAGAGTGGGACGGCATCCTGGAATTGCACCCCAATGGCTACGGCTTTCTTCGAAGCCCAAAAAACAACTACTCACGCGAACGCACCGATCCGTTTGTGCCTGGCACAATGATCGAGAAATTTGGGCTTCGACAGGGCCTGATTCTCAAGACGATGGTGCAACAAGCCAAACGACAACAAGGACCTCGCGTTCGAGAGATCCTCGACGTCGATGGCATGTCACCCGATTCTTACGCCGAGGTGTCCAAGTTCGATGAACTGACGCCGATCAACCCCGAGCAATCGCTGAAGCTCGAACA
Source organism: Rhodopirellula bahusiensis (assembly GCF_002727185.1). Taxonomy (NCBI): domain Bacteria; kingdom Pseudomonadati; phylum Planctomycetota; class Planctomycetia; order Pirellulales; family Pirellulaceae; genus Rhodopirellula; species Rhodopirellula bahusiensis. The sequence continues at coordinate 422,999 of NZ_NIZW01000001.1, forward strand.
CGGCAAAATGCCTCTGACCAACCGGGTCATCGACCTGCTGGCTCCCCTGGGCAAAGGCCAACGTGCCTTGATCGTCGCACCGCCACGCAGCGGGAAAACGATCATGCTTCAACACATCGCCGAAGGCATCTCAACGAACCATCCCGAACTGACGATGATGGTTCTGTTGATCGACGAACGGCCCGAAGAAGTCACCGACATGCGTCGCAGCATCAAAGGCGGCGAAGTCATTGCCAGCAGCTTGGACATGGACATCGAAAGCCACGTTCGACTCAGCCAACTGGTCATCGACCGAGCCAAACGCTTGGCCGAGATGGGACAGGACGTCTTCTTGATGCTCGACTCCATCACTCGTTTGGCTCGTGCCTTCAACAAATGGGTTGGTAAATCCGGCCGCGGCGGTGCGACGGGAACCGGTGGTTTGGACATCCGAGCCATGGACGTTCCCAAGAAACTCTTCGCAACCGCACGTGCGTTCCAAGAAGGTGGCTCGCTCACCATCGTCGGCACCTGCTTGGTCGACACGAATTCGCGAATGGATGAGGCGATTTTCCAAGAGTTCAAGGGCACCGGTAACATGGAAGTCGTGCTGGACCGACGTTTGGCTGACCGCCGCGTCTATCCCGCGATCGACATCTCGCAATCCGGCACCCGCCGCGAAGAACTTTTGCTCGACGAAGAAACCTACGAAACGGTTTCCATGTTGCGTCGCACGCTCAGTGAAATGCACCCCGTCGATGCCATGGAACAATTGACCAAGCAACTTGGCCGATTTGATGACAATGAAGGCTTCCTGAAACTGATCTCCGGTGCGAAACTCGCCTGATCAGGCACGGTTGCCAAACCCAAGCGGATCAACCAAACTGTTGAATCGCTACGGAGGATAAGCGAATTGGCGAGCGGCCTCACTGGAACTGAGGTACCCCGTAAGGGGCTGCGGGTTCGAATCCCGTGTCCTCCGCTGAGCTGAAAAGCCCCGTCAGAACATGGTTTTGACGGGGCTTTTTTCATGCCTGATTTTCGCTGCCATTCCACTTCTCTGTGCTCGGATCGCATTCTTCGGACAGGAAAATCTGCCCCGTGAGTCACACCAATGAATCAGAGGAGACCGTCGTTCCGTACTTCGGTGTCTTCGACCTGTTCAAAATTGGGATCGGCCCCTCCAGCTCACATTCGGTCGGTCCGATGCGAGCCGCGGAAGCGTTCCTGAACGAACTGCAAGAAGCCGACCTGCTGCAGCAAGTCTCGCGGGTCCAGATCGATCTTTATGGCTCCCTCGCACTGACCGGCCTGGGCCACCAAACCGATGTGGCGTTGCTGATGGGACTGCTCGGTGAAACTCCCGACCAAATCGACACCGAAACCGTTCCGGCAAAGCTCGCCTCGATTCGCGAATCCCAAAAGCTGTCACTCAACGGCGACCATCCAATCGCATTCTGCGAATCGACTGACCTGATCATGCATCGTCGAGCGGTCAAAGGAATGCATCCTAACACGATGCGTTTTTCTGCGTTCAAGGAAGGCGATCTTGAAACGCCTGCCATCGAAGCAACTTACCTATCGATCGGTGGCGGCTTCATCGTTCGCGAAGGACAAACCCGAACATCGCAGGCGAGGTGCTCTTCCGAAGTGCCCTACCCTTTCACATCTGCCAGCGAGCTGCTGCAACACTGCGAACAGCATCGCATCTCGATCAATGAACTGGCGTTGGCGAACGAGTTGACCTTTCGATCCCGCGAAGAAATTCGTGAGGGGCTTCAGCGGATTTGGAAGGTCATGCGGGAGTGCGTTGAAAAGGGATGCCAAACCAAGGGCATCTTGCCCGGCGGATTAAATGTCGAGCGCCGCGCACCAGACCTGTATCGGAAATTGACCGAGCGCGGCGATCCAGTCAACCAAGACCCTTTGTGTGTTCTGGACTGGGTCGACTTGTACGCACTGGCAGTCAACGAAGAAAACGCGGCAGGCGGGCGTGTCGTGACCGCGCCCACCAACGGTGCCGCCGGAATCATTCCCGCCGTGCTGCATTACCTTCAACGTTTCTGCCCCGATGTCACCGACGAAACGATCGAACGCTTCCTGCTAACGGCCGCCGTGATTGGATCGCTCTACAAACGAAACGCGTCCATCTCCGGTGCAGAAGTTGGTTGCCAAGGCGAAGTCGGCGTGGCCTGCTCGATGGCCGCGGGAGCTCTCACCGATGTGCTGGGCGGAACACCCCATCAAGTCGAAGAGGCCGCCGAGATCGGGATGGAGCACAACCTCGGCCTGACCTGCGATCCCATCAAAGGACTGGTCCAAGTCCCCTGCATCGAACGCAACGCGATGGGTGCGGTGAAAGCCATCAACGCGAGCCGATTGGCGATGGGTGGTGATGGCAAACATTTCGTTTCCCTGGACCGTGTCATCCGCGTGATGAAACGCACCGGAGCCGACATGTCCGCTCGCTACAAAGAAACCTCGCGAGGCGGCCTGGCCGTGAACATCAGCGAATGCTAGTCAAATATCACAACCGCGATTCTTTATTTCACATAGAATCGGAACACCTTCTCTTTATACTGACGGTCGATTTCAGCTCCTCCAGATAGATTCGACGGCAAAGGAACACCCTTTCGATGAGTGATGGCAAAGTGAAGATGGCAATGGTCGGCTTGGGCTTCGGGTCGGAGTTCATTTCGATCTATCAAGCTCACCCGGACGCTGACGTCGTGGCGATTTGCCGACGCAACGAAACGGAGCTGAACAAAGCGGGCGATCAGTTTGGAATCGATCGCCGCTACACCGACTACGACGCGGTATTGGCCGATCCCGAAGTCGAATGCGTGCACATCAACAGCCCCATCGCGGACCACGCGTGGATGTCGCTGAAGGCCCTCGATGCCGGAAAGCACGTGATGTGCACCGTGCCGATGGCAACAACCATCGAAGAGTGCCAACAGATCTGCGAGAAAGTCAAAGAGACCGGCTTGAAGTACATGATGGCGGAAACCGTCGTCTACAGCCGCGAATTCCTCTTCATCAAAGAGATGTATGAGAAAGGTGAACTCGGAAAAATCCAACACCTCGCCGCATCGCACCCACAAGACATGGACGGATGGCCGAGCTACTGGGAAGAAATGATCCCAATGCATTACGCCACCCACGTGGTCAGCCCTTGCCTCGGACTGACGAACGCTTTGGCTGAATCGGTCAGTTGCTTCGGATCCGGAACCGTTCGCGAAGACATCGCCGAGAAGTCAGGCAGCCCTTTCGCCGTGGAAAGCTGCCACATCAAACTCAAGGACAGCGACATCACGGCTCACATCTGGCGATTCCTGTACGACGTCGCCCGCCAATACCGCGAGAGCTTCGATGTTTACGGAACCAAACGCAGCTTTGAGTGGACGTTGATTGAAGACGAACCTCACGTCTTGCACACGGCCAAGAAACCTGAGAACGAAATCCCTGAGAAGATCGAGATCCCTGACTTCGCTCACCTGTTGCCGGAACCGATCCAACGCTTCACGTTGCCTGCTGAAATCCACGACGCCGATCACCTGTCGTTTGTCCAGGGCGGCGGTCACGGCGGATCACACCCACACATGGTGCACGAATTCGTCTCCGCTGTGAAAGAAGGCCGCGACCCGTGGCCAAACGCTCCAACCGCGGCCAACTGGACCTGCACTGGCTTGTGTGCCCATCAATCAGCCATGAAGGGCGGCGAACTGGTTCGCCTCCCCGACTTCAGCTGATTCGAACTGACGAACTCAAAAGTGTTTCAAAGCCCACTCTCTCCGAGCGGGCTTTTTTGATGTCCCTACAATCGCGAGCCCGCTCTACTTCAAGTCAACCTGAATGGCGATTGGCAAGTGATCGCTCGCGAATCGGCCGGCCTCCGTCCGCGGGTCCAGCGTTTCGTACTTCTGAACGATCACTCGATCGTCGACCAGCACGTGATCGATTCGTCGATCAGGCTGAATGGATTTGAATCCGTTCCACGTTCCGGTGGGTCCTGTTGGCTTCCCTTCGACCGTGTCACGAGCGTCCAGTAGCGACACCGATTTCCCAGATCGCATCGCTTTCAATGGTGCGGACTCGGTCGTCGCATTGAAGTCGCCCATCACGATCACGGGCAAATTCTTCGCTCGCTGATCCACCTCCGCGGCGACTAAAGCACCGGATTCTTCCCGAGCACGCTGGCCTCGGTGATCGAAGTGCGAGTTGATAACCAAGAACTCGGCTCGATCCGATTTGCGACGCAGCACCATCCAAGTCATTGTTCGAGGCAGCGCCGCGTCCCAACCTTTCGAACCCGCGACCGTGGGTGTGTCCGACAGCCAAAGCGTGCCGTGGTCCATCGCTTCGAATCGACCGTGCCGGTATCCAATGGGAGCGAACTCACCGCCTTCCTTTCCATCGTCACGTCCAACGCCGTACCAAGTCCAATCGGATGTGCCTTCTTGGATGTCGTGCAACTGCTGCACTGTGACTTCTTGAAGTCCAACCACATCCGCAGACGCGATGGTCTCGACCACTTTTGAACGCCGCATCGACCAAAGATCTTCGCGATCATGAGCATTCAAATAGCGAACGTTGTACGTCATCGCAGCAAACGATTCAGCAGCTTTCGCGGATCTAGCATCAAGGCTTCCCAGCAGAAGCAATCCGAGAAACAGGCCAAGCGAAGCAGTCACTCGCTTTTTGAAAACTGTCGGTTGAATGGTCATTTCAAGCCTCCGGTTTTAGGGGACATCCCCGGATTGAGTCAGCAAGTTAGATGGATTGAGAAACGGTTCTTTTGGTCGGCACCTGCCGCCCAGCGTTCTAAAGTCAGTGAGCGTCTGGACGAACGCCGCAATAGCTGACAACCATGCCGAGTTGATTGGCAACGGAGGCCTTTGTCCTCATCGCCAGATCGGCTTCCTCCGCCGAATTGGCGTAAGCGACCTGGATATGGTTCGCCTTGTGACGTGCCATCATCTCATCGCGAGAAGCACCATGGAGAACCGCGTGCATGATTGGCCACTGTGGCGTCGTCGAATCCCAGCGTCGCTGCGTTTCTTCGGCTGGCAATTCAATCGACGTCGCTCGCCCCACATCCATGTGCAACCGATCGTCGGCAACAAAAATTCGCGACCAAACGACTTCACCTGGCTTGGAGACCCCTCGAATCGTGCTTCCGCCCGAGGGGAAATACATCGGTGGTTGCCGGAACCCTTCGGCATCCGCCCAACCATTTTTGAAGTGAGAGGCGGGGACCGCACCGCTGATTTCTAGCACCCAAACTTCTTCGTCCGTCGTGCCACTCGCATCGCGATCTGACCAACGCAAATCATGCAGTGTGTTCTCGACCGGTTGCCCAAGTGCTTGGTGAACCCGATTGGTGATCAGCCCGTCCAGTCCTGCGCACTCATCGACTTCGTTGAAGTGAGTCAATGGACCGCCCGCATACAACTCTCGCGAACCATCGCGTGACAAAACCGGCGGACGAACCGAATCATTGAGCATGCCTTCGACCAAGTCACTGGCGGGAAGCAAGTCTTTCAGTCCTTGCTGGTACTGGATTCCGATCGCATCGCACCCAAAGTCATCCGCGATTCGCATCGCTGCGATATAAACACGGCATTGCCCAAGGATCTGTGCGTCGGTGAGATCGGTTTCGTGGTTGGGGCCCGTATGAAACTTCATGCCCGCTTGATCCAACCAATCTCGCACGGCCTGGGCTTCTTCATCACTCACTTGCTGCGACTCGTGGTACAGCGCCGATTGGCTAAGGCGTTCTTTGAAGACTCCCGTCGCATGCAGCAAGTGATCAGGGATGATGGCGTTGAACATTCCCATGCATCCTTCGTCGAACACACCCAAGATCGCTTTTTCTCGCTGCAGCGTCTCTGCAATCCCAAGCGAGATGGCTCGCGTGTTCGCATCACAGCTGGCAATCTCAAATGGCGTCACGTGCCCCATGTCATGAGCAACGGACCCTGTGTCCAACCAACTCTTCAGTTTCTTCAAGAACAACTCATCCGCGAATTCCTCACTCCATAGCGAACTGTACTGGATTCCCGCTTTGGTGAGCGATCCGTTGAGATTCAACAGTCCCACCAAACCAGGCCATTGCCCCGACCAATTCGCCACGGTCAAAATCGGCCCGCGATGAGTGGTCAATCCGGCCAGGATATGATGTGAGTATTGCCAAACCGCTTCGGCAACAACCAGAGGAGCATCCGGATCAATGGATCGGAAGACATCCATGCCTTGTCGTTGCGACCGGATGAAACCATGGCCGCGAGCTTCATCAAACTCATGCCCGCGAATGACTTGGTGGTCCAACGATTCAATTGCCGCGATCAACCGCGACTCCATGTCTTTTTGAGCCTCCCAACAAACTTGGTTCGCGGAATCTCGTAGGTCACCGGAGGCAATCAATGTGATGGTTGCAGGCATCGTTTGGTCAGCCAATGAAGGAGTAGGAAAAGAGGTTTAGATTCGTTGTTGAGCGACCGCGTCGGCCAACTGCCGATAGCGATCGTACAGCGGTTCGTAAGCTTGCGTTCGTTCCGACCGGTGCAAAATCAGATCGCATTGATCTTCGGGCACGGCCGCCATCGCAGATGCAGCTTCGGCGATGCTGGCAAAGGGTGTCTTCTCAGGTCCCGCCGCGACCATTCCCAAGACAGCCGCCCCGACCGCAGGCCCTTGTGTCGAAGGATGAATCTCAATCGGCATCCCCAGCACATCCGCATACACTTCGACGAAGGCTCGGTTGTGATGCGGCAGCCCGCCCGTCGCGATGATACGGTCAATGGGAACTCCCGCGTCGACGGAACTCGACGATGATTGGTCAGCGGAACCATGACGTAGCATTTCCACGATCCAACGCACACCGAATGCGGACGCTTCCATCAACGCCAGGTACAAGTGAGCGGGCCCGTGCTGCATCCCCAGCCCTGTGAACGCCCCGCGAACGGAACCATCCATCAACGGCGTTCGGCAACCATTCAGCCAATCCAAGCACGCGACGCCCTCCGCACCGGGCGGCAGACTCATCGCGTCCTTCGCCAAGTCGTCGAACGATTCGCGGTTCAGCAGTTTCAACAACCAAGCGAACGCATCACCAACCGCCGCTTGCCCCGTTTCATATCCGAACAGCCCCGGCAAAATCCCGCCTTCCACGACTCCAGCCACCCCGGGCATTTCCACCATTTTTGTGGCGTTGAGCATGTGACAACTGCTGGTCCCCAGCACCATCACCAACGTCCCTGGTTCCGCGGCACCCACACCCGGCACACCCGCATGTGCATCGATGATCGCGGCCGAAACAGGAACGCCCGTTGGCAATCCAAACTGCGTTGCCATCGCGTCCGTCAATTGCCCCGCAACCTGCCCCGGTGAAAGCATTTCGCCGGGCATTCGATGAGCAACCGCTTCGGCCAGTTTCGGATGAACAGCATCGAAATAGTCTTGCGAGGGATAGCCTTCGTCCGCCGACCACATCGCTTTGTAACCGGCCTGGCAAGTCGATCGAACCAAGGACTTGCTGTCACCACCGACAAGCTGCCAAACGAGCCAGTCACCCGCTTCCAACCAAACCTCGGCGGCTTCCGCTACCTCCGGATCTTGTTCGATCGTCTCCAGCATCTTAGGAAAGAACCATTCCAAACCAATCACGCCGCCATAACGCTTCAAGAACGACTCGTCCCGCTCTTTCGCGATCGCCGTCATCCGATCCGCTTGATCCAAAGCGCCGTGATGCTTCCATAATTTTGGCCAAGCCAATGGACGCGACTTCAACGAATCCAATTCACACAGCGGAGTTCCATCATGTTTGGCCGGCAACATCGTGCAACTTGTGAAGTCGACACCAATGCCAACGATCTCGTCGCCATTCAGTCCCGCAGCGGCCAACGCCTGTTTGGTTGCAATTGCCGCTGATTCAATCCAGTCGGCCGGGCACTGCAATGCAAAACGCTCCGGCAGAGATTCGGTACTGCCGGGCAAAGCGTCCAGGATTTGCCCGTGCTCAAACGCATGGACCGCGGAACCCACCTCGCGTCCATCCGAATCCACCAGGATGGCACGAACGGATTCCGTTCCGAAATCGAGACCTAGAGCGATGACAGGCATGGATTGTATGAAATCGTTGAGAAAACAAACTAGCAGACGAAAAGAACCAACCACCAAAGGGTTTCGAAACCCAAAACCCTTTGACAGCGGTCATACACAAACGTGATCACCAGTGGTGATCATTTCGCATCGCGAAAAGAACGCCCTCGATCGTAACTGATCTTCGAAACCGTTTGCGACTTGCCATCGGCCCGAGCGCGAAACGTCAACACGATTCGGTCGTCTTCGCTACTCTCGTCGAACCGCAATTTCGAACACTCGGCTTTCCCTGACGCGGTTGGCTCCCAAAGAACCGTGATTGGGCCGGACCATTTGATGCCGTCATGATAGCGATATCGCACCAGGTCAGGCTTCGCCGAATCTTTGTTCGGCTCGATCCAAGCAGCAATGCGTCCTCGGGTGGAATCAAACGTGATCGCATCGTCGCGATCGACTTTGGGATCAACCGGTTTGGCCGGCGATGCTTGTCGAAACTGAACATTCCCAGCCAACTCCGCATCCGAAAACGAAATGCAATCGTCATGAAAGATGTGGTAGATGCGACCATTCTCGCTGCCGACAATCAGATCCAACTTCCCATCTCGATTGAAGTCGCAAATCGCGGGACTGGCGGTGTGACCGGCAACATTGCGGCGAGCCAAATTGCCGATGCGTTTCAGCACCACTTTGCCGTCCTGGTCGGCCACGTTGCGGTACCAAGTCACGTTTTCAGAATTGATCAGGATGTCCAATCGTCCATCGGAATCCCAGTCACCGACAGCGACCTTGACGCGTCCAGATCGCCCCGCGGTCCCCGCCGCCAATCGAATTGGATGCCCGGATTCATCGACAAATAATCGCTCGGCCTCACCGACCGACCGACGAAGTGTCAGATAGCCTTCTTGGTCCATCAGCACCAAATCGAGTTCGTCGTCGCCATCAAAATCAACCGCAACAGGTGTTGTTCGCCACTGGGTCAACGAACTCTTTGTGGCAGACTTCCACGGGTACCAAGCGGGCGGACTTTCGACCGGAGCCGAGCTCAACTCCTGCTCTACCAGAGTGCCTGATTCATTCAGCAGCACACCCACTTCAGCCAAAATCGAGTTGTAAACGATGTCGTCGTCACCATCACCATCCCAATCCGCGAGCGACAACGTCGTGTAGCCCCACTTGGCTTCGCACGGCCCTTGAATGGAACCATTGTCGCCGGCCAAGATTCGAAAAGGCTCTTCCGTTCCGTCCGAGTTCCGAACGTTCAGCAAAACGGGTTCCGCCCACTTCGGCAATCCATCCGCTCCATCGCCCAGGTTTTCAAACCAACCGATGTTGCCAGCGGTGTTGCCGCAAACGATGTCGTCATCACCGTCTTGATCCCAGTCCGAGATATAGGGCGTTGCGAGAGCGCCAAACTTCAACGTGTCCGCTTTCTGACGGAAGTAAACCGGGTCTTCAAACACAGGCCGCCCATCGCGAAGTTCGCCTGTGTTTTCGATGAATGCCACGCGACCGTCTTCATCACCGACGATCAAGTCAGCATCGCCATCGCGATCCCAATCAATCGCCGTGGGCGTGATCATCTGCAAATGCATCGTCAGCCGTTCGCCATCAGCATTCTGCAGCTCTTTGCCGGTTTGATAGCGAGGCTTCTCTCGGGAGCCAACGTTCTCGAAGTACGTGAAGTAGTCCAAGAAATTACCGACAACGATGTCCAGGTCATCGTCGCCATCGAAGTCAACAAAACTTGCACAAGGCCAGCCATAAACGTCGATGGCTTCGTCACCAGCGAGAATCATTTCGGGATCGTCGTAGTCGGGATCGGAATCGTTCCCGGCATTGCTCATCAAAAACAGATAGCCATGCAACGGTCCATTGTGCCACGCGCCGGTTTCGTCGTAGGCGTGATCCCAACCCAGACCGGCCCAATCCCCGACGCCGGCCACCAAGTCGTGATCACCGTCACCGTCGTAGTCGACGTACCGCCACATGTTGCCGCGAATACGGGTTCCCGGCGTCGTCAGTGGTTTCTTAGGAGCGGGGATGCCCGTGGGCTTGTCAAAATCAAACTTCCCGGTCGACGGATCCTGAGCGAAGTACCTGCCGGGCGTCAAAATCCTGGCCTCTCCGTTGACTTCACTCGCCAACATATTGTGGAACCCAAGACCAAGACGAACAGGTGCTTCAAACACCGGCATTGTGACGTTTGGATCCTGAGTTGAATTCTCGAAGAAGTACGTGCCGTTGGAAGGTTTGTCTGGGCAACCGACCAACAAATCCAAATCGCCATCGCCGTCATAATCCATCGGCAGCGGATACGCCCAAAGCCCAACTCCCAAGTCCACTTCCAAGCCCGCATGGTTGTAGTTCAGCGGAACCAACTTGGGACTCTCTTCGGCGTGAAGTTGTTGGCCAGCATGAGCCAACAACATGCTTCCCAATCCAAATGCCAACGCAATCGGTTTCGACGTCCGTCTGTAAATACTCATGGTTGCTCCCTCTCTATTGATGTAGTTGCTGTCCAACACACTTCATGGATCGATCTAGCTTGTCTGCTTCGAGTCCGTCAGAAAAATCTGGTTGAATGATCGCTCGCCATCTTCAACGGCTCCCCCAAATGCAATCTTGTTTCCATCAGGCGAGTAAACCACGGCGAAAGAAAGACACCGAAACAAACCATCGCCTTTCGCCACCGTCTCCACATGACCGTCGTTCAAATTGACTTCGCAAACGGAGTTACCCATCACACACGCGGCAAACTCTCCGCCCGGATGAATCGAAAAGGCCGAAGCAACCGATTCGTTACCATCGGTGACTTGCCGAAGCGATCCGCCGTTGGGTGAAACCGCACCAAGCTGAATCACTCCGTTGTCATCTCGAATCAAGAAAACGATTTCACTGCCGTCCGGTTTGCTTCTCGGCCAATGACGCACGTCGGTGGCCAGACCTGGAAAAACGCGGTCGGCGGTTCGAGTCAAACGCCTCTGAACGGTTCCGGCGGGAGGCACAGGACGAGTCGTCGCTGTGCCTTGCAATGGTTCGGCTCCCGCGACCGTGCAGTCCCGCGGCAAGTCCACGATGAACAACTCGGGAACTGTTTTGAATTGCTGCTTCGAAGATTCCGACCCGGCTCCGTTGCTACTTTCTTGGTCGCCACTTTCTTCGTTGCGAATCAACACGTCGCCGATAAATGCCAATGCCTTGTCCTGAGTTGTCCCATCGGGACGCTGATAACCTTTCATTCCCACCCAGGCATCTTCATAGGCTTTGCTGATTTGGTCGGTGCCAATTTCCGGACGATCGTGCGTTTGCGTCACCAGCACGTTAAAGCAATCCCCATCATGATTGCGGCGATGACTCTTCGGTACCGACACACTTTGAACCGGGATCGAGACACCGACATTGCGTTGGTTCAGTTGCCCGTTTGCCAAATTTGTCGCCAACACGTGATCTTCGTAGGTGAAACTGATCCATTCGCCCTTGGCATCAAACACATGCACGTGACTTCCGCCGCGAAGTGCTCCCGGAGTGAATGGGTCCACCACATCACGAGCGTCCAGGTTTCGCATCGATGACTCGTCACCAGGACACACCGAGACACCACGGCGGTGATAGGCGCAGTAGCTCCAATCAGGAGTCGGCTCTTCCGGACCGTGAATGAAAGCGATTTTGTTCTCGGTGGGACTGGCCGTCACAACACCGACGGATGCGCCGCGCGGAGCCTGATATACAACCTCGACTTCACCCGTCTTCGTGTGCGCTCGCTCGATTCGCGAACCATCAAACACGGATCCGTTCTCATCACTGCGAATGTCGTAGTAGATCCAGCATCCGTCCCACGACCACACGCCGGTGTTGGTGAGATGATGTTGTTGCTGTCGAAAAGTGAGCTGGCGTGTCATGCAGCCACCCACGGACGGTGAGCAACCAAACCTGCATGGCGCGAACGTTTCTGTTCAGCAACCACTGCATAGACTTCGTCGCTGTGCGTTTGGACCGCTGCATCTATAGACGCATAGGATCGGAGTTGCGTGACTGGTAGACTGACTGGCCCGATTGCGTTGCATCGCGTCGGCCCCGGATCCATCTCGTCCCTCCCCACACCCACTTCACGACAATGACTCCAGGGCGTCACCAAGTCGAAACGCACGCGAGCCGTGCCTATCACCATCTGCGTCAAAAACTGATCTCGGGCGAATTCAAGCCCGGCACCAGATTGCTGTATGGTCCCATCGGCAAAGAAATCGGCGTCTCGGCCACACCCGTTCGCGAAGCTGCCGGTCAACTCGCGACCGAAGGAATGGTCGAACTCGTTCCGCAAATCGGTGCGGTCGTGCGATCGATCAACGAACCAGAAATTCAAGAGCTTTACGAGGTTCGCAACCTGATCGAATCCTTCGCCTCCGCTCGTGCCTCCGAGCGATCGACGTCGGAAGACATTCAGCTGATCGCGAAAGAATACAACACCATGCGGGAGTTGGTGGAGCGTCAAAAGCAAACCAATTCGCCGGAAGAAAGCCAAGAGATCGCCTACCAATTCAATCAGGCGGACCACAACTTTCACTTGCGAATCGTCGAAGCGACCGGCAATCACACGCTCGTGCGAACCTCCACCCAGTCCAACATTTTGACTCGCGTGTTTGGAATCTGGATGCACCGACAAGGTGCCGACGTGATGGAAAACACCTGCAACGAGCACGAGAAGATCTTCACCGCCATTCAGAACGGGAATGCCGAGGCGGCGCACGAAGCGGCTTCGAATCACATTCTGAAGGGCCTTCAACTCTCGCTCCAATCTTTTCGCGAAGCCTGATCGCCACCCAATCCTGCCGCAGCGAAGATTGATCCAATCGCAATCATCAAACACGGTCCGACAACGATCGTCATGAACTTATCCATCGGATTGGCGTAAGTTTCCCAGGCTTCGGGCCAAACGCTAGTTTGTGAAACGGTCATCCAAGCGATTGCCAAACCACCGATCGCGAATGCGGTGATAGCGGGCGCGCCGTGCAAACGCGGCACGGTGATCCCCAGCAAGAACAAACCAACGATCCCCGCGCCCAAGACACCGGACAAAGTCCACCAGACATCCAGCGTGCTGTCGGTCAAACGGACGAGTGCCAATGCCATTGCCGTCCCCATGGCCCCCCAAGCGACCGTTGACATTCTCAACACACCGACGTGCTGGGCATCCGTCGAATCTTGACGAAACAGACGCTTGTAAAAGTCACTCATCACCAACGTCGCGGATGAGTTGAGCGAAGTGGACACGGTGCTCATCGCAGCAGCGAACACGGCAGCGATCAGCAAGCCGCGAACACCTTGTGGTAGGTGAGCAGCAATGAAGTGAGGGAAGACTCGATCGCCCAGATCTTCATCTGTCAATTGCGACGACATCGCCAACAACCGGATCGAGTAGTCGGCGTCTTTCTCGCTCACCCCATCCTGCATCAATTTTTGTTCAGCCACGATCCTCCGGACCTCATCCAGATCTTGCGGGTGACCTTCGTAGTACGCGAACAGCGATGATCCGATGAACAAGAACAACGCGCTGACCGGGACATACAACAAAGCCCCCAACCAAACACTCTTGGCGGCTTCTTTGTCCGATCGGGAAGCGATGTAACGTTGGACGTAACTTTGATCGACACCGAAGTTGCGAAGGTTGTCGAACAACCCAAACGCCAACACTACCCAAATCGTAGGCTTTGACAACACGAAGAAAGAACTGTCACCGAGCGAAAATTTGTTGTTCTCGTTCGCCACGGCCAACACTTCCGATGGTCCACCTGGCATACCGAGCAGCAAAATCCCCAACGCCAACAAGGCGCCCGCCAGCAACACAATTGCTTGGATTGCATCCGCCCAGATCACCGCAACGATCCCGCCGACAAATGAGTAAACCGTGACCACGACTCCGGTGCACAGGATGACCAATCGAATGTCCCAGCCAAACAGCACCGCCATCGGCAACGCCATCAGATACATCACGACGCCGATGCGAGCGATCTGATAAAGCAAGTAAAACCCGCTAGCGAACAATCGAGCCCAGAGCCCGAATCGGCGTTCCAGCAACGAGTACGCCGAGACCTCACCGCTTTTTCGGTACAACGGCAAGAACCACCTGACCGCGATCGCAGCAGCGAACGGAATTGCCAACGAGAACATGAAGGCGTTCCAATTGTCGACAAATGCTTTTCCCGGAAGCGCCAGATAGCTGATGCTGCTGAGATACGTCGCAAAGATCGACAACCCACAAAGCCACCCCGGAAGTGAGCGACCACCTGCGGTGAAATCATCGGCGGAACGATTGCGAGCCCAAAAGTAGAACCCCATCGCCATGATGGCGATGAAGTAAGCGACCAAGACCGCATAGTCCAGGCCGGTGAACGCCATCGCCGCAATCATAAGATCCCCAAGTCTCGCAGGACCGCAGCCACTTTCTCTCGCTCGGGTTCAAAAAAGCGATGAAACGGATCAGCGGGAAGATCGCTGCAGATTCCCAGCAACGACGCGGCGCACTTGGTGGCTTTGATATGTCGCGATGCATACTTGCCGACGTCATAGATGTCTTGAAAACGACGAATCTTGGCAATTGATACCTCCGTCTTGGCCGAGTCGTTCGTCGTCAAACCTTCATAGCAATCCACGAAGCAACGCGGCATCACATTCGCGCCCCCGGACACACCACCGTCGCCGCCCAATTGATGAGCTTCCGGCAGCATGGCTTCGGGACCAAGCAGGATTGACCAATCCTCACGCACTTCGTTTCGCAAGTCGCATAAACGACGGAAGTAGTCCAGGTCGCCGCTGCTGTCTTTAACACCCACGATGGACTGGATATCAGAAAGCGTCTTCAACGTTTCGATCTCAAACCACACCTTGGTCAAACCCGGCATGTTGTAGAGCATCAACGGCAAAGGAATTTCCGGTGCGATGTTCTGCACATACGCGGTCAACTCGGTCTGACCGGCGGGGAAGTAGTAAGGCGTGGTTAGAACCGCCGCATCCGCTCCCGAATCTGCCGCGTGACGAGCGAGTGACACCGATTCAACAAAGGCCGTGTCCGTCACTCCGACCAGCACGGGCACGCGATTGGCGACCAATTTCGTCGTGGCTGAGATCAATTCGCGCCGCAATCGATAACTCAGACTGGGTGCTTCCCCGGTCGTTCCCAAGATAAAAATCCCCGAAACGCCACCGTCGATGACATGCTCGATCAATCGTTCCAATCCCTCCTGATCCAGCTCGTCGCGGGCACTCAGAGGAGTGATCAATGGAGGCACGATGCCTTGCAAGCGATTGCCTGCGGTGAACAGACGGGACATATCGCGAGCGTCGGAAGTGGGGGCGGGAGATTTCATCTTGTGGGGCAGACGAAAAGTGGGGGCGGGGCTGGGCACAGGTCCCAAATGGTGATCGGCCGTCCAGTTTTGAACGACCGCTCACCATGGTTTCATTGCGAACCGAAATGCTTCCGATCCGCGAAGGGGACAATAGCCTATACGCTCGCGGTGGCTGCCGCATCCACCGACCATCCCTCGCGATAGTTTTTGCTCAACAACGAGGTAGCTTGTTCGTCACCGGTGCAAACCATGCCCGACGCATCAAACTTCAATTCGCGACCACATTGGTGAGCGACCGTGCCCAGCAACACTGTTTCGGTCAATGGACCGGAGTAGTCGAACTGGCACAACGGTGTGCCTTGGCCGCGGATCGCCTGCATCCATTCCATGTGGTGACCAACCGAGTCTGCGATCCGTGGCGCCGCGGGTTTGAAGTCCGCGAACTTGTCTTTGGGAAGCAATGTGTAACTGCCATACGTCGCGATCATCATTCCCTTGTCACCAACAAACAACACACCGCTGCCGGGCACGGAAACACCTTCGAGTTCTTTCGGTGAGCGATCGCCGTCGTACCAGGTCAAATCCAACTCGTCGTGTTTGTCCGTCGCATCGAAGTGGTAGCGAACCTTCAGCCCGGTCGGGCAATAGTCATCCGAAGGTGGCGGGCCATCGGCAACGATGCTGGATGGCAAGTGCAGACCCAATGCCCAGAAAGGCAAGTCAACGTAGTGACATCCCATGTCGCCGAGTGTGCCAGCACCGTAGGCACGGTAACGACGCCACGACGCGGGGTGCAAACCTGGTGTGTAATCAATCTTCGGCGCTGGCCCGAGCCACAAATCCCAGTCGACATTGTCCGGTGCTTCCCCTTGAGGCTTCGGCAGTTCGGTCGCTCCCCAGCCTTTCCCAACCCATACGTGAACTCGAGTGACGTTGCCGATCACTCCGTCCTGGATCATCTCCACCACACGGCGGTAGTTCGAACCGGCGTGAATTTGCGTTCCCATTTGAGTCACCACGCCGGCTTCCTTCGCCGCCATTCGAATCGCCCGCGCTTCAGCAACGGTGTGAGTCAAAGGCTTTTCGCAATAGACATTCAGCCCTTGCTCGATCGCTCGTATGGTTGCTGGTGCGTGATGATGATCCGGCGTGCTGATCACCACGCCGTCCAACTCCGTTTCTTCTCGAAGCATTTCGCGATAGTCGCGATACAGTTTTGCTTTCGGGAATCGTTCGCCGCCCGCCTTCAAGTAGTTTGCATCGACATCGCAAAGGGCAACCAGGTTCTGAGACTGCACCCCGGCAACGTTGGAGGCACCACGATTGGCGATCCCGATGACGGCCAAGTTCAACGGCCGGTTGGGGTCGATGTCCTTGGCGGCTTTCGCAACTGGCGAACTCACTTGTGAAGTGGCAGCCAACCCCAACGTGGCACCAGTCCACTGCATCCACTGGCGGCGATCGACAGACGATCTCAACGCGGGCTTGGCAGGACTGGACGGCTGGACGGATGCGGAGGAGACGGCAGGGCGGGCAGGATTCATCGGTGGGCCTCGTTGGTCAATTGCATTGAATCAGCCGGAACAAACGACCTGGTATTCGCGTGTGCTCCGAACCGAACGAGCCGACATTGTAATGTGTAAAATGAGCACCTGCGGCTCGCGAAAAGGCCCTACCCCGCTACTGGCGACGATGGCGTCTCCGAAGACATTAGCACGCCACGCTGGAGCAAAACGGATTCTTTGTCGTCCCAATCCACGCGACACGGTTCACTGGTAGCGACTTCTGAGTCGCAAATCCCCAACGCCAAACGCATGATTCGGCGATGCTGCCGCTGGTCGTCGACAAAGGGAACACTGCGGTCCAGAGCGACCGGCAACGCAATCTGTTCATCTCGGTGGTAACAAGCGATCCGGTGCAACGTCACAACTCGCAACCAATGCCATGGCCGTTCGACGCGAACGTGATTGCGACACCAACGCCAATCCGCAAAACGAAGCAACTCGTCTTCTTGAAACAGAAAGCAGCGGATGCACTCTTTGCGAACCACGTTTCGGTCTTCGCAAGTCATGCAGAACAGCCAAACTTTTCGCGGCATCGACGACGTCGCCAGCCAACCAGTCAGAATGCTCGCGGCATCATTGAGAATTTCAAACCCGACACGACCTTCGGTGGGAACGATGGGCGCATTCAACGTTGTCGCACGAGCCAACTGACGCAGCGACTCTCGCGCGGAAGGATTGTCGTAGGCATCATCGATCGTTCGCCTTGGTGCAACATTGCGAAACACCAACTGCACGGTGCCGTCTTCACCATCAACCGGCAACAAATAGTGGGCCTGGAATAGCAACTCATCTGAATCGCCGCGGCGAAGCCGATCGAGATACTTCAGTCGTCTGCGAAACAGCACCCACCAACTGATCGCAATGCCAAGCAGCACACCGGCGGCTTTGCCAACCAATTCCGGAAAGACACGTCGCCACTCCATCTCGGAGAGCCATTCCAACAAAGCTTCCATCCAAACCATCCCCACAAACGCATCCACCAACTGCAAACCGGAACAAGCAGTCTGCTGGGATAAGTTAACACAGCTTCAACCGAGCACCGACGCCACGTGCTCTCGATTGGACGCTCGTCTATGATTGGTTCGGCACCGTCACCAAGTTCCGATTCCTTCTCTTCAACAACGCTCCATGTCAGCCACGTTTCGCGTCGAAGTCTCGAAAGAGCAATTCATTTTCTCCGCCGCACACTTCATCACTTTCGCCGGCGACATTTGCGAACGCATTCATGGCCACAATTATGGTGTCCGTGTCAGCGTGGAAGGGCCTTTGGATGAGAACCGCTACGTCGTCGACTTCATCGCGCTGCGAGACGCGGTCCTCAAACAAACGCAAGCCCTGGATCACCACGTGATCCTGCCGCGAGACCACCAAGAAATCTTGATCACGCAAGACGAGACAGAAACCACGGCACGCTTTCGCGAACGACGATGGGTCTTTCCCAATGAAGACTGCATCATCATGCCGGTCATCAACACCACGGCGGAAGAGATCGCTCGCGTGATTGCAGAAAACGTTCGCGAACAAACACGAGAACAGTTCGGCAGTGCCTTGTCATCGATCGAAGTTGCCGTCGATGAAAACGCTGGCCAATGGGGCGTTTGCAAGTTGCCTTGGAACGAGTGAACTCACACGTTGGACGAAGCGGCGTTGTCTCTGGCGACCGAATCCCCGATCGCCGGCACGACGATTTGCTTGGCTGGTTTGTTGCCCGGCAAGTCGTATCGTTGATTGATTGGCACCACCACGCCGCAACTGACGATGAACTGCAACGCTTCGTCAATCGTCAGGTTGAGGTCGATCGCTTCACTGCGGCGAACACTGACCGTGAATCCGGTCATCGGCATAGGGCTGGTCGGCATCAACACGCTCAACATTGGTTCGCCAGCGGCTTCTGAAATTTCACGCATGCCGTTACCGGTCACAAACCCAAGCGACCAAATGCCATCGCGAGGATACTGGATCGCGACGACTCGGTTGAATTCAATTTGCCGATCATCAAACGCAAAGTCCGTGATCTGTTTCACACTTCCGTAGACCTTGTTCACGATCGGGATGCGTAGAATCGTGGCGTCAAACGTTGTCACAAACCAGCGTCCGATTCCGCCGGTGAACAACCGGCCTAGGAAATACAGCAGCACGAAGAACACGATCAAAAAGACCGGAACAACCACCGATCGCGGCATGTACTGAAGCTGGACAAACCGATCCCAGTACGCCATCGCGTTGTTGGGCGGAACTGCATACGGACCAAACGCATCGATTTCCGAATCGACTCTCTGGACCACGTATCCAGGCAAGTAACGTCGCCCAGTCGGGTCGGGGACGTATGACAAACCTTTGTAGGTGAATCCGCGTTGATTCGGTTTGCTCAGCGATCCTTCGGGTGCGTCATTGATGATTGCACCTTCAGGCGGACGCTCGAACGTTTCGCTGACCGCCGGGATCAGGACGAAGCGTCGAATGCCGGTTTCAACCGGCAGCAAAACGTAGTTTTCGATCGCATTCCAAGCCCAGATCAACACCACGATCGTCAACAGTGGCGGCAGAACGACACCCAATCCGCGAACGATCGCGCGGCGAGCACCACCTTTGTGTGGAGCGATTGCGTCGGCTTGGTCTTCGAGAGAAGTGTCGGTCGATTCAGTCATCTTGCGGGAAAACCGGATGAGAATATCAGTGGGACGATCGCTCGCGAAAAGCGACTTCACGCCCGAGGGATGAGAAGCCATCGTGAAAAGGGACGTTGTTTCCGCCGACACGTCCAACCGCACGACAGACTTTAACACGGAATGCCGATGCACAAACCCGCAAACTCGCCCCAACCGGCCCATTCCAAAAGGATGGGTACGGTGAACGTTTCATTTTTGTGCGTCACGAATTGCCCGAGCGACAACCAGTAAATCCACTCGAGCGGCACCAGCGTCCAGCAACACCCGAGAGATTTCATCGGCGGTCGCTCCGGTTGTCATCACATCATCGACCAAAAGAACGTTTCGGCCTGACACCCGTTTTCTCCATCGTCGACGAACTCGGAAGGCTCCCCGCACATTTTCGCGGCGAGCCTCATCGTCCAACAACGCCTGCTTTTGTACCGAACGCGTCGTTTCCAACAACGATCCAAACCAGAAATTCATCTCGCGAGCGAATCGGCTGGCGAGCGATCCAGTCCCGACTCCTCCCCGCCGAAACTGTCGCCAAAACGGGCTGGGCACATGGGTTACCATCGGCGACTGATCTGATTCGCCCTCCGCATCAGTCGTATCATCCGGCACGCACAGCGAGAGCCTTGCTTCCCCTGCGCGATAACGATCTGCCAGCCGAACGGCCAATTCCCTGGCAATCGCGGTGTTGCGTGGGTATTTGGCAGCGATGATCGCGTGCCGGACGACTTCGTGGTAGCGATAAATCGCGGTCACCGATTTGAATGAAAACGCGGTTTGGCGTCGAACGCATTCTGGGCACGGCAACGCGTCCGGCACGTCAGCATCGCCGCTCCCTTCCGGGTCGTCCTCGACATGAGAGGGTCGGACGTGACCAGCCGCGGGCCAGGCACAACGCTCGCAGGCGGACCGCATCGCCGGAGCCGACTGGACCAACGCCGTTTCGCAAACTCGGCAAAACGAAGCGAACCGACGCCGGGAATTCGACGATTGTTCGTGCGAGCCCTCGCCTTCAAGGGCATCCCCCGTCAGCTCACCGCAAAGAACGCAAACTGGCGGAAATATCAGCGGAGCCAGCAATTCGCTGGTGTTTTGCACACTTTCGATCAAAAAGTCAGAGCTTTTCACAAAATAACTTTGTGTTCCCGCGAACCTTCTGCTGAAATAATCCTCTAACCAGTCAGCGACATCACCACCCCGCACGGGCGGGGACGTTGCATGAAGCGGTCGGTCATGGGCAAGATTCCCTTGGCCGATTTGTGATTGTAACGAATTCGGTGTCCTTACTTTCCGTTTTTGAGCTCCATCACCGCACCGAGAAAATCGGCGCAGGGAGGATTCGATGCGTAACCTGATCTCGACTCAACGTGTTGTCCGCATTTCCCAGATCCTGGGTGCTATGCGTACGAATGCTGCCGAGACTCTGTGCGTCGTCGTCCATACCTGCTCATTGCAGTGGGAGGGCCTCGGTTATCCGGGGTCCACCGGCCCGGAGCCTCTGGCAGCCAGTTTTGCGGCAATAAAACCCTGGCGGTTTTCATTTGCCACTGACCAAACGTGTCACAGGTCCATGCGATAAGGCCCCAGCCTTTCCCTCGCATTGAACTGAAGCACGACGCGAAAAGTCTCTGGCACGACTGACCCTTGGGTCACGCCGCTGACTTTTCGTTTGCCGCCCATCGCGTTTCGCGTCGGCAGCGCCCCGCTCGGATCCGAACCTCGCCTGCACCTTCGTCCATCGTTCACACCGATGGCAGAAGTCTTCTCAACAGACTTCTGAAAGACGTTGTTGCATCCAGCGAAGCGTTCTCATCCACCCACGGGGCTCGCTGACTGAGCAGATTCTTCGATCGGGTTTTCCAACTGGTTTGAAACAATTCAGCAGGCAGTCGCTTGGCTGACCTGAACAGGAAAGTATTCCCGGAACTCCGGGAGGATGGACACCATGAAGATCACCCCTGATTTCACGACCACCGTTTCGTCGTCTGACGGCAACGCCATCGTTCGCAACTCACCTTCCGCATCTGCTTCCGGTCAAACGGTGGCGCAGTTGGTTATCGCTGCTCAAGGCGGAGACCAACTTGCATTTGGCGATTTGTTCGAACGGTACCGACCCGTCATCGTCGCTTTGGCAATCAGCCGAGTTCGCAACGTGCACGAAGCCGAAGAATTGACCCAGGACGTTTTCATCCAAGCGATGCAAAAGCTGGATCAACTTCGCGTGCCCGAAGCATTCGGTGGATGGTTGCGTCAAATCGTTCACCGCATGGCGATCAATCGATTCAGCCGACAACGAACCGCCACCGCTTGCGATCCAGAAACCCTGGAAGCAACTTGCGTCGATGACACCACGCCTGAAAACGTGGCTCAAGATCGCGAGCAAGCCGCTGCGGTTCGAAGCGGGATCGCTCGCCTGGGAACGTTGGACCGTCAAACGCTCAACGCGTTCTATCTCAATGGACAATCGTTGATTGAGATGAGCGATGCGTTCGACGCTCCCGTGGGAACGATCAAGCGTCGTCTGCACACCGCGCGACGTCGACTGGCAGAAACGCTGCAAGACGAAATGGCTTTTGGGGATTCGGCGGACGATAGTGCCGACGAATCCCCGGCCGTCTTGCCGATGCCATCGGCTCGCGACCGGTCGGACGATTCCATCGGAGACTCAACACTGATCGCGCAAGCGGTTTGAATGTCCGTCGCCCTTCGTATCAGCGAAAATTCGCGGCGTGGAATCGCATGATCTCCACGCATCGTTGCTCGTAGATTTTCAATCCCGAGTGGGGAACCTCTGGGACAACGATGCGTTCAAAAGGAATGCCAAGCGATGTCAGAAACTTCATGTACGCCAGGTTGTTCTGGTAGTTGAAACCTTTGGTGCCAACGTAAATCATCCAATCAACCTGGGGAGTCTTCGTCTTGGAAAAGGCTCGTGCCAAATCCCAAGTGTTGTCGCCTTCTGCGAAAACGAGCTTCTCGGATTCGCGGCCTCCTGACTCGCTGATCTTGCGTTCGGTTTCATAACCGCCACCGCCCGCCGCTGCGCTGCAGAACAAATCGGGGTAACGCAGCGACAACCGCATCGTCCCACGTCCGCCCTGCGAAAACCCTTCGATTCCACGGTGCTCACGGTCTGCGATCGTTTGGTAGGTGGAATCGATGTGCGGGATGAGCTCATCGATGAACACATCCGCTCCTTGCTTGGTTGGCTCGCCGGGAATGTTGTAGTGACTGACCGGGCCGCCATTGACGAACACATAGATCATCCCCGGAACTTGCTTCGATTCCATCGCAGAGTGAAGCAACGGAACCAGTGCGAGTGACTTCGCCTCGCTGCCCGGGCGACTACCGTGAAGGTAGTAGACGACGGGATATCGCTTCGACGATTCACCTTCGGAGTAACCCGGCGGCAACAGGATCGCGTACCCCACGTCTTGTTTCAGCGATGGGCTTTGAAACGTGCCATGCTGGAGCGAGGGGTGTAGTCGTTTATTCGGAATCGGGTTCACCCAAGCGAACGGCGCAGGCTTCTTCTTCGCCTTTTTGGGTGTTTGCTTAGAGTCCGTAACAGACGCCGGCTTGGATTTAGTAGGAACCGACGGCGGTTCCGCGAACAAAGATGGTCCAGCGAACAACGACAGACAGGCAACCAAACAAACGACGCGACGCATGGGCAAACTTCGTGGGGCGGGGAATTTGGTGGGGAGGCACCACTATACTCATCCGAAGTGCGACCATCGCCGCGATGCAGTCGCCACGCATTTCCTTCTCTGCCATAACGAAGCGAGACAATGATGGATCCGTTCTTGCAAGCCGCTCTCGATGAAGCACGACTTGGACTCCAAGAACATGGAATCCCGATCGGCTCCGTGCTGGTGATTGACAACGAAATCGTCTCGCGTGGTCACAACCGCCGCATCCAAAGCGGCAGTGCCATCTTGCATGCCGAGATGGATTGCCTGGAACGAGCCGGTCGCCTGACCGCAAATGACTATTCGCGTTCGACGCTGTATTCCACCTTGTCGCCGTGTGACATGTGCAGCGGTGCTGCCCTGCTCTACAAAATCCCGCGAATCATCGTGGGTGAGAACCAAACGTTCCAAGGACCGGAATCCTACGTTCGCAGCCGTGGCGTTGACTTGCAGATCGTCAATGATCCGGTTTGCATTGAGCTGATGCGGACCTTCATCGAAGAGAACCCGACGCTCTGGAACGAAGACATCGGTTTGCCGACTCAGAATTGAGCTCAAGCCTCGACCTCTTGTTCAACCTCTGTGCCTGCCCCACATTTTTCACAGGCGGGCAAGAGCGAGTGACGGACTCCACCGCATTTTTCGCAAGCGTGAAAGAGCGTCGTTTCGCAACAGGGGCAGGTATAAGGCTGGTCAAATGTGGCCGCATCGCCATCGACCGTGACAGGAGTGCGTTTCTTCAAACTCCGCCGCGTCCACACCGCGAATTTTAATGGGCCACGCTGGATCGGGTAGTCGCAGATCGGGCAAAAGAAATGGGCGTACGCTTCCCGGTACTGTCGCAGCAACCAATCGCGACTGGGCCGGGCGATCAGTCTCAACAACCGAACCAAGACTCCCGTCGCAATGGCCAGCGACAACAAGATCAAAATGTACTTGAAGTAGATCGCAGGAAAGTGATCGTGCATCACCAGCAGAACTCGAGCGGCGACGGCGCCGCTGAGTGCATAAACCAGCATCGCGTAGGTGCCGCCCGCCTGACGCACGAACAACCAACCGCAGATCAACAGCAACGGAATCAGCAAGGCAAGCTTGTACGCCGCAAGCTTCCATTGATGCTGTTCCGCGAGCGCATCATACTCGTCCGCAATCGGACGACTTTCACGCGTGATCGCGTCGCCATTGGCACGCTGCTTCTCTTGAATGTCATCCAACTGATCGTTGAGATCCGATAGTTCGGCATTCAGCGTTTGTGTCTGGCTCTGATTTGCCAAAAACAATTGCAGACTGTCCGTGAGAGCCGACTGTTGACCTTCACTCAGCGACGTCGCGTTCTCATCCGCGTTGCGTTTGAGTTCCAGCAGTTGATTGATCGTCTGCTGCGAATCTCGAGTCGTTTGCGTTGTCAGTTTTCGACGCCGTTCGGTCGACGCGATTTGCTGATTCAAATCCACCAATTGCGCCGCCAGCAATTGCCGCTCGTCCTGCAATTTTTTGGGCAAGCCCTCGTCCAGCATTTGGTTGTAATTCGGCCCCTGCACGCGATCGATGTCGCGAACGATGTAACCGAGCAACCAAAACGCCAGCAAACCAACCGCGACGCTGAACCCAAAAACCATGAAGCGAAGCATGAATGATCCGCGGTGTTTCTTTGTCTTCATCTGTTCGCCTCAATGCCAACGTCGGAGAATGGGTTCCCTTAGCCTAGAGCCCACGCTTTCAATATTCTTCGCGAAGATCCCGCGAAATCAGTCTCGAGGTTTCCGGCTTGAGCGACGGAAGACAGCCCATTACTCGATGATTGAAGAGCCCTGGAACCTGCTTTCTTTCAAACGTTCTGAGTAGCGGTCCTCTCACTACCAATGGATGGTGAGAGGAACCTTTCAGCTTTTTGCTTCGTGTACACTGGATCGTAGGAGGAGCAAACATGTCGCTCGAAAACATGCTGTCAGCCTTGACGCCCAACGAAAAAATCGCCGCAATGGACATCCTGTGGCGGGATCTGTCTGCTACACCGACGCAAATAGTATCGCCCGATTGGCACGGAGACGTTCTGGCAACTCGGAGTCAGAAACCGTCTTCGGAACCACCATTGGGACTGGATGCCGCATTTGACGACGTCAGGGATCGGCTAGATGCGCGTCGAACTCAGGGCTGAAGCTAGAATTGACCTCGTGGACAGGGCCGAATTTTACGAAAACATTTCCCCCGGGCTAAGTGAGCGTTTTCTTGATTGCGTGCGTCAAGATTTGGCGTTGCTAGGATCCACGGCGGGCATGCATGAGTTGTACCGTGGATTTCACCGCGCACTCGTGAAACGCTTCCCGTTTGCAATTTACTACCTCGTCACGTCAGATGCAGTGCACGTGGTCGCCGTACTCGACTGTCGTGTTGCCCCCAAGTCAACAGACGAGAGACTGTGACGAACCATGTGAATTGGGCTACGTGTCGCGTCTATTCGCTTCGCAAAATCGCGAGGCACAGAGCGACCATCACGCTGAAACTGGCGACCAGGCCGACTAGACCGAGAATGCTGACTCGCTGGATCCCCAACGTTGGCTGGTCGGGGAAAAGGACCGGCGAAACCTCGTAGGACAGCATCAACGCCGACCCCAAGAACACCGCGCTGGTCATCAGCCCAACCACCAAGCGATTGACCACCGGGGCAAAACGCTTGGGTTCCAAGCGGACTTGCAATTGCCCCAGTCGGGCTTGGTTCATGAGCGACAGCAATTGCTCCGGCGCGTTCTCCATGAACGCTTCGCTCTCCAGATAAATCCGTCGGGCTTGCCGAAGCCGCCGCGCCGGAGTCAAGCGGCGGATCATCACGCGGCGAAGATACGAGCGAACAATGTCCAGCGAATCAAACCCAACGCCGATCTCTCGCAAGGTTCCCTCGAGCGAAATCAACATCTTCAACAGCAGCGCGGATTGATTGGGAAGTCCGATCCCGTGCCGGTGAAGAATCTCGCTGAGTTGGTTCAACGCCCCGGCAAGGTCGAAACGGTCGAGCGTTTGTCGACCGTACGTGTCAACGAAATCGGCAACATCGATTTCCAAAGCAGACTGATCCAAGTCGACTCGTGGGTTGCCAACCCGACGGATCAAACGCGTCAACCGTCGGCAGTCGCCCGAGTTGATCGCGGCAAGCATTTCTTCGATCGACTCTCGCATCGCTTCATCAATGCGGCCTGTCATTCCGAAGTCAAGAATCGCTAATCGACCGTCTCGCAAGCAAAACAAATTTCCCGGGTGCGGATCGGCGTGAAAGAATCCGTCCTCAAACACCATTCGCAAATAGGTTCGAGCCAGTGTTCGGCCTAGCTCCGGCGGCAAGTCAGCCCGAGTCATCTCGGTCGACTCGCCAGTGGTCTCGCTATCGTCTCGCTCGAAAATTTTGGCCAGCGGTTCACCGACCATCTCTTCCATGACCAAGACACGTCGTGTGCAGAGTTGGTCAAACACCGACGGAATGGCGATCTCAGCCTGGTCACTCTCGAGGATCTGAGCGAACTGTTTGAGATTGCTGCGTTCGCGGTTGAAGTCGAGTTCGCGAAGGATCATCGGCATCAACTGCCGGACCATGTCCGACGGTCCCCAGATGGCGAGCGACTCGACGTGGTCGGCCCATTGAGCCAACCCTTCGAGCACATCCAAGTCCTCACGCATCATTTTCTCGATGCCGCGACGTTGGACCTTCAACACAACTCGCTGTCCGTCCATCAACTCGGCGTGGTGGACTTGCCCGATCGAGGCGGTCGCCAGCGGCACCGGTTCAATATGCCGGAAGTGCTTTCGAAAGTTCGGACCGAGTTCTTCGGCCAACGTTGCTTCGACAACTTCCATGCTGTCGGGCGAGACTTCGTTGCGAAGCTGTTTCAACTCTTCCGCGATTTCATTGCCGACGAGGTCAGGGCGAGCCGCGAGGACCTGGCCCACTTTGATGAATGTCGGCCCCAACTCGGTGATTGCCATCCGGATGCGTTGCGACCGCGTGTACTGGGTCAGCGGAACGCCCGAGCGATCTTTGATCCAGTTCTGCAGCGGCAATCGGCGGGTACGGCTGATCCAATCTGCCAACCCGTACCGGCGCAGCACCCTCAGGATCTCGCGTCCTCGGCGCAGATTGCGGTACAACTGGGGGATCGATGTCAGCTTCATGAGTTTCCGTGGAGGTGGTTGGTCGTTCCATTGTGATCGCAGGCTTGGCAAATCGTCGAGCAGGACGAATTTTCGGCCTCGAAATCCTTCCCTTTATGACCAATATTCCGCTTGCAGCGTTGGTTCCGTCCGGATTGCCGACGCCCGATCCGTCATTTGCAGACGATTGGGCGACCGCGATCGCGACAACAATCGAGCTGATGCTGGTGTCGGCTGGAATCGCGATTTTGATCGGGGTGCCAACCGCATTCTGCGTCAGCCTGCTGCGTCCGAACCACTGGCTGGTCCGAACCTGGACCTTTTTCGCGTTCGTGACCTTGGCGATGCCGCTGATCTTGCTCGCCGCAGCCTGGGAAGCTACGGCCGGAAAATTTGGTTGGTTGGTCACCACCATGACGGGAGGCAACCTGGGTTGGGTCGGTTGGATCCATGGCATGCACGGCGTCGCGTTGGTGTCGCTGGCAACCGTCTGGGCGACCCGTCGAATTTCTCCCGTCGCAATTCAACAGGGCGTGCTGGATTTCTCTCCCAGCCAAAGTTGGTGGCGTGTCAAATTGCCAATCGCGATGCCTTGGATCGTCGCGTCGGCCGTCGGAGTGATGGTGCTTGCCTCCACCGAAATGAGCGTCGCGGATCTGCACAGTGTTCGCACCGTCGCCGATCAGTTCTACCTGTTCTACTCGGTGGATCCGAACACCACGTCCGTGTTGGTGTCGACGTTGGTTCCGATGGTTGTCGGTGGAATCCCAACCTTGCTGTGGTTTTGGTTGCAACGTCGCCGATGGCAAGTGGCATCGGACTGGAATCCTGAACCCATCGACGTGCCGCCCCAAACAAAGGATGTCGCATCGCGTGGCACTCGCGTGGCTGCCTCCTTCGCCGTCGCATTTTACACGCTGCTTCTGGTGCTGCCGCTCGCTGGATTGATTGTCCAAACGGGCCACTCGGTGGAAGTGGTCGACGGTGTACGACAAGCAACCTTTCGCTGGCAAGCGTCGCTCCGCGCGATCGCGGAGGCCCCCAAACTGTTCGGCGAAGAGATTGTCTGGACGATTCAGCTTGCACTGTTTTCGATCCTCCTGTCGCTACCGCTCGCGATGGGACTGGCTCGTTTGGCACGATCATCGAGGGTGGCGGGACTCGTCATCGATATCGCGGGCACCATGCTGTTTCTCATCCCAGGCCCCGTGATTGGGATGACCATCGCGGCCTTCTTCCGTTTGCACATTCCGGGGCTGGATTGGCTGGCAACTCACACCTTGGTGCCAACCTTGTTCGCCGTTGGTGTGCGTAGCGTCTTGGTCGCCTACGCGATTTTGAGAAACGCCTACGACGGCATCGACAATGCCACTTGGCAAGCCGGGCAAATGGACGGATCAGTCACCTGGCGGTGGTGGCACCTGGAGCTTCCCTTGCTGCGACGTGGATTGGGCGTCGCAGCATTGGCGGTGGCAATTGTTTCCGCGGGAGACGTCCCAGCGGCGATGCCTGTTTTGCCCCCCGGAGTGACCACGACCGGCACCCGACTGTTCGGATTGCTGCACAGCGGAGCCCGATATCAAGAGGCATCTTTGGCAATGGTTCACACGGGAATGGTGGTCGTGCTGTGCGGGCTAATCTTGGTCCTGCGACTCCACTTGCGTCGATCAAGCAAAAGCTTAGATTGAAATGTTTCGCCGCGTCCGCACCCCGCTTCGGCCCTTGCCTTGTTTGTCCCCGAATCTTTGCTCGCGGTGTACTGTGTGCTGATCATCACGGCCTCGGTCAGTGGTGGGTGGTTGCCGTCGTTGGTGCGGATGACCCACCTTCGGACTCAGCTCCTGATGAGCTTTGTCGCTGGTTTGATGCTGGGGATCGCAACGCTGCACTTGCTGCCGCATTCGATGCACAAAATCAGCTCCGCATCTCGTACCGGCGGTGGCGTTTTGGTTGGCGTCATCACGATGTTCATCTTGCTCCGAGCGTTTCACACACAGGTGCACGGCCACGGGGAGTCTCATGAACATAACCACCAGCATTCTCATGCGAATTCGAAGCACCTGAGCAGCAAACCGCTCGGTTGGCTCGGCATGCTGTTTGGCTTGGGACTTCACACGCTGATGGATGGAGTCGCTCTGGCCGCCAGTATCGCTGCCGAATCTCAGCACTCACCTTGGCTCGGACTAGCGGGACTGGGCACGTTCCTCGCAGTCGCCCTTCACAAACCTTTGGATGCGTTTGCGATCACATCAGTCATGAGCAAAGGTGGATGGACATCCGCCCAGCGTACAATGGTGAACCTGACCTTTTCGATGGCCTGCCCGATTGGTGCGATCGCGTTTTACTTTGGTGCCACTCAGTTCGCCAACACCGATATGCTGCTCGGCTGGGGACTGGCTCTTTCAGCTGGATTCTTCATCTGCATCTCGCTGTCGGACCTGCTTCCCGAAGTCGCTTTTCATGACCACGACCGATTGAAACTCACCACCGCGCTGTTGCTTGGAGTCGCCTTGGCCGTTGCGATCGAAAGCCTGCCCGGGCACAGCCATTCCATGGCTCCGCTTCGGGAAGCAACACCGATCGTTGACAGCATCGACCTATCCGACGTGACCCCTTAATCCACTTACCCAGAACCCATCTCATGGGAAGTTGCGATCACAATCATTCCGACAGTTCGACGGGTGAATCCGATCATTGCGGAAGCTTGCACCATCACGGCCTGACTTCCGCTGGCCAGTTCGATTCCGTCAGCGACGCTAGATTGCTGTGGTCGGTATTGCTGAACCAAGGCCTCACGGTTGCTCAGATCGTCGCCGGAATTTTTTCGGGCAGTGTCGCGTTGCTGTCCGACGCGGCTCACAATTTCAGCGATGCCAACTCCTTGCTGATCGCCTACATCGCTCGGCGAATTGCTCGCAAGGAAGCCAATCAAAGATACACCTTTGGTTACCGCCGAGCCGAACTGATTGGCGCCACGATCAACCTCACCCTCTTGGCAGTTGTCGGCTGCTATTTGATTTACGAAGCCGTGCATCGTTTCTTTGACCCGCAACCGATCATCGGTTGGTTGATGGCTGTGACCGCAGCGATTGCATTGGTCGTGGATCTCGGCACCGCACTTCTGCTGTGGGCGATGAGCAGAGGCTCCCTGAACGTGCGAGCCGCTTTCATTCACAACTTGGTCGACGCCGCCGGCAGCGTGGCCGTTCTGATTGGTGCCGTAGCGGTCATCTACCTCGACTGGCTGTGGGTCGATGCGTTTTTAACCTTGTTGATCGCTTCCTATATCCTCTACCAAGTCGCGAAAATGCTTCCTGAGGCGACTCGCATCTTGATGGAAGGAGCACCTGCGAATTTCCATTTCGACGAGATGCTTGCCGACCTCGGCAAAATCGATGGTGTGTCCGGAATCCACCACGTTCACCTTTGGGAATTGGACGAATCGCATCGAGCCCTCGAAGCTCATGTGGTCATCGAACCGACTCGCTACGAAGATTTTGAGCCAATCAAACGTCTCATCAAGGCGTATTTGATCGAAGAGCACAACATCCGTCACTCCACGCTCGAGTTTGAATTTGCGGGCACGTCCGATTGCCACGATTCCGAAGGCAATCTGATCAATGGCGATTGCTTGTAGGAGACACGGACAACATGTCCGGCAGGTACACTGGGAACCCCTCTCATCCCCTGCCCTCGGACATGCTTTGCCCCATGACTCGATTTCAATCGACTGTGCTCGTTCTTGCACTTGTTGTTCTTGTTTCGGATCCTTCGATCGCATCCGCCCAACGTGATCCGAATCGAATGACCCATGGTCCGATGCTGGGCCAGCCCTCCTCAACCAGCGTCGCCGTGTGGGCTCGCACATCCGACCCGGGTGAATTCACCGTTCACTACGGAACTCGACCGCCTGAAAACCATGGTGGTGATCTATCAGAACACACCAGTGAACCGGGCCTCACTCGTATCGAGCACGACAACACCGGCTCCGTAACGTTGAGCGATCTCGAACCCGACACGCGGTATCACTACCGCGTCTTTGTCAACGATCGCCCGCAAGGCGAACCGGGCACGTTCCGCACACTTCCTGATCAAGCGGGATCGGAGTCCGAACACAATCCCGACGGGTTGTTCAACTTCCGGTTTCAGATCGGTTCCTGTGCGAATCAAAATCCACTGCACGGGGTTGGCCACGACAGCCCCACCTACAAACATCTGAATCAAGATTGGGCGGACAAAGTCCACTTCCACATCATGAACGGGGATTGGTTGTACGAAGAACTTCGCGAGTATCCCGCCGAGGCATGGCGACTCACCCAAGGCATCGATGAGCTCCCACAAGTTGTTCAAACCATGCCAACCGTGGCAGGCGTTTGGGAGAACTACAAACTCTATCTCACTCGCAATCACGCCTTATCGACCTGGCATCGCAACGTGCCGTCGATGTTCACCTTCGATGACCACGAACTCGTCAATGACATTTGGGGAGCCTCCGAAGCGGGCAAACGTCATCGCCGAACCGTTTTTCGCGACATTGGAACCTACGCTTGGAACGACTACCTAGGCTGGGCGAACCCATTCGAATCCAAACAACGTTTGCATGTTGGTAAAGCGAAGCTAACCGCTGGCAGCGACTTGTTGGTCGATCGGCAAACGAATTTCCGGCAACTGCCACTGAACGAAATGCTGAACCTGCATGTGCACTGGGGAACCGACACCGCGGGCGTCAACGACATGATCTACGACACCGACGATGGCGAAGCCAACTCCTATGTCTATGACATCGTGGAAGTCGTCGATGAGCACACCGTCCGGCTGCACATGCCAGCCAAAGCAGACGGCCAAGTCAGCTACTCCATCGGGCAACGCAGCTACGGGAAATTCACTGTCTCCAACTGCGACTTCTTTTTGCTCGATACGCGTGGCGATCGCGACATGCACGATGTTTCCCAGCGAGACAAACCGGGTGTTTCGATGCTGGGGCAACATCAACGCGAATGGTTGCTTCGTGAAATGAAAGCCAGCGACGCCAAGTTCTCCTTTCTGATCTCAAGCGTTCCGATGATGATCCCACACAGTGGTGCGGGTGGATTCGAAGCCGACGAAGCCAACAAAGAAGAAGCTTGGACCGGCTTTTTAGACGAGCGAGAGATGCTGATTGACGCTTGGGACGAGATGGACAAGCAAGTCTTCGTGATGACAGGAGACCTGCACAACAGCTTCGCAATTCGAGTGACTGACAACGTCTGGGAGTTCTGCTGCGGGCCACACAACAGCGTCAATCATGTGCCGGAACTCGACGAAAGCGACCGCCCTGCGACAGGACGGTTTCAATTTGGACCGCGTGAGTGCGACATCCGATGGAGCAGTTATGTGCTAGCTGACCTGCCTCGTTTAGAACGACTTTACCCGCATTTTTGTGTGGTGCAGATCAACAACGTCTTCAACATGCCGGTCAAACAAGGCGACAAACGCTTGGTCGCTTACCCGCATCCGCAGGTCGTGTTTCAGTACTACGACGGCTGGACCGGCGAACTGGCCTACGCCGAGTCCGTCTCTTTGCCGCGAGAGTGAATCACTGCTTGGAAATCGCTTCGGCAGTGGTGGATTCTGGTTTCAACCAACCGTCTGCGCTGCCGGCGAGTTTCCATTCCGGGTTGATCGGAATCTGCAAATGAGCCAATGCGACGGTGACCAAATCCACCGTCGCCGGCGGTGCGGAACCTTCCGCTCGCTGGATTGTCTCCCCCTTCATCGCCGAAGACCCGCTGACAATCATCGGTGCCGTGTAGACATTCGGATTTTCGCGACCGCCGCCATGGCCGGTCCCTTCGCCACCGTGGTCGGTGCTCACCAGAATCAACCAGTCTTCGTCAGCATAGGCCTCTCGTTGCTTGACCGCCTCCAGCAGTTCCCCCACCATCCGATCGACGTTCTCAATCGCGGCCACGTAAGGCGGCACACTGGGATGAAACCCGTAAGAGTGCCCCGTTTCATCGGTCGACCCAAAGTAGATGAACGTCCAATCGGCATTGTCATTCTTTAGTACAGGAATGGCCGACCAAGCCAGTGCCTGGTCCGCTTCCGTCCAGACGGTCGAAGCCGTCGCATTCTTACCTGGCGTGACAACCACATCGATGTCCGCATCCGTCGTCACGTGAGTTCGCAAAGGAGTCCAGCAAAGATAAGAAGCGGTCCTCAGGTTTGGCTTGACCTGTTTCGCCAACGCAAAACCGTGCGGCGCGGCCTTTGCATCGCGTCCCTTGAAAGAGTTGTCGAGCACACCGTGTCGATCCGCCCAAACACCTGTCAGAAACGTTGTCCAGCCCGGTCCACTGACGGTGTCACTGTCAGTAACATCATCGGAGGTCACTCGCGTTTCGAGACACAGCGTGCCGTTGTCAGCAAGCGAATCCAAGTGAGGAGTCTTGGCCGCAACGAACGCATCGCGACGCAAACCATCGATGCCGATCGTCAGCACTTTGGGTTCACCAGCGGTTGCATGGGCTGCAAACAGTGACACGGAACATACCAATGCGACGCCAACTGAACTCAAACGAAACCAACTCATAAACCGACCGTGTGATGTGATCTGCATTGCCGAACTTGAAAGCGGCCGACACCATAAACCAATGAATGCTATCGAACAAACCAGGAAGATCGTTCGCTATCGAGGCGATGTTCAGGGGGTTGGCTTCCGAGCCAACGCCATTCACCAAGGCCGTGGCCTGAACGTGAAGGGCTTCGTCCGCAACGAACCCGATGGAGACGTCGTTCTGGACGTGCAAGGGCCGGGGAAAGACCTGAACGAACTGCTTCGCCGGATTGGCAGTTCGATGGAAAGAAAGATCAACGAGACATTGATCGATGATCGCGAACCGCTGCCGGATCGCGAAAAATTCTCAATTCGTTATTGAGAAATAAATACAAAACGCCGACCATCAACGGGCCGGTGAGTTGTTTTAACTTGACCCGTTGCATCGACGTTTCAATGCATCAATGAGTTGTCAGCGAGACCTGACGTACCTCATTCCGATGTGGAGTCGGTTTCGGGAGCGGCGTCAGCTTCCGCTGCGGGTTCGGCTTGCGATGCAGATTCAGCTTGCGTGCTGCCTTCAACTTCGGCAACTTCTTCAGCGTTCTCCTCAGCAGGCACACGTACAACGGCGATCAATTCATCGCCGTCATCCACATTCATGATGCGAACACCTTGCGTGTTCCGACCAATCACGTTGATGTCGCCGGCACTGATTCGTTGCAGTTTGCCTTTCGCAGTCATCAGGAACAGTTCGTCGTCATCGTTGACGCGAGCGATACCGATGACCTTGCCGTTCCGCTCGCTGGTCTTGATGTCGCGAAGACCTTTGCCTCCTCGCTTCTGAGTGCGATAGCGAGCCGAACCGCTGGCGGCCGAGCCTTCTTCGTCGCCGCTTTCGCTGGACGCATCCGAATCGTTTTCGGAAAGTTCGGCCAGGTTGGGTCCAAACGGCGTGCGTTTGCCGTAGCCGTTCTTGCAAACCGTCAGCAGCGTCGCCTCGGGATCGGTCACGACCATTCCGACCACCGCGTCGTCGCCGACCAACGAAATCCCCTTCACGCCGGACGTGTTACGTCCCATCGGACGAGAATCGGATTCACGGAAACGGATCGCCATGCCGTCGGAGGTGACCAAGATGACTTCATCGCCAGGCCCAACCACCGCGGCATCCACCAACTCGTCGCCGTCGCGAAGTTTGATGGCAATGATGCCACCTCGTTTCGGTCGGCTGTATTGTTCCAGCGGAGTCTTCTTCACCAGACCGCTTTTGGTCGTCATCACGATCGTGTGACCGGGCTGGTTGAAATCGCGAACGGCCAAGCACTCAGCAATTTGTTCGCCTTCTTCCATCTGCAACAGGTTCACGATCGCGCGGCCTTTGGCATCACGAGCGAGCTGCGGGATGTCATAGACCTTCTGCCAACGCACTTTCCCGGCCGTCGTGAAGAACAACAGGTACGCGTGGGTGCTGGCGACAAACAAGTGCTCGATCGGATCTTCGTTATCGCTCTTGGCACCCTTCATGCCTTTGCCACCACGACGCTGCGTGTTGTAGACGCTGGTCGGCGTACGCTTGATGTAACCACGGTGACTGATGGACACGACCATCGTCTCTTCCGTGATCAAATCTTCCAGGTCAATGTTGCCCAGCTCTTCGTGGCTGATCTCGGTTCGACGTTTGTTGCCGAAGCGACGCTTCATTTCCTCGAGGTCTTCTTTGATGATGCCGTTGATACGGCTGGGGCTGCCCAGGATATCGATGTAGTCGATGATTTCCTTCAGCAGTTCAGCATGCTCCCCGGAGAGTTTCTCTTGCTCCAGGTTGACCAATTGTCCCAAACGCATGCGAAGAATTTCGTCGGTTTGGACACTGGTCAGCGTGTACGAATCGGCTTCACCACGTTCCAACTGGAACTGCTTGAACCCTTCGTCACCGAGAGCCCGCTGCATCATCGATGACGGGCACTCAATGCCCATCAAGCGTTCTTTCGCTTCGGGCTGTGTGCGACTCGTGCGGATCGTTTGAATGATCTCGTCGATATTGGCGAGCGCCAGCAACAAACCTTCGACGGTGTGTTTGCGACGACGGGCACGAGCGAGGAGGAACTGCGTGCGGCGCCGGATGACCGTGACGCGGTGACGCAGGAACTCGGCCAGCATCTCCTTCAGCGTCAACTCGCGCGGCTTGCCGTCGACGAGGGCCAAGAAGATCAACGAGAACGTGTCTTGCAGTGGCGAGAACTGGTACAGCTGGTTCAAGATCACGTCCGGATCTTCGCCACGCTTCAGTTCGACCACTAATCGAACGGGTTCCTTCAAATCGCTTTCGTCGCGAATTCCGGAGATCCCTTTGATCCGGTCTCCGTTGACGAGCGCCGCGATCTTTTCAATGATCCGGTCGCGATATTGCTGGTAAGGAATCTCGGTGATGACGATGCGACTCCGGTTGCCCTTCATCTCTTCGACTTGGCAACGGGCGCGGACCACCATCGTGCTTCGTCCGGTCTTGTACCCACGACGCACGCCGGCACGTCCGCAGATGATGCCGCCGGTCGGGAAGTCAGGACCGGGGATGATCTCGCACAACTCATCGAGCGATGTTTCCGGTTCTTCGATCAACTTGATCAAAGCATCGCAAACTTCAGTCGGGTTGTGAGGCGGGATACTGGTCGCCATCCCGACCGCGATGCCGCCTGATCCGTTGATCAACAGGTTGGGGAACTTGCTGGGCAAGACCGTTGGTTCGGTTCTCGCTTCATCGTACGTTGGGATGTAGTCGACGGTGTCAAGCTTCAGATCTTCCAACATCGCGGCCGCAACCGCGCCCATGCGAGCTTCTGTATATCGCATGGCAGCCGGGGGCAATCCAGCAACGCTACCGAAGTTCCCCTGCTTGTCGATCAACAAGCATCGCATGTTCCATTCTTGAGCCATCCGAACGAGCGTCGGATAGATCACACTTTCACCGTGAGGGTGATAGTTACCCGAGGTGTCACCGGAAATCTTGGCACATTTGACCCGCTTGCTGCCTGGGCCGAGGTTCAAGTCATTCATGGCGACCAAGATTCGACGCTGCGACGGTTTTAAACCGTCACGCACATCGGGCAAGGCTCGACTGACGATCACGCTCATCGCGTAAGTCAGATAGCTCTCGCGGAGCTCGTCTTCGATGGGCAGATCGACCATCCGAAGCGCGCCATGCCCCCCGTGCGGATCCGGGTTGCCTTCCGAACCGTTGCCAGGAGGTGGTTCGGCGCCACCGGGCGGATTGCCTGAACCAGGCGGATTTTGAGTGCCACCACCGGCAGCTGCATCGGTGTTGCCAGCCCCGTTTTCCTGTCCACCGTTGTCGGAGGATCCGTTCACTTCGCCCGCGTTTTCGTCGCCTGGTTCCTGATTTTCGCCGTCTTCAGCCAAGGGATTTGCTCGTTTGTCACGGGGGAAGCGGGCTGGTGCCGATCGCTGATCCGCAGGCCCAAAATTGGAATGCCCATTTTACCTCGTTCACACGTTTTTCACAACGCCGCGAGGCTTTCTGAACATTGACGCAAGCCATTGTTTTCCAAATACTTACGACGGTCTTTTTGATACCCATGTCCCCTCCGGATTCCAGCCATGAGTTCCCCCAGCGACGACGCGATTCTGCAATCCATTCGGCTGTATCGCGAAGCCCTTCAGCAAACGCTGGATCTGTTCGTCGAATCGGGAAAAATCGCCGAAGGCAGCTACGGTTGGCTGGCGGGATCGAACGAGCCCGAACCGACCGACAATGACAACCTGCCGCAGCAGATGGCCGACCTTCACGAAGGGTTCGCGATGAAGGTTTTCGCGACGATGGTGCCCGCCAGCACCGCACGCAACCTCGAACAACGCCAACTCGGTCGCATCCTGCTGGAACACGTTTGGGGCGAATCCGTTCAAGGCAGCAAACTGCACGAGGCAATCGATTGGCTGATCACCACCGCCGAAGGATTCTCCTGGTACGAAGTCACGCGGCCGTTCCTCGAACTGCCCTCGCTTCGCGACCGATGGGGCGAAGTCATCACCGCTGCGACTCGCATGGCTCACTTGATTGTGATGGTCGATGGCGATGACAGTAGCGTTGAACGTTCGCGTTTGCAGTCCATGCTCGATGGCCTCGAGAACGCAAAGCAAGTCGCCAAGTCACCGACCAGCGTCACCGCGCCGACCGTCACGTCCGAGTCACCGACTTTGGATCATCAAGCCGACCTGGACAACGCCCGCGAAGCCATCTCGTGGCTGAGAACCGAAGCCAAACGACTGCGTGAAGGAACTGGCCACGATGCCGCCAACAAGCCCACGCCAACGCGCGCCGGTGGTGGGCCGCCCGTGACGAACGAGCAATCCAAACCTGCCCCAAATGAACCTGCCGAGGTCGACGAACGAACTGCGGAAGAACGCTTGGCCGACGCCCGAGCCAAACTGGATCGCTTGATCGGATTGGACGCGATCAAGAATCAGATTCAAACGCTTGCGAACTTCCTGGCGATGGAACGCCACCGCGAAAAAGAAGGTTTGCCGACGACTAAGCCCAGCCTTCACATGGCCTTTGTTGGAAACCCAGGAACTGGCAAGACCACCGTCGCGCGGATCATCGCGGAAATCTATGGCGGACTGGGCGTGTTAGAAAAAGGCCATTTGGTTGAAACTGATCGCAGCGGCTTGGTCGCTGAATACGCCGGCCAAACGGGCCCCAAGACCAACGCGAAAATTGACGAAGCACTCGACGGCGTGCTGTTCATCGATGAAGCCTACACGTTGATCGACGAGAGCGGCCAAGACCAATACGGCCGCGAAGCAATTCAAACGCTTCTGAAACGCATGGAAGACCAACGCGATCGGTTGGTCGTGATCCTGGCGGGTTACCCCAAGGAAATGACCAAGATGATCCGCAGCAACCCCGGGCTCAGCTCGCGGGTCGGAACAACGATGCACTTCGACGATTACGACGCCGAGGCCTTGTGCCGGATCTTTGAACTGATCGCTGCAAAAGCTCAGTACGTGATTCCGACCGAAAGTCGACGGCGACTGCTGCGAGGCTTCACACATCTGTACTTCAATCGCGATCGGCACTTTGGCAACGGCCGAACGTCTCGCAACTCCTTCGAACGCAGCGTCCGCCGACTGGCAAACCGCATCGCAGGCTCAACGGAAATCACTCGCGAACTGCTGACAACGCTGCAGCCATCCGACATCGAAATCCCGGACCTGACCGACGCACAACTCGACGCGATGACCGAACCAAGCGGCATGATTCGAGTCACTTGCCCACACTGCGACACACCTCAAGTGATCGAAGACACAATGATGGGCACAACCACCAACTGCAATGCATGCCACGAACCCATGGACGTCCAGTGGGGCAGCCCCGTGATCGACTTGAAAGCCCCCGCCGAACCACAGCCCGATCAGGATCTTTCCACTTCGTAACCCGCCGCATGATGGACGGTTGATTGAGCCAACTTTCGATTCTTTGTGGGCGCCGTTTCGACGTTGGCCTAGACGGCTGAACGGTTGGGGCTGGACAGCCCATTCCTTTACGCGAGTTTTCATCCCGGTAGGGATGAAGAAAGACTGAAGTCGGAATCAAAGCAGACAGCCGATGCTAACACCGAAACGGCTTTGTAAATCAACGACAAGCGACTCACGTCGATCACAGCATTGCGACGGATCAACCCCGAAGCGGGCGATACAAATCCAACTCTTCGCGTCCCATCAGCTGCGAATAGATGGCTGCGATTTGACGCTGGCCTTCTCGCAACATCTCTTCCGCGTCGCTGGTCTCGATCTCGGCCAGTTCCAACCAATACTCATCCGCATCAGGCTTGGTGAAGCCACGCGAACCTACCGGCAACCCGGCCACAATCACACATTCGCATTGCTGTGATTCGGGCGAGTTGTCATCAGCATCACCAACACTGTGGTACTGCAGCAGGTAGTCCGGCGGGATTGAAACACCCGAGTCGTCGTCGCCTTCCTCTTCCTCGTCCGCGTCGTCAACAACGTCCACCGTCTCGACCGAAGTCACCATCACATTCGGCCACACCCGGCCTCGCAACAAATCCG
Organism: Rhodopirellula bahusiensis; assembly: GCF_002727185.1. Classification (NCBI taxonomy): domain Bacteria; kingdom Pseudomonadati; phylum Planctomycetota; class Planctomycetia; order Pirellulales; family Pirellulaceae; genus Rhodopirellula; species Rhodopirellula bahusiensis. The sequence goes on from NZ_NIZW01000001.1 coordinate 463,106, forward strand.
ACCGAGTCACCGCGAGCAGGCCATCTTGAATCCATTCACGAATCGTTACCGGCAGGGCCGCCGGAATCTCGTCCCCGCGCTGCGCCGCGATCGCATTGAAGGCCAAGGGCGACAAACTTCGGTCCGGCAACATCGGTGACGCGAGATCCCAACACTCGGCCAATTCACGACCGTTCAACCAATACCGGCCAAACCAATCGTCTCGAAACGTCGGGCCGATTCGCTGCGCTGATACGTCGACATTGGGACGGTCGGCCCATGCGTCCGCCCCACCAACCAAAGTCACGTCGTAACCGAGAAAACGTCCGTACAGAGCCGCTTCGATCCCCAACTCCGTGGTGCCAATCACAACGATGGAACCGGGAGGATCAAGAGTGGAATCATTCATAAAACTGAGCCGATTTCCGGCAAAACAATGCGTTTCGAAAGTGAAAAGGAATCACATCCCGCCAACCGGCGGTCGCGTATCCTCGGGGCTGTGCCCCAAACTCGCAAGTGGCAATTCAATCCGCCGGTACAGTCGCGACTGAAGGAATCCTTGGTTGAGCGACTGGGTTCGGTGAACAGTCCATTCGGTCGCACCAAAAAAATCTTCCACAGGGACCAGCGATCGAGAAACGAGCCCCGTTTGCCATCTGAAAAAGCGATGCATCACACCGCTCCAAAATTGTGCTCGATGGCGCCGCCACCCTGAAACTGGCATCACAAAGTCAACGTGATAGAACCACCCTCTCGGTTCGACCAAGTTCATCCATCGCGGCAATTGGAGACGCAACTCTGGTTCAGTGAAACAGTCCAAGAAGAACGGAGCGATGACACATGCGAATGCCGCACCGCCCGCATCCCACTCCCTCGCGTCCTGGCAAACCAAACGAACCCGATAATCAGCCCCTAATCGCGTTACACGTTGCTGCTGAAGCCGTAGCATCTCAGGACTTTGCTCAACGCTGGTGACTTGAGCATGAGGTTGCAAGCACAAGACCTCGGCCAACAAGCGTCCGTCCCCATCACCCAAAATCAAAATTCGATCGAGCTCAGGCAACTCCGACAACAAAGCCGTACGAGCCCGTTGCAGATCATTGCGAAACACCGGCTTCTCCAACAACCAATACCACCGAGCCAGCCGGTCGTAGCCGCGCACCGAGTCGCGAACGGTTTCGTTCAAAGAATCGCCCAGCAGATCATCGGTGACACGATCAACGACCAATCGGCCATCGGAACCAATCGATCAAACCAAGGCCTTCGCACATTCGCCGAAGCCGACCAACGACTGCACTCACTCAGCCCTCCGCCCCGCCGTCGCCACCAACACGCTGTCGCAAGCAACGCCGAAGAACCGGCGAGCAAGCAAGCGACCATCAACCAAGGCAACCATCCCACGAAGCCACCGGCTCCAGCCAGACAAGACACAGCGAAAGTTGCTAGCGTTCCACGTCGTGAATTTCCTGAACGACTCGCGTCGTAGTTTTGATCCGCCACCGATTCACGCTCTGCAACCGCCCAGCAATTCGCGGTGAACAAGATCGCTGATGCGGCACAAGCCAACGCCAAGGAAACACTCGGGGATTCCAACCACGCGATCAGGCTGACTCCCGCAGCGAAGATCACACCGATCTGAACTTCTTTCGCGAAAACGTGACGGACGGTGGAACGGCCGGGCCAAAAATGAACTCCGGCGCCGTATGCCAACACCAAAGTTGCAACCAACAACCCCATCCGAATCGCAGCCGCGTCCATCCAAACCACCACCACCGAACTGGCCGCCAACAACACAACCGTCCAAGCCAACACCCAGATCCTCGCGTGCTGATGATGCATCCGGTGACGAACCAAGTGTGGACGCGACAGATCCAATCGCGAACCATCCAGCAATCGGTCGGCGACATAGATCAGCCAAACGACGGCAGCTAGAACGAAGGACTCATGCCAACGCGGCGTTCGATCGCAGAACGCGAGCAAGAACACGAACTGCCAGAGCATCGCCACCAAGGCTGCATCGAGCGACAGCACGTTCAGCCAACATGCCAACGGCAAACGCTCAGCCGGCGTCACCGATTGTTGAATCGAGGCCAGCGTTGTTATCGGCGTAGGGCTTGGCTCAGGATCCTGCACCTTGAACAATCCGGTTGGACAACGTCCCCACGCCACCGATGGTGATGTTCACAACGTCGTCGGGAAGCAGCGTGAAATCGCTGGTCGGAACAATCCCCGTTCCGGTCATCAAGAACGCTCCATCGGCCATCGTGTTGTCGCGTCCCAACCACTGAACCAAGTCGTCAAACTTCCGAGCCATCTCGGCCGCCGACGTGGCTTGATCGAAAACGATGTCTCCGGCGCGAACGATCTTCAGATCCACTGTGATGGCATCGACCGAAGGCAACTCATCCATCAACGTGATCCACGGCCCCAGCCCAGCACATTGGTCGTAACACTTGGCTTGAGGCAGGTACAAAGGGTTCTCCCCTTCGATGTCCCGCGAACTCATGTCGTTGCCGACCGTCAATCCAACGATCTTCAACTTCGGGCTGAGCGCCAACGTGATCTCGGGTTCCGGCACATTCCAAGTGGCATCGGTTCGAATGCGAAGCGGTTGCAGATGGCCGCTGACGCGTGAAGGAGTGGCTTTGAAAAAGATCTCCGGCCGATCCGCGTTGTAGACCTGGTCGTAGCAAGACGCCGCAGCTTCGGACTCTTCCATCCGAGCCGTTTGGCTGCGTTTATACGTTACACCTGCCGCCCAGACCTCTTGTTGATCAATGGGAGGCAACCACTGCGTCGAGTCATTGATCGCCATCGGCTGATCGCGGGCCAAGGACTCCGCTGCTGCTTTAGGATCTTCTGCTGCCAAGATCGCCGAGAGCGTTGGCAATTCCGTGGTCGTTTGAAGCGGGATCAGGTTGCCGGCTTCGACCAAGGCAACACGAGTCTGGCCAGCCGAATCAATGCATTTGGTGATATTCATGCCGACAAGATAACCGCCTCCACGCCCCGTCAGAAGACCTCAAGGGGCAAAAGGCATCCCTCGCGAGAAAGCGTCCGAGAACGTTCAGCGGACGACGGCGACTTCAATTTCCAACCCAGGACCAAACCCCAGCATCAACCAAGGGCCAGGAACGTCTCGCTGCTGAAATTTCTGGAGAACAAATCCGAGGGTTGCCGACGACATGTTGCCGTGCTCTCGCAACACTTCGCGAGAAACATCGAGCGCATCCGAAGGCAACTCCAACGCGGTTTCGACGGACTGCAAAATCCGAACACCACCGGGGTGCACCGCCCAACCGCCGATCGAATCCAAATCCAATCCTGATTTCGCCAGCCAAGGCACCAGAAATTCGCGAAGGTTAGTTTCGATGAATCCAGGCACGCTGGCCTCGAGCGTCATGATGAATCCGTTGTCACCGATTCGCCATGTCATCGCATCGTGGCTGTCTCGGATCAGGCAGGACCCCACCGAGACAATTTCACCAAGTGGTGATTCGACACTCGACTCAGGACAATCGTCGCCCGCCACGATCAACCCAGCCGAACCATCCGCGAACAGCGATCCGGAAACGATCCGTTGAGCGTCGTATCCGTATTGATAGTGCAGACTGCAAAGTTCGATGCAAACGATCAACACAACCGCGTCGGGATCAGCAGCTACCAAACCGCGCGCAGTTCGAAGAGCGTTGACCAAACCATGGCACCCCATGAAGCCAACTTGGATTCGCTGGGTCGTGATCGGCAAACCAAGCTTGTCGATCAACTGCACATCGATTCCCGGCGCTGTGAACCCGGTACAAGTGACGGTGACAACATGAGTAACATCATCGGGTGAGATGCCACTGCCATCCAAAGCCCCCTGCCCGGCTCGACATGCGAGCGTCGGTGCTTCGGCGGCAAAGCGATCGTTGCGAGTGGCCATGGTCGGCCCGCGATCACAACCTTCTTCCAACGGTGGGTAGAACGACTGAGTCAGCTCACCAGCGTCACCTTTTTCAACCAACACACTTCCGCGGGTATCCACACCCGTTCGACGGTAGAGCTTCGCCAATTTCAAAGCTTGCTTCTCATCCTCGCACGACATGCTTTGGGCACAAAGAGTCGAGAACGCTAGGTCAGCCTTGTGCGTCGGCTGTGCCGTCGCAATGGATAGAATCTGGGCAGTCATGAAGAGACGTGAGTCCGAAGAGAAGCGTCCGCGAAGCTCGATGCGGTGCGATGGATGGTGGACGTTGTGTCGAAACGCGGTCCGTTTGCGAGACTACGAGTGAAAGGAGTCGCCAACCAATGAGCACGTCGTAGACCATGACATGCTAACCAGCGAGCCGGACGATATCGAACCATCCCGGTGACCCACCGGCACAATTGCCGACGGCGGGTTTGAAACTTCGTTGCTCGAAGTTCCCAGTTTGCACCAAAATCGGCTCCACCGTTAGGCGTCATCTGCTGCAAGCGATACAAAGCCCACAAATCAGCCACCGCCAATCCGCCTTCAATCCCCCAGGTCATCCCCTCCCCCGTCAGCGGTTCGACATAGCCGGCTGCATCCCCAATCGCGACGATTCGCCCCCGCCCACTGAGACGCCTGCGTCTGAGCGGTGGTGTGGTTTGCCACTGGGCAACTTCGGTGAACCAGTGACCCAGTTGCTGAGATTGGGCCGAGTTAAAAAGCCCCGAACCCAACAATAACGCCAGGATCTGCTGCTGAATCCCCTGCCGCCCACCTGCGACGTCGGACGTTGATTTCCGTCGAGGATGAATGGCCGCGGCGATGTCCAAATCCCCATTCGGTAGCCGCACGATTCCCACATAGCCATCACCTCCGCAATGCATTTGGATCTCGCCGGGATCCAAATGCCACCCGACTTTGCTCGCGTCAGACTCGCTCACATGAGCGGATAGCCCCATCGGACCATTGGGTGTTTCGACCCAATGCAAATCGGCCGCATCGCGTTGCCGAAAACGACCGGTCAACCCCGACGCTACGACCACCAAATCGAATTCCTCGAGCGATTTGCATCCGGTGTCGACCAAAACCTTTTCACCGGACTCCGAAACGATGGTCGCCTCACAGGGCTGACGCACTTCCACGCCAGCCTGCACCGCCAGGCTCAACAAATGCTGATCCAAATCAGCTCGCGAAAGGGCGCTGCCTTCTTGAATGGGAACGCGAACACCGCGGACGAATTCACCTGCCGCTGCCACACTTTCAGTATTTTTCGGTTCCTTTTCAGTGGTCTGAAAGAAACCATGGAAGAACGTCGTTGGAACGCCACGTTCTCGAATCGATTGCCCAACGCCGATCGCATCCAACGCCGCCAACCCAGCAGCACCCAAGCAACAGCCGCAGACTTTTTCCCGAGGGAAGACAGCTCGTTCGAACAAGGTGACGCGGGCGCCCCGCTGAGCAAATCGAATTGCCGCGGCTGATCCCGCCACGCCAGCACCGATGATCGCGACCTTTCCCATTCCCAGCGTTTCGTCAACTCCGTTCACGGAATCGCGCCCGACAAAATGGGTGATGGTGTTCCCGCCAACTCTGCCACGCACGCCTGATCAATCACGGCCAAGAACCGGCACGGAAAGGATATGCGTACCGGAATGTCATATCCCATTGCTTGCCGGAGAAGCCGCGAAAACTCGGGACGACTGAACGCAGATCGGACACTCGTGGTCGCATCGTGGTGAACGACATCGCTTCGCGAAACCAGGCGAGACGCAGCGGCAACCAAAGCCAAATTGACCGTTGAGCGATCCAGGTCACAAATCAGCACGGACCGTTCACTCACTCGCCACATTTCCTGAATCAAGCGAACCGCCTGATAGTTTTCCAGGTGATGCATGAACAGCGAATTGGTCACCACATCAAATCCTGAGGGCAACCCATCGGTCAAACAGTCTCGCACAACCGTTCCCAAGGTGACGTCAGCCGCCTTGGCCGATTCCGACGCGAAGTCCATGGCGGTTTCGCTGCAATCCAACGACGTGACTTCCATTCGAATACCTTGCCGTTTGGCTCGGCACAACCAATCGATCGGCAAATCGGCGCTGCCGCTGGCAACATCCAATACGCGCAGAGATCGACGTGGTTGCTGCGAGGCCAGTTTGGCCAACCGCGGGTAGAAGACTCTCGATACCAAACTGATTCGGTTCAACCGAGCCAATCCAACCAATGCCTGGCGATGTCGATCTGGATCCAAATTGGGATCGTCCATCCACTCATCACTGCGAACGCGTGTGGAGCTCATGATGGTGATGCGACAACCTCATTGACCAACTCTTCGCCGCGGCTGAACGCGCCAATGCTCTGAAGAGTGGTTTGAGCAATCGTTTCCAAAGCCTCCCGAGTGAAGAAGGCTTGGTGTGAAGTCACCAACACATTTGGGAACGTCATCAAACGCGAGAGCACATCGTCTTGCATGACTTGCTGAGAAAGATCTTCAAAGAACACGCCTGATTCCTCTTCATAGACATCCAAGGCGAACCCGCCCAACTGCCCGGACTTCAAACCTTCGATGGCCGCTGACGTGTCCACCAATCCGCCGCGAGATGTGTTGACCAACATCGCACCGCGTTTCATTTTGCTCAGCCGGTCTGCGTCGATCAAATGGTGTGTCTCTGGTGTCAGCGGGCACTGCAACGAAACCAAATCGGACTCGGCCAGCAATTGTTCCAGCTCAACATACTCGCCAAGCTTTCTGGCCTCGTCGTTTGGATAGGGATCATACAATAACACCCGGCAACCAAAGCCGACGACGATCGACGCCAACGTGCGACCAATCGCACCGGTTCCGATCACACCAAAGGTTCGGCCGTGCAGATCAAATCCCAAGAAGCCGTCAATCGAAAAGTTGTTTTCACGCACCCGATTGTAAGCTTTGTGGATCTTCCGATTCAAAGTCAAAATCAGTCCGATCGTGTGCTCCGCCACCGCGTAGGGCGAATAGCGAGGAACTCGAACGACACGGACTCCCAACTTTGCGGCAGCATCCAAGTCAACATTGTTGACGCCCGCACATCGCATCGCGAGCAAGCCAATTTCAAGCTTCCCAAGTTGCTCGAGAACCGATGCATCCAACGTGTCATTGACGAACGCACAAACCGCATCGCATCCATCCGCCAACACCACCGTTGATGCATCCAGGCGGTGCTCCAAGAAAACAAACTCGTGCTCGAACTCTTGCGAAGCCGCTGACAAGAATTGCTCATCGTAGGGCTTGGTGCTGAAGCAGGCGATCTTCATGAGCCGTTCTCGTGGTGCACAGTTTTTCAATCAATCAAAAATGGTTTCGAAGCAAATTGTATGCGGTCGTCAGTCCACTGATCACGATCCGGTTGCTGCGGCGTCACCCGCAACGCTTGAACCGCCAACCATCCGCGAGTCACCATCGCCGGGACGCTGCCCCGATGCCGAGTCCACTCCACGCCAACGAATGAACAGCGTCACCAGGCTGGCCGCGATGACGATCAGACTGACCCATTGCGAGATCGATAATGAAGTTCCGAACTGGCCCTTTTCATCCACTCGAATCCATTCCAACACGATTCGAAGCACGCCGTAGGCAATGAAACCAATCAGCATCAAGACACCCGGTCGACGTCCGCCCGTGAAGGCTTGCTGTTTCGCGGTGTCATCGGACTGCGTGGGGCGTCGGTGCAGGATCCGTTCCACAACCAGCAAAACGACAAACATGATCGCTGCAAAAACGGAACTGATAATTTGCGTGCCCCAAACAGGCTCCGCAATCGACGGCAAGTCCTGAGGCGAGAATCTCTTCAAAACTTCGTCACCCTTTAGCACGATGACACCCGGCAAGGCTTCCTCCGCGGGACGATTCAACGGAACCTCGTCTCGGTAGGATGGATCCAGGGCAATGGTGAGCGTTTGTCCCGCTTCGACTCCCGCTTGACTGGCCAATGAATTTGGACGCACGGAATCCACGACCATGCGTGATTGACCAGGCCGCGTCTCTTCTTCTGAGACGACCGGCTGGCCCTCAATTCCCAACAAGTCGCCTGACAACAATTGTTCCGCGTGGACTTGCGAGCCAGCCGGGAACCGAACCGCCAATGGCCCCGCTTCGCATTCACCGCCGTAGCAGCAACCGTTCATCAAGCACCCCAACCGTCCAAACAGCAATCCCACAAACACGCAGGGGATGATCACATCTCCGATCCGCCAGATCGGTGTCTGATGTCGTTTCAAAGCGATCAACGAGGCGATAAACCCGCCGATGAAACCGCCGTAGACGACCAATCCACCTTGGTTGAGTGCCGCCATCGACATCAGCGTTTCGCCCCAGGTCGGTCGCATGAAATCTTGGAAATACTGAGTGACGTAGAAAACGCGTGCGCCCAACAGGCCGCCGATGAACGTCCACGGTGCCAATTGCAAAATTGAGTCCGCTCCCAATCCGGCACGCTCGGCCCGCCAAGCCGCCAAGCCAACCGACGCAACCGCGGCCAGCATCAGGAACATCCCGTACCCGCGGACCGCGACACCGACTGGATCGCCCAGCGTGTTGACCAATTCGGTTCTCGGAACCACCACGACCAGGATCACCGCGGCCATCAGGGCGAAGCCTGAAATTTGGCGAGCGGCAGCGGAGGCCCCAAGGCCACCCCGGCGAGATTCCCAGCCGATGAAAGCCAAAACGGCGATCACCAGGAACATCAACGCCCAACCAATCCCGAAAATGGGCCAGCCCGCGAATTCGTGAGGGATCAAAAACAGCGTCCGACGCATGGTTGCCTGTCGAGAGAGGGTCGTCCGTCAAATAGGTGCGGAATTCGCACAGGTTTTCGCCGCCGCAAATTTCGCGTGGCACAGGCCTGTATCGTCGCATCGTTCGGCTCTAAACGATAGGCGAATTGGCTTCCGACAACCGTTGCAGGCAGTTCAAACCGACCGAACCGCCGCGAGGAAATGGCGAAATGACGTGAACTTGGGTATTTTCTTTTGGTTGAACTATACTGACGGCCAAACCTAGATGGCGAGTTTGTTATCCTTGCCTCGCGAGCCGATCGTCTCGCCCAAACCGGGGCATGCGTCCCGAACAATCTGCATCCTGCTTTTCCGACTTTGACTGAGGTTCCCATCCATGCCCAAGGCTCTTTGTCTAATTAGCCTTGTGGCGTCCATCTTGCTGTTGGTGCTGTTTGGAGCCGATTTGCTGTTGGGCGTGGCTGGAATGAGCGACATGGCCCCGCTTGGCTCAGCCAGCATGCTGATGAACCTTGGATTTGTCGTTTTCGCTGGTCTGCTGGCCTTCCTCAGCTTCACCACCTATCGCGAACAACGATAGCGAACCCGCTGGCGAAAAATCTTCTTCGCCGCTCTCTTTCGAGCCGTTCGCTGAAACGCTCGCCGCTGCAAAGCAGCCCCCATCAGTCTGCGCCGCCGGCGTATTCGCTGGCGATCTTTCCCGCCCCGCCGCTCGCGATCTGGCACGGACCCCGGTGACGACCGCCGATGAACTAAACTGCTGGCCCGGTCCGACCACCCCCATGCCTGCGTCGCACCGCCTGGGCTGACTCACGTCGCCCGCTTCCCGCCTTCATCCTCCCACCCCACCTTCCCGCCGGAGTTGTCTCGATGCCCCACTCGAATTCCCTCCCCCGCCGTCAATTCCTCGCCACGAACCTGGCCGCCGGATCCGCGCTGCTGGTGGGATCATCCTCGATTGCCTCCGCCCAGGATTCCAAGAGCGAAACTGGCCCGCTGGAAACGTTTGTCCCCGTCCGCACGATCACTCACGGCCCAAAATTTCACTGGTTCGGTTACTACGACAAACAAGAGTTCGATCCAACCGGCCGATTCGTGTTGTCCAACGAAGTGAACTTCGAAGGCCGCAGCCCGAACGCCGAAGATCGCATCGGCGTGGGCTACGTCGACACAGCCAACGATGACCAATGGATTCCGCTCGGCACCAGCCAAGCCTGGGGATGGCAACAAGGATGCATGCTGCAGTTCGTCGGCCAAGACGGCAAACGGGTTCTCTGGAACGACCAAGATGGCGACCGGTTCGTGTGCCGCGTTCACAACCTGGATTCAGGTCAGACCAAGACGATCGATCGTCCGATTTACACGATCAGCCAAGACGGCCGGACCGGTTTGTCGGCGGATTTCCGACGAATCAACAACCTCCGCCCAGGCTATGGCTACTCCGGTTTGGCCGATCCGCACGTCGATGAGCGTGCCCCGGAAGACTCCGGCGTGTGGCGTGTGGACCTGCAAACCGGTCGCAGCGAACTGATTCTGTCCCTGGCCCAAGTCGCTCAGTTGGCGTGGCCCGATGGCGACAAACATGCGGACGCATGGCACTATTTCAATCACTTGCTGATCAATCCATCCGGCACCCGTTTCATTGTGCTGCATCGATATCGCCCCGAGTTCGATCCGTCGACACTGCAGTACAAAGGCGGATTTGTCACGCGAATGTTGACCGCCAACATGGACGGGTCCGATCTGTGCGTGCTGGATCCTTCCGGGTACACCTCGCACTTCATCTGGAAAGGCGACGACGCCGTGACCATGTGGACTCGTCCCGCCGGCCAACCCAATGGCTTCTATGTTTTCGACGACCAAACCGATGTCGTTCGGCCGGTCGGTGTCGGTAAGATGCCAACCAACGGGCACAACACGTATCTGGCCGGCGACTACGGTGACTGGATCCTGAACGACACCTACCCAAGCCGCTCCCGGCGCCAAACGGTTTATCTGTATCACGTCCCAAGCAACCGCCGGTTTGACCTGGGGCATTTTCCGTCACCCAAACGCTACACCGGCGAATGGCGTTGCGACACGCACCCGCGATGCAGCCCCGATGGTCGAACCGTTGCCATCGACAGCCCCCACGCGGTTGACCAGAACGAAGGCGGACGCCAAGTTCACTTGCTGGACATCGGCGAATTGCTGGATGCCAACTCGTGACACCGCTTCCTTGGTCTTGATCGCCCCTGGTTTTTGAAATGACGACTCCCGTCGAACCCGACGCCCTGATCGCCTCTCTCCGTGAACGAATCGGCCAACACCCGGACCCTGAAACCGGGCGGCCCATCGACAGCACCGGGCAATTGGGCGATATCACGCTGGACGGCGACACGGTCAAACTGTCCGTCGGAATCACGTCCCACTGTCAGCCCATCGCTGACGAGATCGCGGACACCATTCGCGATCTGGCACTGACCGTTGCACCAGGCAAAACGATCGAGGTGCAAACACCTGTTCATGATCGCCCGCCCGCTCGCTTGGGCCAGGTCGGCTTGAAAGCCAAAAGCGTCATCCTGGTCGGCAGCGGCAAAGGCGGCGTCGGCAAGAGCACCGTGGCGGCATCGTTGGCTTTGACGCTTCGTCGGTTGGGTGCCAACGTCGGCCTGATGGACGCCGATGTGTACGGCCCCAGCGTTCCACACCTGCTCGGACTGTCCGGCCGACCCGCCATCTCCGAAGACAAAAAGATCGAACCAATTCGACTTGGGCCCAACGGCGAATCAGGAGTCCCACCCGAAACCGAAGGTGCGATGCCGGTCATGTCGATGGGTTTCTTGCTGGAACCGGATCAGGCTGTGATTTGGCGTGGACCGATGCTGCACGGATCGATCCAACAATTCCTTCGTGACACTTCGTGGGGCGAACTGGATTACTTGGTCATCGACATGCCACCGGGCACCGGCGACATCGCGTTGACACTCTCGCAGGCGATCCCAATCACCGGCGCGGTGGTGGTTTGCACTCCGCAAGAGGTCGCGTTGCTGGACGCTGTCAAAGCCATCAGTATGTTCCGCAAGGTCAACATTCCGATCGCCGGCATGGTCGAAAACATGAGCGGCTTCAATTGCCCGGATTGCGGCAAGACCTATGACATCTTTGGTCGTGGTGGTGCCCGCGACAAAGCCGAAGAACTCACTGTTCCGTACCTGGGCGGATTGCCGATTGACATCACCCTCCGCGAAGCCGGCGACGCGGGTAAATTGGCCGAGGTCCTGGCGAATGACCAGCGGGCTCGAGCGCCATTCGATCAGGTCGCTCGATCCTTGGTTCGCAACTTGGCCGCGAAAGCTGCTTCGGCGCCGCCCAAAGCCTCGCTGCCGACGCTGTAGAATCAGCACGTCGTTTGACCTGGCTTGTCCTCTCCCCACCCCATCGAGTCCACGATGTCACCGCAATCACGTCCCGTCGCTCTGGTCACCGGCGCCGCCACCGGAGTTGGCCGAGCCTGTGCGATCGGGCTGGCTCGGCAAGGTCACGATGTCGTGATCAACTACTCCCGCAGCGAGGCCGAAGCCAAACAAACCGCCACGGACGTGGAAGCTCTCGGCGCGAAATCCATGTTGGTCCGGTGCGACGTTTCAATCGATGAAGACGTCCGTGCCATGCTCCACCAAATTCGCGAAAACTTTGGTCGACTGGATTGTTTAATCAACAACGCGGCGACGACTGAATTCATCGAACACTCCGATTTGGAAACGCTCACGGAACCGATGTGGGATCGCATTCTCGGCGTGAATTTGAAAGGTCCCTTCTTCGTCACGCGAGCCGCCGCTGAATTGCTCCGCGAAGGCGAAGGTGGCTCCGTGGTCAACGTCAGCTCCGTTGCGGGAATCACTGGATCGGGATCTTCCATCGCTTACTGCGCTAGCAAAGGCGGCTTGAACACAATCACGAAATCACTCGCACGATCTCTCGCCCCAAAAATTCGCGTCAACGCGGTTTGCCCGGGCCCAATCGACAGTCGCTGGATTCGAGAAGGCAATCCCAACTGGGATCTCGAGGCGATGGTCGCGGACTACCCGTTGCCAAAGGCATCCCAGCCGGAAGACATCGCCGACGCGGTGCTGTTCTTCGCAACGGGAACCAGCATGACGACTGGGCAATTGCTGTCTGTCGACGGCGGACAGACGCTCGGCTGATTCCAGACCGAGTGTTCAGCTGTCTCGCCGGTCACTCTCACTCCGAAGAAAAGGTGGAACGATGCATCCGTATGTCGCTGAGTTGATCGGGACGATGTTCCTGGTCCTGTTTGGGAATGGAGTGGTCGCGAACGTTGTTCTCCCGAAGACGAGTGGGAACGACGGTGGCTGGATCGTGATCGCTGCGGGATGGGGAATCGCCGTTTTCATCGGAGCATTTTGTTCGAGTGAATTCAGCGGAGCGCACCTGAACCCGGCCGTCACATTCGCGATGTACTTGGCGGACGATAGCTTCGGTCTAGTCGACGGCGGCGGATACATCGTCGCCCAGATGTTGGGTGCGATGGCCGGAGCGTTGCTGGTCTACGTGTTCTATCGCGAACATTTTCGCACAGCGTCGGACGACCCTGATGGTATGCGAGCCTGCTTCTGCACGGCCCCACAAATCCGCAAACTTCCTCAGGCGTTCCTTTGCGAAACGATTGGCACCTTCGCGTTGATCCTGCCGATCTTCTTGATGGTGGCCCCCGGTTTCAGCTCCGGTCCAGAACCCGTCGACAGCGATCCGGTGCTCGGCCTTGGATCAATTGGTTTGTTGCCTGTTGGTCTGCTTGTGTTTGGTATCGGGCTGTCGCTGGGAGGGACAACGGGATACGCAATCAATCCGGCCCGAGACCTGGGCCCTCGGCTGATTCATGCGTTGCTGCCTATCAAAGGAAAACAAGGGAACGATTGGCAGTACGCTTGGGTTCCCGTGCTGGGGCCGCTCACCGGTGCCGCCTTGGCTGCCCTGGTCAACGCGTTGTTGTAGGCCTTGTTGATCTGCCAGTTGGACACAAACGCAGCTTCTGAATCAAGATCGTGCCCGGCCTTCGCGTTCGATCTTTTGTTGCAACTGATTGGCTCGCAAATAGCGACGTTCGACCAACTCGCTTGTGTCCATTTCTTGCGTGTAACTGGCCACCATGCTGACCAGTTTGATGTGGTCGATTGGCTTTGACAAATAATCGTCACAGCCTCCGTTGAGACATCGATCTCGATCGCCCTTCATCGCATCGGCGGTGAGCGCGATGATCGGCCAATCGATCCCAGCCGAACGCAGAAGCGCAGTCGCTTGTAGCCCATCAACCACGGGCATCTGCATGTCCATCACGATCAAGTCAAACGGGTCGCCCGAATCGCGAGCCTGAATCGCCGCATCAACACCTTGCTGTCCATCTTCCGCCGTGTCGACTTTCGCCCCGGCCTTTTCGAGAAAATGCTGGCTGATGTGGCGAACGTCTCGCCGGTCATCGACCACCAACACGCGGCAATCCAATGTCGGTGCTTCGGCAAGTAATTCTTCCGGTCGAGGTGGTTGCCTGACCAAATCCGGCTTCACCAATTCGATGCCTTCGACCGTGTGAACGGGCAGTCGAACGTAAAAAGTCGAACCTTCGCCCAGCTCGCTTTCCAGCGACATCTCGCCTTCCATCATCTCAATCAATCGCTGACTGATGGCCAGCCCCAACCCGCTGCCGCCATATTTTCGCGTCACCGAGGCATCGCCTTGCGAGAACGGTTTGAACAAGCGGTCTTGCTGCTCTTTGCTGATTCCAATCCCAGTGTCGACGATCGAAAACTCAACTACCGGCGGATCCGCACCTTCCATGAAGCGAACTTTCAAACGCACATCGCCTTCGTCAGTGAACTTGATCGCGTTGCCAATCAAGTTGATCAACACCTGACGCAATCGAGTCGGGTCGGTTTCGATGGATTGTGGCACGCGGCCTTCGAATTCAACCTGGAAGTCGACGTTCTTTTCGTCTGCTCGAACTTGCATCAACGATTGAATGTCACCCACCAGTCGCGGCAACGGCACTGGCTCCGCATCCACACTGAGCTTGCCCGCTTCGATGCGTGACAAATCCAGGATGTCGTTGATCAACGACAGCAGGTGCTCGCCGTTACGTTTCATGATCATCACGCAGTTGCGGTTGTCGGGATCTTCCAAGTGGCCCAACAACACATCCGCGTAACCCAAGATGGCAGCCATCGGAGTCCGAATCTCGTGGCTCATGTTGGCCAAGAATTCGCTCTTGGATTGATTGGCCGCCAAAGCGATTTGCTCGCTGCGTTGCAAACGTTCTTCCTGCCGTTTGCGTTCGGTCACGTCCGCGACCGTTCCATCGAAACTGGTCAGCACCGCCGCTCCGCGACGCTTGCTCGCCCGAGCGATTCCCTTGCTCGACACCCAACGGATCGAACCGTCTTTGTGCACCACGCGGTACTCCACCGAATACGGTGACGGATCCAAAGGCGACATCGATGCTCGCACCGCTTGCTTGACCCGAGCCCGATCATCCGGATGGATTCGTTTCAAAGAATCCTCGAACGTCATTTCTTTTCGTTCGACACCGTGAATTCGACGGTACCGTTCGTCGGTTTGCATCGCGTTCGTTTTGGGATCGATATTCCACGCTCCCATTTCCGCCGCATCCAATGCCAACTGAACCCGTTCCCGAGTCGCGTTCAACATCAGCGCGTCCCGCTCGGCTTTGCGTCGGTTGCGTTCGAGCAAGTACAGAACGCTGCCGACCAAAATCAACCCAATCAATGTGGAGGACACGGATGTCACGATTCCGCTGCGATAGGCTCGCGTCGCCATCGCCTCACGGACGACGAGCAGATCCTCCTCGATCTTCCGCATCGAGACGGCAAGATCCTCGATCTCACCCATTAAGTTCCAACCTGAATTTTCAATCACGGCGGCTCGGGCAGCGTCCGGACCTTCTTCGGCGTGAACATCGAGGACCGCGTCGAGGTGCCGAATGCGAGACTCGACCAATTTCTTCAGTTCATCGAACTTGGCTCGCTGAACCGCATGGTCTTGAGTCAGTTCCTCAAACTGCTTCAGTCCTTCCTCGGTACGCCGGACGGCTTCTCGGAAGGGATCCAAGTGACGAGAATCGCCGGTGATCAGGTAGTCCCGCTGGCCGCGTTCGGCGTCCATCACCGCGCCTTCGATCTCAGCCAACGACGCCAGCACTTTCAGCGTCAAGCCAACCTTCAGTCGTGTTTCCTGCAGTTCGCGAATGTTGTGGAATGCAATCACCCCACTGATGATCAACACGATGATCACCACTGCCACCGCCAGCGGATTGACCAAACTGCGAGTCAGGCTTCGTTGATTTTCAGTCGTTGTGGTTGAATTCACCCGTGTTTTCTTCCTCGAGTGAAAGAAGGCTTCGAAATGGGCGGCGTCAACATGACGGGCCTCGATGTCACCGACAGCTACCACTTCCATGCAAAAGCGAAGGGGTGTCACCTCTCTCGCAGAAGCTAAGAAACTCTTCCGCCTTCCATCCAGTGGAACTCACCCAGATTGACAACCTCGCGAGAAAGAAATTGAAATCCATCCGGCCGGTTTGGTCAATTCCGCTGCCCCATCACATTGAATCGACAAGCGATCAAGTTCAAAATCGCCGACGCGATTTGAGTGTATCCTCTCACCAGAAGCGACAAGGCGTGAATTCGCAAAGCATGGTGGACCGCCGTAAATATGTACAGGTTCCTTTCGTGGCCCGCTTCGACACCTACGAGACTTGCGTGTCAATGAATCGAGGCTTTGTTGCTATCAAACCAATCAATGAGCGCCCCGTTTTTCTGAAAACCAAGCCTTACCACTGGTGATCTTTTCATTGACGACAATTAGACAGAAAGCGAGACCTGCTTCGAATGCCCGCTGTGGAAGTGACGACCGAGCCTGAACTGCAAGAGATTGCGTGCCAATCGTGTGGTGCTGCGCTGACCGGTTTGTCAGGCATGCTGGCGACGATCTGTCCGTATTGCGCGTCGCCATCCGTGATCCAGCGACCTCCGTCGAAGAATCGTCCCACGCCGACATTCGCAATCGGCTTCGTCGTGGACCAAGACCGCGCGACCGAATTGGTCAAGCAATGGATTGGCCGATCTCACTGGTTCGCTCGATCCGATTTCAAACGTGCGGCACCGGACTGCACACGAGGCGTTTACTTGCCCGCCTACCTGTACGGCGCCGTCGCCGACACGCAGTATTCGGCTAGCATCGGTGAGAACTACACCGAAACGGAAACTTACACGACGACCGATTCCAAAGGAAAACGAGTCACACGGACTCGAACCGTCACCAAAACCGAATGGCGAAGCCTGAAAGGACATCATTCTTGTTACGTGCTGGATGTGATTGTGACCGCCTCGCAAGGCACCGACAATGAATCGCTGGAAGCCATCGAGCCTTTCGATTTACGAGCACTTCGACGCTACTCTCCATCGATCATCACGGGTTGGCTGGCGGAACTCCCGTCCAAAGACCAAGCCACCTGCTTTCAGTTGGCTCATGGTGAAACAGTCGCCAAGGTTGGAGCGCAGCTGAAACACTTCATGCCCGGCGACTCCCATCGCAACCTGCAACATCGGACTCAGCTATCCCGCGAAGTGATTGACCTCACGCTTCTGCCGATCTGGTGCTTTGCAATCCGGTACGACGACAGCCAACCTCCGGTGCAAATCTTGGTCAATGGACAAACAGGGCGAGTCGCCGGGAGGGTGCCAACTTCGACCACCAAAGTTGCAATCGTTGTCGGTGCTGTGCTGCTGTTCATTGCCTTCATCGTTCTTCTTTTCGCCCTGCAGTGAGTGGACGATGCCTGAAATCATTTCTCTTTGCTCTCGCTGTGACACGCCACTCGAACATGGTGATCTGCGTTGTTCCATTTGTGGACAATCGTCACCACCAAATGAAGCGGTCAAACAAAACGTCACGTCGAAAATTCTGCGGTGCAAAGGCTGCGGCGCGGCCGTTGCGTTCGATCCTGAACATCAGGCGTTGCGATGTTCGTTCTGCGATGGAATCGTTGAGATCGAAACGATCGTGGACCCAATGGAGCAAACCGAGGCCTACCTGCCATTCGTTCTTTCGCCCGATGACGCCCAGAGAGCTCTGCGGCAGTGGCTCGGCTCGCTCGGTTGGTTCCGACCGAGCGATTTGACTTCCGCCTCTCACGTCGACGATCTGCATCCGCTGTATTGGGTCGCTTGGGTGTTCGACACCGAGTGCAAAATCAGTTGGGCCGCTGATTCCAACGCCAATTCACGGCGATCGAGCTGGGCACCTCAATCGGGTCAAACCGATGTCGCATTTCAAAACATCCTCGTGTCAGCTTCGCGAGGTCTATCCCAAGCCGAAGCGGTCGCGGTCAGCCAACGACTCGATCTCCGCACCGCTCGAGCGACTCCCAATCAAGAAGACGGCGTCACGCGAGAACAGTTTGACGTTCAACGATCTCAAGCCCGCCGGCAAGTTCGCGACGCTCTGCGTTTGATGGCAAAGAAGCATGTCGAGGACACTCAAATTCCCGGTTCGAGCTTTCGCAACGTCCATGTCGAGACCGTCGTCAAAGGCTTGACCACGCGGCGACTCTCGTTGCCCGCATACGTGATGGCATATCGCTATCACGATCAACTTTACCGGGTTGTGATCAGCGGACAAAATGCCAAGGACCTGACGGGGACCGCGCCCTACTCGACCGCGAAAATCGTGCTTGCGATCGGCGGTGCCGTCGCATTGGCACTGCTGTTCTTGGTTGTAATCGCTGCGGCTCAGTGATTGAACTACTTCTTGCTGGATAGCTCGACCGTGCCGGCATCCCAAGCGTCGCCTTCGGGCACGATCCACTGCACCGACGACTTGTCCGGTTTCGCGTAGTGGCCGTTCAACCGATCGCCTTCTTGCGAACGCGTGACGATGTTGAATTCACTCCAAACAAACGTCACGTCATACGTTCCTGGCTTCACACCATCGCCTTGCGTCAGCGTGCTGATTTCGAAGCGACCGCCATCGGACGTGATGCCCTTCGCTAGCGTGGGTGCATTCGATTGAGGGTGCAGCTCAATCACGACCCCTACTGCGGGCTGGCCATCCACTTCCAACACACCGCTGACCGGAACCATTCCGTTGTCCGGCTTTTTGCCACCGCATCCGCCAATCAAACCGAGCAGCAGAACCAAACCCAAGCATTGCCCAATCTCCGCCACTGCCATCCTTCTTCGTTTCAACAACCTAAATTCCATCTTGGGCAATCACTTCCCGTCCACGTCGTGTGACATTCGAGGAAAAAACGAGCGGTTCGATACTGGTGTTGATGAAGCGAATGGATCCATCAGCAAACGCAAAGTGGCAGCCTCCCGCGTGAAAGCTATGGAAACCAAACCCGCGAGCGTTGGTGCAATTGATCGCACAGGGCCCACCAACTGGCGGCCAACTCAATCCACTTCGTAAAGAACCTTGCAACCAATGTTCGCCGTTGAGCAAATCGCCCCAACCGCCGCCTTCCACTCCGATCAGAGCAGCGGTCGCCACCGGATCTTCGCGACCGGCGCTGTAGACCACGTTTCCACCGGTGCGTTCACCGAACAAAGTTGTGTGAGACAAGCCATCCAAGATGTCAGCAAACCGGCCATCTTGATCTCCACCAAAGATCGGGCTGACGACCTGAAGTGCGCCTTCGCGACCGCCGCTCAGTGTCGCCCCGTAAGCGAAATTGGCATACGTACCACGCACGCCGGTGGTCGGTGAGAAATCAGCCGGTGCCAAGTTTGTCGCGGTGAACGGCAATCCAGCAGGATTGGAATCAAACAAGTAACGTCGCGATTCGATCCCGCCCGGTGACGAAGGGCACACAAACAACGACATCGGCGTCTGCAAAGCCGCCACATTGTCCGGGCTCAACTGATCAACCGGCAAGATGCTTCGATCAATCTGGTCGTACAAACCCTGCTGTTCCAACTGCGGCAAGATCGCCATCATCCAGTTGCTGCCATTGAATGACTTTGGCGGAGTCTCCAGCCACCAAGCTCGCGGCAATTTTCGGTACGCCGAGTGGTAATTGTGAATCGCCAGCGCGAGTTGTCGTGACCGGTTGCCGCAATCTGTTCGTCGTGCCGCCTCGCGCGCCGCCTGGACCGCAGGCAACAACAGCCCCACCAACATTCCGATGATCGCGATGACAACTAACAATTCGACCAGCGTGAATCCAAGTCGCGAATTCACAACCGGCTGTGCCGTCGGGCCAATTCCGCAATCGTCCACGTCAATTCGCAATGTCGTTCGTCTCATTGCCTCGTACCTGTTTGCAACCTGTCGATGCATTCACCCAGAGACACCGCACAGATCACTCACCCCCCGGCAGCAATTCAGCTACACACAAATTCGCGTGTTAAATGCTTGAGGGGCCACTCTTTTGACGCCCGCGATGTTCAAGGTGAAAAACCATGAAGAGTTCGCAGAATACACCGTTCTGGGGATACCCGGACGCCAAAAGGCGCGAAAATCCACCTTCTACTTCAAAACGGAGTCCCGAGAAACATTGCCGTCGTCAAAGGAGGAATTACACGACACAACATTTTGCTGGTCCGAGCCTCGGTCTGCCTTCAACACAAAAGGCCAGGGCTCATCGACCAACACGTGACGCCCAGGTCCTCAGGCGAAAGCGTCTTTCCAAGGTCCTGTGATGGCGCAGGTGATACCGGGACTTTGCAAGTTGATGAACAACCATTTTCCATCGGGGCTGAACGTCGCTCCGGCCCACTCTTTGGTTCGGTAGTCACCTCGGAAGCCGTTCTTTTCGCCGTGAAGCTGAACGTTGTTCTCAGCCAACAACTTCAACTTCCCATCTTGCGACAGAGTAAAAGCACGTTGCGGGTATTCGTTGGCTCCGTAGTCGTTGTCCTCGCACAGCACCAAACCGCCTTGAGGACTTACACACAGATTGTCGGGCATATTCAACGTCGGCTTGCTGGGTGATTCAAACAACAACTTCAACGTTTGCTGCTTCGGATCGAACTGCCAGATCTGTCCGGCCTTCGCCGCACCGCCACTCGTTGCGTCAAAGTAAACAACGCCGTTTCCAAACCAGCATCCTTCCAAACGAGAAAAAGCGGATCCGCCTTTGGCTTGCCCCTGTTTGAAACAACCCAACTCGTCCCCAACTTCGCCTTCCTTGGAAACGTTCTTCAATGACTCAGGACTGTGAGCCAATGTCGGGTCGTCGATCAAGTGCCAACGCACATCAAACTCAGCTCCATCTTGGAAGCCGCCACGTAAATCCGATTGGCCAACGATCTCGGCCATTTCCAAGCGTCCACCGTCTGCCAACTTCCCAGGGGTGTTTGGCAAGAAGCGATAGAAGCCGGATGTGGAACGATCTTCGGTGAGATAAACGATGCCGCTGTTCCGGTCGATCGCGACCGCCTCGTGAACGAAGCGTCCCATGTCTTTCAGTGGAACCGGATTGCCATCGTCATCGGTGTGCCCAACTTCGAAGACCCAACCATGAGTCTTTTCGAAAGTACGAACCTTGTCTTCTTTGTAGTGGTCGGCATCCAAAGGCCCCAGCACGGTTTCTTCGGCGGTCAACCACGTTCCCCACGGAGTCACGCCACCAGCACAGTTGCGACTGGTTCCTGAAAACACCACGCGACTGTCAAGCCATTCACCCTTGGCACTGTCAAATCGCAGTTCGGTGCAACCGGCTTGAGCTCGGCTGTCGTACGCATGCCCCGATTTGAACGCGATCGATCGACCGTCGTCGCCGATCTCGTGGTTTCGGCAAAGAGTCAACACATCGCCATCGCTGGCGATCACGCCCATGCCGTCGTGCGCCGCTGGAGTTGGCGTTCCATCGCCCATGATGTCACCCGTCCAACCAAACGAGCGGTACTGAAATCCTTCCGGCAGGCGAAGCAACGGCAGCCCCGTCGTTTCATCCGAAGTGGGACGCAAGCCACTGGAATGACTCGGTTGTTCGCCATGGACAACGCGTTGCCCCAATCCTGTCAGCGCCGCGGTCACGCCAAAGGTACCCAGGGCAGAAAAGTTGTCGCTTAAGAATTGTCGACGATTGCGATCGGTCACGGTACAGACCACTCCTATCAGGATGGTGGAACGACAAAGGCGGACGGGCCCAAGCGATCCGTTAAAATTGGCTTGGATGCTGAATTAGCTTGAATGCAACGGGCAATGGGCCCAGAACTGGCTCATCCCCGTTTTCGCGACAGAGTATCCAATTTGGATCCGATCGCCTCTCGCTGTTTGGCTGCAAAGGTCAATCTTCATGGTTTGTTCACACTAGGCTTCCCCCCGAACTGATGAAGTTTTCTTGAAATCCGATCACCCAACGCTGGCTCGCGTTGGTTCAAAATGAGCGGCCGATAAACTTCCCGCGAAATAGCTGACGTGGGCCAAGGGGACAATTGAGTTTGCCTCCCTGCTCTCTTTGCTCGCCGACGCCCTGCCGTTTGACATTCGTACTGCCGATCTCACCTGACTCACCCCCAAAGCCAACCATGTCACAACCCTCCATCACCGATCGCGTTTCTACTGCCGCCTGGAATCGCCGACGTTTCCTCGCGTTCTCCGGCACGCTTCCCGCCTACGTGATGTCGGCCCAGCATGCTTGGGCGGATTCCAAGGTTTCCTTCTCGAGCGATCCATTCAGCTTGGGCGTTGCCTCGGGCGAGCCCGATCATCGCGGCATGGTGCTTTGGACTCGGTTGGCGCCTTCGCCGTTGCTTCCCGATGGCGGCATGCCCGCCCAAACCGTTGAAGTGAAATGGGAAGTCGCCACGGATGATTCCATGCGAAACGTGGTCGCATCCGGCACTCACTTGGCCACGCCTCAACTAGGTCACTCCGTCCACGTCGAACTGAACCAACTCGAGTCGGATCGATGGTACTGGTATCGATTCCGATGTGGCGATGCCGAAAGCCCCATCGGTCGCACACGGACCATGCCGCTGCCGCATCAATTGCCCGATCAAGTTCGCTTTGCCGTTACGTCCTGCCAAAACTACGAACAGGGTCTCTTCACCGCCTACGAACAAATGGCCAACGACGATGTCGACTTGGTCTTTCACTTGGGCGACTACATCTATGAATACGAAGCCGGTCGCAACGGCAAGGTCCGCACGCACCACGGATCCGAAATCATGTCGCTTGGTGACTACCGCGTCCGCCACGCTCAATACCGATCCGATCCGTTGCTGCAAAACATGCACGCTCAGTGCCCATGGTGGGTCACCTGGGACGATCACGAATTTGACAACAACTGTGCCTGCGATATTTCAGAAGAGTCTGGCATCGACTCGCTCTCTTTCCTGACGCGTCGTGCCAACGCCTACCAAGCGTATTACGAAATGATGCCGCTTCGATTGCGTCAGATTCCTCGCGGAAGCGACATGCGTTTGTATCGATCGGCTCAATTTGGACGCTTGGCGGAGTTCTCGATTTTGGACACACGCCAATACCGAACCGATCAACCCAACGGCGATCGCAAGAGCCCGCTCAATGAGGCTGCCTTGGATCCAACTCAATCGATGCTGGGAACAAAGCAACGCGGATGGTTGTCTCGCAATCTGATTCGATCGACCGCGACATGGAACGTGCTGGCCCAACAAGTCATGATGGGAATGGTCAATCGTTCGGGCGATCCGGACAACCAGCAGTACTCCATGGATCAGTGGCCCGGTTACGCACATGAGCGAATGGATTTGCTGAACTACATCCGCGACCGACAAGTCAGCAACCCGGTCGTCCTAACCGGCGACATCCACTCCAACTGGGCCAACGAACTTCGCGTCGACGATCGCCAAACGGAACAAAGCCTCGTCGCCACCGAGTTCGTCGCCACGTCGCTTTCAAGTGGCGGCAACGGCCTGGACAAACCCAAGAACCTCGACGCGTTGCTGGCCGAAAACGCTTGCGTCAAATGGCACAACGCCGAGCGTGGCTACATCCGCTGCGATGTCACGCCCGAGAGTTGGAAGTCCGACTACATGGTCGTGGACGATGTGTTGAAACCGGGCGGCAAAACGTTCGCTCGCAATTCATTCGTCGTCGAATCGGGTTCCCCAAAGCTGAACCAAGCCTGATCGCAACAGGTTCTCTCGGTGAGAACATCAATCTGGATTGCTTGCAGCGCGACAAGCAATCCATAGACATCCAAGGGCTGTCGGCATTTCAAATGCGACAATTCGTTGAACTCGCATGCGCTTCCACCATCCCACGCCGAGTCCGATGAACTAGAATGTATCCCTCCCCTGTCTTCCCACCTCTCACCATCTTCAGCGAGCGAAACTTGCTGCTAAGAACCTGCCTCAAAATGAACTCACCAACTCAAAACAATATGCGACCCCCAGCGAATCAATTGCGGCGTGTGGTGTCAGAACTGACTCGCGTTGGTCTCGCTTGCGCATGTCTCTTGTTCGCAAGCGCATGCTCGCTGTCTCACGCAGATGACAACTCGAGTGACGAATCTTCCGCACCGGATGTCATCACGACCGTTACCGACAATGAGACTCAACAGACCAAACGAGTCCGTCCGGAATACCTGCAACCCGTTCCTGTCGAAGGCGACGTCGCCCCCGTTTCATTGCCACTGAAACCAACGCAAGGCGAAACGATCGCTTTTCTTGGCAACGGTTTGGCTTCGCGAATGGAGCTGTTCAATTCGTTTGAGACGGCTCTCTACCAACAGTTCCCCGACAAAGAACTGACGTTCCGCAACATGGGCTTCCCCGGCCACACGCCGGCCTATCGCCCCGAAGCGGGCAAGAAAGACCCGTGGGCGTTTCCCGGTGCGGAGAAGTTCCGACCTGAAATCCAAGGTCACTTCGGTGAGGGGCATTATCCCAAACCGGACGAATGGTTGACCATTGTCAAAGCCAACACAATCGTCGCTTTCTTTGGCTTCAATGAGTCCTTCGACGGGATGGACGGAGTCGAAAACTTCAAGAACGAACTGCGTGCCTTTGTCGATCACACCCTTTCGCGATCCTACGAACGTGACGCATCCAAACCACCCCGTTTGGTTCTCGCGACTCCAATCGCGATGGAGCAGCACCCCGAATTCAATCTTCCCAATGCGGAAGATCGAAACGCCATTTTGAAGGCGTATGCGGATGCCATTGGTGCAGTCGCCGATGAAAAACACATCGGGTTCCTCGACCTCTACACACCGACTTTGGATTGGTTCCAAACCTCCAATGAGCCATTGACGATCAACGGCGTGCACCTCTCGGACGCCGGTTACGCGAAACTCGCCCCGGTCATCATGCAGCAATTGTTTGGTGCCGACTCAGGTGTCGCACCAACCGATTCGCTGTTGCACGCGGCCGTCCAAGACAAAGCGTGGTTCTGGCGAAATGACTTCCGCATGCTCAACGGTGTTCACGCTTACGGCCGCCGCTGGGCTCCCTACGGCAACTTCAACTACCCCGAAGAAATCGAAAAGATCCGTCAGATGACGGTTCTGCGAGACCAAAACGTTTGGGCAATCGCGCAGGGCAAATCGTCCACAATCGAAGTGGATGACACGATCACGCGACCGCTCACTTCAGTTGAAACCAACTTCCGAATGAGCGAAAAGAACGGCAACCCGGACTACCTCAAAGCTGAAGAAGAAGCCCTCAAGACATTCACGTTGCCCGAAGGCTACGAAGTCTCGATGTTTGCTTCCGAGCAAGATTTCCCAAACCTGGGCAACCCTGCCCAGATGCGTTTCGACAACAAAGGTCGCCTGTGGGTTTCAACACTGCCGAGTTACCCGCACTACAAACCAGGTGACTCAAAACCCAACGACATGATCCTCATTTACGAGGACACCGATGGCGACGGACGAGCCGACAAGGAAACGGTCTTTGCCGATGGCTTGCACATGCCGATCGGTTTCGAACTGGCTCCCGAAGGCGTTTACCTTTCACAAGAACCTTTCTTGGTTCTGCTGAAGGACACCGATGGAGACGACCACGCCGACAAGATGGAATACTTGCTCGACGGCTTCGATCCGCACGACACTCACCATGCCATCTCAGCATTTGATGTTGACCACGGTGCCGGCATTTACATGTGCGAAGGTCGTTTCCTGCACTCGCAAGTCGAAACGCCCTGGGGTCCCGAACGCATGACCGACGGAGGCGTCTGGCGTTTCGATCCAAGCTCTTGGAAAGTCGAACGCGTCATGCAGTCCGATGTTTCCAACCCGTGGGGCGTCGCTCACGACGAATATGGTCAAACGTTCGTCAACGATGCCTCCGGCGGTTCGCAGTACTGGATGCTCGGTTACTCGATGAAGATCCCGCACTCGAAGGAAATCCCAAAGGTTTCGAAGTTCAACTACGAACACCACGCTCGTCCCACTTCCGGTTCTGAATTCCTCTACAGCCGTCACTTCCCCGATGAAGTCCAAGGCGACTACATGTACGCCAACACAATTGGCTTCCTGGGAATCAAGCAGTACAAGACGGTGGAAGACGGCGTTGAAATCAAAGGCAAATTCCGCCAAGACTTGATCCAGTCTTCCGATGGCAACTTCCGTCCTTGTGACCTGGAAGTCGCTCCCGACGGAAGCCTATACTTCATCGATTGGCACAACACGCTGATCGGTCACATGCAACACAGCGCTCGTGACCCGGTGCGGAACTCAGAGTACGGCCGCATCTATCGCATCACTCATTCGGACCGCGATCTGGTCGAACCACCAACGGTTGCCGACGCCGAAATCGAGCAACTGTTCGAGAACATGAAATTGCACGAGCTCAACGCTCGCAAACGTTCGCATCTCGAACTGCGTGGACGCGACAAACAAACGGTCATCAACGCCGCGATGAAGTTCGCCAGCGACAACGCTGACAACGAACGCTTGGTTCTCGAAGCTCTTTGGGCAACCTGGGGTCACCAAGAACCATCCACCGAGTTGATCAATCAGTGCCTAAAAGCTGAAGACCACCGCGTCCGCTCCGCAGCGGTTCGAGTGGTTCGTCACTGCCTGCACCTGCTCGATCAACCTGAGACATACTTGTTGACCGCCGCCACCGACGAACACGCGCGTGTTCGCCTAGAAGCTCTCTCGGCCGGTTCATGGTTGGGTGGCAAACGCGGAGCGGAAGTGTTGCTCACGGTCGCCTCCCAGAAAACGGATCGCTGGATTCGCAACGCTCTCAACAGTGCCATGCCGCTGCTCAAAGGAGACGTCGAACAGTTGATCGAAGGCAAACAATTTGATCCTGAAAACTTGTTGGTGGAATACAAACAGTTGCTCGCCAGCAAATTGGAAGGCGCCGCCAAACCCAAGAACTATCGAACCAAGTCGAACAAGTTCAAGAACAAGGAATTCGCGAAGACCTACGCTCTGGGTCAACAAGTCTTCTTTGAAGAAGGATCTTGTTACGCCTGCCACCGTGACAACGGCGAAGGCATCGTTCGGATCTACCCGCCACTGGCTGGTAGTGAATGGGTCAACGGCGATTCTGAGCGTCTGATCAAACTCACGCTGCACGGCATCTGGGGAAAAATTCGCGTTCGCGGCAAGGTCTTTGAACCAACCCAAGGCGTGCCACCGATGACCGCGATCGGGAACATGTTCTCCGATGCAGAAATCGCCGCCGCATTGACGTACGTCCGAAACAGCTGGGGCAATGACGCCAGCGAAATCAAACCGGACGAGGTGAAAAGCATTCGCGCCGCGACCGAAGATCGTCAACGCTTCTACAGCCCTGAAGAACTGATCGAAATGCATCCGTTCCCCGAAGGCAGTCGTCCCGAGATGGTGGAAGACGAACCCGCCACCAACCAGCTCGAAAACGAACTCCTCGCGGAATCACTCAGCGATCTCGTTCGTGACGCAACTGAAAAAGGCGACGCCGTTCGAGGCGCCGGTTACTTCTATGGTTCCAAGACCGCTTGTGCGACGTGCCACGATGTCAGCGAAGGCTACCAGCTTGGCCCTCAGCTCACCAAATCACGTGATGACATCACGCACGAGCACTTGCTCGAGTCCATTCTGAAACCATCCGAGAAGATCCTGGAAGGCTACCAAACCGTGAACGTGATCACGGTCGACGGTGCCATCCTGTCGGGCTTCTTGGTCGAAGAAACGGACGACAAGATCACGCTCAGCATCGCAGCCGATCAGGGCAAACCCCGCACCATTCCAATCGATGATGTGGAAGACGTGCTCGAGTCACAAAACTCGACCATGCCGCCCGGACTCGTCAACATGCTGAAGGATCGACAAGAGTTCTTGGACCTCGCCAAGTTCATCTTCGAAGTCAACGAAGGCGGCACGAAGAAGCTGAACCAGTTGAAGAAGAAAGCGAAGATCAAAAACTGATTCAGAAGGAAGCTCGCTTTCGAAAGACACGTTCCCCCCCTCGGCCCGCTTCGAGGTCGTGCAGTTTTCTGCTACCGCTTTTCGGCAGATTTTCGCATAGCACACCTCTCCCGAAACGAAGTTTGGGGAGAGGTCGAGCGACGCCGTTCAGGCGTACGCGAGGGTGAGGGCCCGGCATGGGAAGTGACGCGTGTTACCCTTCCCAGCAACTCCTAGGTTTTCGAACTCGACTATCTTGAAGCCGACGCGAAACTTGCCAGCCAAGTTTCGCGTCGGCTTTTTTATTTGCCTCCCACCAAACCCGCCCCGCCAAGTCCCCTTCCATGTCACAGAGATTCATCTCCCCACGTTGCCTCGCAACGATCCTGGCTTCAATCCTGACCACCTGCTCGCTCACACCCATTGCAAGCGCGAACGAACGACCATCGGTGATCCTTCACCGCCAAGGCGATCACGATTGCCACACATTTCGCATCCCCGGTATCGCTCGTTCCAACACCGGCACTTTGCTGGCGGTTTACGACATGCGTTACGACAGTCGCCGCGATCTCCAAGGCCACATGGACATCGGACTTTCGCGATCCACTGATGGCGGAAAGACTTGGTCCGCTCCACGTCCGATCATGGACATGGGCACCCACGGAGGATTGCCCAAGGACCAAAACGGATGCTCCGACCCCAATATCTTGGTCGACACGCACACCGGAGAAATCATCGTCACCGCGGTCTGGACACACGGCAAACCAGGCACGCATCAATGGCGTGGCAATGGATCAGAACCGGGACTGGACATTGAAACCTCCACCCAATTCTTAGCGGTGCGTTCCACCGACGACGGACAAACGTGGTCGTCCCCCGAGAACTGGACCAAGCAACTCAAGGATCCCAAGTGGTACTTGTTCGCTCCCGCGCCAGGCAACGGAATCACCATGACCGACCGCACGCTGGTGATTCCAACACAAGGCCGCGACCAAACCGGACTTCCGTTTTCCAATCTCATCTACTCGCGTGATCACGGAAAGACATGGACGGTCTCGTCTCCTGCACGCTCCGATACAACCGAGTGCGCTGTGGCTGAGTTGGCCGATGGTTCGTTGATGTTGAACATGCGAGACAACCAAAATCGCAAAGACAAATCTGATACCAACGGACGAGCCATCAGCGTGACGAGCGACTTGGGCCAGACCTGGACAGTTCACCCCAGCGACCACGGCGCCCTGCCTGAACCTGTCTGCATGGCCAGCCTGATCGCACACTCATTGCCCGATGGTCGCCGCGTCCTGTTCTTCAGCAACCCGAACCACAAAACTCGGCGTGCCAACATGACTGTCCGAGCAAACCTCGATGACGGTGCAACCTGGCCGTCAAAGCGACAAGTCGTCTTGGACACGGAAGGCGGAGCCTACAGCTCGCTCGTGATGGTCGACGACAAAACCCTCGGCATCCTCTACGAATCTTCGCGAGCGGACCTGGATTTCCAAACCATCTCACTCGACGAGTTCGGTTTGTGAAGATCCTCCCAAGCACAAATCTCAATCAGACGCACGAACGACCGACATTGACCGTGCCTTCGAAAATGCGTTGCACTCTCCCGCCACAACATTCCCACGTCGCCAAACAGTTTCGCGACGGTGAGAGTTCAAAATCGAGTTGTGATTTATGGCGGGTGCAGGCATCGTTCTCAATGGCGTTTCGATTCAACAACTAAAATCAGCTTCGAGAATCAACCACTTGGTTCGATTCAACTGCCCACCACTGCTTTCTCCCCACCGCCTCACGACTCCCCTCGCTCATGAAGTCCCAAACAATCCTCGCCGCTTGTCTTCTTCTCGCGTTCCCGTTTGCTGTCGCAAACGCAGCACCACCCGCCGACGGCAACCTGCACGTGATTTTGGGCGGCGATCATGCCGACCCAACGATCGTTCGTGATGGCGAAGACTTTTACATGACGCACAGCTCTTACCGGACCTATCCCGGTCTGACGATTTGGCACTCCACCAACCTGACCGACTGGAAGCCGATTTCCAATGCCCTCCATCAAGACGTTGGCACCGTCTGGGCCCCCGACTTGATCAAACACGATGGGCTGTTCTATCTGTACTTTCCATCGAGCGGCAAGAACTACATCGTCACCGCGGAAGATCCTCATGGACCTTGGTCGGATCCAATCGAACTCGACGTTCCCGGCATCGACCCGGGCCACATCGCAACGCCCGAAGGCGACCGCTACTTGTACATGCACAACGGCAATGTCGTTCCGCTTTCACGCGATGGATTGAAAGTCACGGGCGATCCCGAACAAAAGCACCGTGGCTGGCAGTACCCGGCCGACTGGGAAGTCGAATGCTTTTGCCTCGAATCTCCCAAACTCATTTTTCGCGACGGTTACTACTACATGACCGCGGCGCAAGGTGGCACGGCCGGTCCCGCGACCAGCCACATGGTCACATCGGCTCGCTCGCGGTCGCCACTGGGGCCTTGGGAAAACAGCCCTCACAATCCAGTCGTCCACACTTGGTCGCGAAAAGAAACCTATTGGTCCAAAGGACACGGCACGATCATCGACGACGCCGATGGCAATTGGTACGTCGTCTACCACGGATACAAAAAGGGAGCCTTGCCACACGGACGTCACACGCTGATCGAAGCGATCGAGTGGACGGATGACGGATGGTTCAAACTCAAACGTGATCCCAATCAAGAGCCCAAGATCATCGAACACCTCAACGGTCCGGTCTCGAACGATTCGTTTGAGTCCTCCGAACTTGGCTTGCAATGGCAACTGACCGGCGCTCACGCGCTGAATTCTTACCAGGTCGGCGATGGACACTTTCAGTTCGAGAACCCTGATGATCGAATGCGAACGCTGCAAGTCATCTCGCCCGAAAAGAACTACGACGTTCGGATCGAACTCGGTGAACGTGATCCCGATGTCGAACTAGGACTTTCAATCTGGTACTCCGAAGCCCGCTTGGCCGGCGTCGCCGTGCAAGGCGACCGAGTCATCATGCGACTGAACGATTCTCGTCGGTCATTCCGTGGCGTCCGAGGTGACAAAATTCGATTCTTGCGAGCCACTCTGTCCAACCAAACCGCCAATCTCTACGTCAGCGAAGACGGCGAGAACTGGACCAAATGTTCAAGAACCTTTGAGCTGTCTGGATTCGACCACAACGTTCTGGGGAGTTTCTCCTACCTTCGCCCCGCCATTTATGCGGAAGGAACCGGCAACGCAGAGATCCGATCATTTGAGTATTCACCGCTCGACTGAGCTCGTTCTACTCACGAACGAGCGGGCGTTTGATTCTCCATTCGGACTTTCGCTCTGGCACCGTTTCGCTTTCTCGGCCAGGAACTAGAATCGGGAGCCATGGAACCGAAATTCGGACCAATCTGCTCACACCGATCGAGATAACGACGTGACTCACTTTGACGTTTTCAATGGCGACGCGGATGGCATTTGCGCGCTGCATCAACTGCGGCTGGCGGAACCCAAAGACAGCACGCTGGTGACAGGCGTCAAACGAGACATCAACCTTCTCAAACGTGTCCCCGCGGTCTCGGGCGACTCGGTGACCGTGCTCGACATTTCGCTCGACAAGAATCGCGACGAACTCCAGCGAGTCTTGGATGCTGAGGTTCCGGTCACCTACTTCGATCACCACTTCGCTGGCGACATTCCCGATTCGCCGCTGCTGTCGACGAACATCGACACCGCCGGCGACGTGTGCACCGGACTGCTCGTCAATCGATTCCTCAATGGTCAATTCTTGCCCTGGGCGGTCACCGCTCTGTACGGCGACAACCTGCACGACGCGGCAAAGTCCGCCGCCGCACCACTGAACCTCAACGATTCGCAACTCGCGGAACTGGAACAACTCGGCACGTTGCTCAACTACAACGGCTACGGCGGAACACTCGACGATCTCTACTTCGCACCCGACGACTTGTATCGCAAAGTCCAACCGTACGCGGACCCGTTTGAGTTCATCGCATCGGACACCACCTTTGAAACCCTTCGCGATGGTTTCGACAGCGACATGAAACGAGCGGCCTCGATCGAGCCCAAAATGGCGACCGAATCCTGTGCAGCGTTCCTGTTCCCCAACGATCCATTCTCACGTCGAGTCAGCGGCGTCTACAGCAACCAACTGGCCCGCGAAAATCCAGGCCGAGCCCACGCGTTGCTGAGCGAACTGCCATCGGGCGATTACCTCGTCAGCGTCCGAGCTCCGCTAGCGACCAAAACCGGCGCCGACGAACTTGTTCGCCAATTCCCAACCGGAGGCGGCCGCAAAGCCGCAGCAGGAATCAACCAACTCCCCGCCGACCAACTCCAAAAATTCCTCGACACCATGCAACAACAATTCGCCGGCTAGGCGAATTCGCTGGCGAACCGCCCGCCTGGAGCCAAATTGACGACTCGGTTGGGTCGCCCGTTTGTTCGCTTGCAGACTATGATGGGCCTCGGATGGCCGGTTGCTCGGTTGGCACTAGCAATAATTTTGGGACGAGGAGAGTTGAGTGGCCACGCGAGTTTTTATCACCGGGATCTGTGGCTTTGTTGGAAACACGATCGCCAAACTGGCGATCGACCAAGGCCTCTCTTGGGAAATCTCAGGGATCGACAATCTCGCCCGCCCGGGCAGCGATCTGAATCGTCGCGATTTGACGTCCCGGGGTATCAACGTCATTCACGGTGACCTACGAAACGCGTCCGATTTAGATTGCGTAGGAGAAATCGACTGGGTGATCGATGCGGCTGCCAAGCCTTCTGTGATGGCTGGTGTTGACGGACAAACAAGCAGCCGGCAGCTTGTCGAGCACAATCTTGTCGGCACGATCAATGTACTGGAACTTTGTAAACGCACGCAGGCCGGGCTGGTCCTCCTCAGTAGCAGTCGAGTTTACTCGATTCTTCCATTGGCGAATCTTTCGATTGGCATCAACAACGGGGCTTACTTTCCCAAGCCACCGTTCCCCGATGGCATGTCAGAAAAAGGGATCCGCGAGAGCTTTTCGACAACTCCCCCTGTATCGCTGTACGGGTCGACCAAGTGCGCATCCGAACAAATTGCACTTGAATACGCGGCAACTTTTGGATTCCCTTGTTTGGTCAATCGCTGCGGCATTCTGGCTGGTGCGGGACAATTTGGACGGCCGGATCAAGGCATCATCGCCTTCTGGATACACAGCCATCTTGCACGTCGTTCGTTGCACTACACAGGCTTTGACGCGTTGGGACATCAAGTTCGTGATTGTCTTCATCCGCGTGACTTACTGTCACTGATTGCCCACCAAATGACATCGGAGCTTCACGAGAAGCCTTTGATCACAAACGTTTCCGGAGGAATCGAATCGGCAATTTCTCTGCAGCAACTGACCGCCTGGTGTGACGAACATCTTGGTGCCCATGCAGTCGAATCTCAGCACACCACTCGGCCTTTCGATCTTCCGTGGGTGGTTCTGGACAACACACTGGCAAAATCGGCCTGGGGATGGCATCCTAAAACGACGAAAGAGGAAATTTTCGCAGAGATCGCGGATTACGCCAAGGCAAACCCTGACTGGCTCGACATTTCAACATGACAGACGACAGCTCCTTTCCTGAATCACAGTCGACTCATTGTTCTACTTTGAGCCAAGTCCTCCGATAAATCGATCGATGGAATCAATGCGAGAGAAAGTGGTTTAACGCGGTGTCCGACGAACAACAAAAACGAGAGAGCCCACCCCATCCAATCGAAGGGGGCGCACCCGATGGAGTAGTCGATCCGTTGCAACTCCTGTCGGTCGTTATTCCTGCTCGCGATGAAGAAGGCTGCATTCGTTCGAGCGTCGAGCATCTGCATCTGGAGTTACGACTCAAGGAAGTTCCGCACGAGATCGTCGTCGTCGATGACGGAAGTTCGGATCGAACCTGGGCGATCTTGTCTGAAATGGCAAACTCACTTCCGGCGTTGAAGCCCGTTCAAAACCTTGGTGAACACGGATTCGGTCTTGCGATCCGACACGGCATCGATCAATCCACGGGCGATGCTGTGGTCATCATGATGGCCGATGAATCGGACGATTGCCGCGACGTCGTCCGCTATTGGAATTTATTGAACGAAGGCTTCGACGCTGTCTTCGGAAGCCGATTTGTCAAAGGTGGAGGCGTTGTCGACTACCCCTGGTTCAAATTGTTTCTCAACCGGACAGCCAATCATCTGATCCGCTTCCTTTTTCGAATCAAGCTGAACGACACCACCAACGCCTTCAAAGCGTATCGCCGGACGACACTTGACGGATGCCGTCCATTCCTTTCGCCTCATTTCAATCTGACCGTCGAATTGCCATTGAAATCAATCGCTCGTGGTTATTCTTGGGTCGTCATTCCTATCACCTGGCGAAATCGTCGGACAGGATTGGCAAAACTAAAAGTCCGTGAGATGGGAAGTCGCTACTTCTTCATCGTTGCCTATGTTTGGCTTGAGAAATACTTCAGCCGTGGTGACTACGCGAAACCTGAGAAATTGTAGGCTTCGAGTGAGGGAATGTTCCGCAAGAACGAGGAACAAGTTCGAGTCCAACAATGAGAACCAGCAATCTCCTTGCAACGACGGAATGTCCCTGAATCACTTCCGTTCAGAAAACGACTTCAAACGCATCAATGCGTCTTCCCACTGCCCGGCGACGATATCCAGAAATTCATGCACTTCGCTGATTGCTTCTGAACGAGCTACAAACCGGCGTTCTCGTCCGTGTGCTTCCTGGGAAACGAAGTTGGCTTCTTCGAGCACGCGTAGATGCCGGGTGACCGCTTGTCGAGTCACGGGCAAGTCCGCAGACAACTGCTTGATGGACTGAGGTACACCCGAACGCAGCTTCACCAAGATCTTCAGTCGCGTGTCATCTCCTAGCGCAGCGAACATCATCGCGTGACGTCGCGTGTCAATTTTGTTGGATGAATCAGAGGTTGTCTTGGACATAGTTCTGAACGTTCACGACCTGCGCTGCCCAACCACCATCATTCATGCGAAAAGCTTCCTCACGACGATGGGCGGGAATTCCATCAAAGCCGGACTCGGTGACGCGAACCAATGTCCCTGACTCAACCGCATCCAAGATGAACTCCACCAATGTACGAGGCTCGTTGGAGTAATCAACCTTTGGATCGACTGCATAGGGACGCCACCAAAAAGCGAAGCGGCGTTCCGGTTCGATCGCCTCCACGATCACTTCCATCGTCACATGCTCATAGCCGGGATAGGTGATTGCACCGCGAGTCATCTCCCCCACCTCGAACGGCCCTTCCAAATTCACTCGAAACCACTCACCAAACTCTTGGTGGTCCGTGATCGCTCTCCAAACACGCGAAACCGGGGCATCGATTTCAATTTGCTTTTCGATTCGATCGGTTGTTTCATTCATCACTTCCGCCTTATTTCCCAGACAGTAACATGCAACATATCGGTTGCACGTTAGCGTGATCGGGCGTTATGCTCAAGTCAAATTGGAAATTCTTCGGGCGTTTTGTCGATTCAGGACCAATGCGTTCGACCAGAATAAAACGCAATCATCGAAACTCTCAACTGACCAGGAAACCAAACATGCACCATTCATTTCTGCTGCTGTCGCTTGCATTCGCATCACTGTTGACTGGGCACGCGATCGCACAAGAGCAACCTGCAATGTCCGAGCCCACTCAAAAGCATGAATGGCTGCAAAAATTCTCAGGCACTTGGACCACCAAATCAGAAGCCAGCATGGGACCGGAACAACCGCCAGTTCAATGCGAAGGCACCATGACATCCCGTATGCTCGGCGGCTTTTGGTTGATCAACAACATGAAAGGCGACTATGCGGGAACGCCGATGAATGGCATTCAAACGATCGGCTTCGATACAACGAAAAAGAAGTATGTGGGCACCTGGGTCGACTCAATGACATCCTTCATGTGGCACTATCAAGGTCAGGTCGACACCACTGGGAAAATCTTGACGCTGGAAGCTGAGGGTCCCAATTTCATGACGGATGGAACGACAACAAAATTTGAAGACATCTATGAGTTCAAGTCCGAAAACGATCTCTCGATCAAATCTCGAATCCTCGCCGAAGATGGCAAGTGGGTCACATTCATGAGCGGCATTGCAACCCGAAGCAAATCCGACTGAATCGACAATCAACCATGATCACGAACGCTCGGTCCCCCGGCATCGTATCGTGATTCCCGACGTAAACATCGCATCTACCGAATCATCTGCTCTAGAACCTATTGGCACAAAGATGAAATCAAACAAGAAGTTGACCATTGCCGGATGGATCCTGAGCGGTCTTTTGGCCCTGATGCTGATTGGAGCAAGTGCCTCCGGGAAGCTGACTTCGTGGGAGGGCAAATCCGAAATGTTTGCCAAAATGGGATGGAGCGAAGATGTGATGTTCTGGATTGGCATCGTCGAAGTGACCGTCACGGTCCTGTTTCTGATTCCGCGAACATCGTTCATCGGCGCCATTCTGTTGGCTGCCTACTTGGGTGGCGCGACCGCAACACACGTTCGAATGGAAGAACCATTCTTCATCCCGATCATCGTTGGGATCGCCGTTTGGGTTGCCCTTGGACTTCGTAACCCGGCCGTGTTCCGCATGGCCTTCGCACCTCAATCCGTTCTGCATTCGACGGAAACCGCAGGGCATTCGGACTAGAAACCGAACATAAAATCGGCCACCGCGTGGTGAACGTTTGGTTGCAATGGAATTGACAGGTGAGTTGCAGCGACGCGTCGAGCCTCCAAGTTACTAACGTGCGAAAGGTCGACGCTTCGCAAGCTTTCGTCGATCCAAGACCACAACACCAATCGCCGCACATTGGAATCACAGTCTGCATTCGCGGAGGCTCGATCGGGATCCATGATCACCGTCACCTCCGGGATCCGGTTCCCCGAGACGACGGAAAGCAATCCGGTCAGAAATCCGAACCGCATCAACGGAGTCAACGAAACGAGTGTCGTGACACGATGCTCCGGCGCCCTCGCGATCGCAGCTCGAACAACCCAGTCACCAAAACTGTGCGTGACAACTCCTATCGACTTCCCTGCCTCGCGGTCTCCCGAAATACGTTTGACCATTCGATCAACGCTGCGATCGAGGTCACGAAAAATGCAGCGGTCTTGCCAGCACTCCACACAAGGACAGTGTTTAAGGAGCGACCATTGCAGTGGAACCATCGCGATGCTTGGTTCCAAAAGCCCCGGAACAAGAATGATTTCCTCCGGTCGTTCGATTCCATCTCTCAACTCAGCGTGCCTCCGGCCATCGTTGTTGTTCGCGAGCGAGCGGGAATCGATGATTCCTCAGGAGTGAACCAAAGTTCGCATCAGACGAAGAAGCTGCTGCGTTTTCGACCTGGGGACTGGCAAGCCTGAACAACAAAACTTCCGTCAGAATTGCCTATGCTCCCCATTCCGTCCGCGCATGAAAAAACCCCGTGAATCACGGGGTTCAATCAGTACGGCCGAGAGGATTCGAACCTCCACGGGATTATCTCCCACTAGGCCCTCAACCTAGCGCGTCTGCCAGTTCCGCCACGGCCGCGAGCTGTGTTGGTCTTTGACTGGGTGGCAAAGTTTGGCACAAATCCGTCCGACGTCAACGCCCAGTTACCCTGGATTCACCGGGCCGCCCCGCCTCGCCCGATGGCTGCGACGAATTGGCGGATTTTCTCGGCGTTTTTCTGTCCCTTGGGCTGTTCCACACCGCTGGCCACATCGACGCTGCTCGCCCCGCTGACGCAAATCGCCTCGTGAACGTTTTCAGGATTCAGACCGCCAGCCAGCACCCACGCGGCCGCGGACTCACCACGATTTTTTGACCACGCTTGAATACTGGGCCAATCCAACGACTGGCCGCCTCCGCCAAATGAGGCTCCCGCGTCGGCGTCGAGCAACAGCGACACGTCCACGCCATTCCACTCACCGATAACAAATTCGATCTGACCGGGCTCCAGTTTCCCGCGAGGCAATCGAACGGCTCTCAACACTCGTTTCCCATTCGCAATCAGGGTCTTCGCGAGGGACACCGGTTCGTCCCCATGCAACTGAATCCAGTCGAGCTGCAACGAACCGGCAACCCGCAGGATGAATGCCGAGTCGTGGTTGACGAACAGTCCGACGCGGGTCAGCCCGTGGTCTCGGGCGGCGTCGTTGATCTGCAAAGTTTCGGCAGCATCGGGGTTGAGTGAACGGACGCTGGGTTCGTAGAAGTTCAGTCCTACCGCGTCGGCTCCAGCCTCCGCGACGGCTCGTACGTCGTTGACGCTTCGCATGCCGCAGATTTTGATCGCGAAGGGAGGCCCCACCGGACGAGCAAAAGCCGCGGCGGGGGGATCACTGGGACCGGATGGAGGCAAGGTTGTCACAATCGTTTCAAGTTTCCTGGATCACCGAAGTGGAACCGGCCGATCAACAACAAGGACGGTCCGCGATCTCTCCGATCGCGACCGAATCGCCGGTCCCTCGCGTTTTCAGTGGCATCGTTTCGTGTCTGGCAAATTCGCTGCATTGAGAATCCTAACACGCAACCCGCTCGTCGGCATCGCGGTCGCCTCGATCGCCAGTTTCATGTTGATGATGGCTATCTGGCCTCCGGAACCGGCACGGCAACGGGTTTCCTACCCGCAATCGGTTCACGCGAAATCTTCCGCCGCGAACCACAGTGATACCGAGTGGTCTCATCGAGTTGTGACCAGCGACAACGTGGATGGGTTTCGCAAGCGGCTGCTCGACGCCCAGCAACCCAAGGCGTCCGCCAATGTCGGATGGGTGCGTTGGCGAAGCGAGGTGGCGGCCTTCTACGCGAACGCGGAACAAAGCCGATTCGCAGCGAATGAGAGCGATTCAGAATCGCCGCTCCGATTGGCCAGTCATTCGACTTCCGAACCGCCACCCAAAGCTTCCAAGTGGGCTACGTTTTGGCGGAGCGAAACAACCCGTACCAACGAGTGGCTGGCGGGATACGAGCGAGCCAATGCGGACCGGATCGCGTTGTTTGCCAAGTCCATCGAAGTGAAAAAGCTCGCTACGTCATGGCCGCTACAGGCTTGGATGTGGGCGACTGGCGTGGCTCTGATGGTTGCCATCACGGGTTGGACCTGGGCAGATTCCTCGCCGGTCCGCCGGCTGGAACTTGCATCGTTGGGCATCGGTGACCAGGAAGCGAAAGCGGCCGAGGGATCCGAAGCGGATTGGACCGCGATGACATTTCGCGCCGAATGGGTCGCGGTGACTCAGCCCGCCGGAGTCTGGCTGCGTCGAACGGTTGCGGTGAGCCTAGTGGTCGCTGCGGGCGTGCTGGTTATCGTCCGTGTGCTAGGCGTCGCTTAGCAGATAGCTGATTCGTAACCCGCCGCGTCAGCAAGGCTGAGCCTGCCCAGACGCCCCGGTGATCGATTCCTTGCTCACGCGGCGGGTTGCAATCGTTGGACCACCGCTGAGAACCGAGCGATCCAGCGAACCCCAGACGTGGCAGCCAGCTCTCATCCCACGCGGCTCGCCTACCAGACCGCTTGCCCGAAAACGCCCTCTGAGGGAACCTGTTTGCAACGCGGAGCGGTCGCTTTTTCTTTGCAAGTGCCCTGCCCCGCTCTGCCCTGCCCTTCCCCGCATCGCTAAGACGACATGGTCCGCTACAACCCCAACGAAATTGAACCTCGCTGGCAAGCTTACTGGGACGAACACCACACTTTCGCCACGCCCGAAAAGGTCGGTGAAAAGAAACGTTACGTGCTGGACATGTTCCCCTACCCCAGCGGCGACGGTTTGCACGTCGGGCACCCGGAAGGCTACACGGCAACCGACATCGTTTCGCGATTCGCACGAGCTCGCGGGGAATCGGTTTTGCACCCGATGGGATTCGACGCGTTTGGATTGCCCGCAGAAGAGCATGCGATCAAGACCGGCGAGCACCCTCGCGTTCAAACTCAACGCAACATCGACAACTTCACTCGCCAATTGAAGATGCTCGGTTTCAGCTATGACTGGGACCGAGTCTTGGCGACGACAGACGAAGAGTACTTCCGCTGGACGCAGTGGATCTTTGGCGTCTTGTATGACACTTGGTTCGACCAGGACCAACAAAAAGGTCGCCCGATCGCGGAGTTGCCGATCCCCGATAACGTCACCGCCGAAGGCGAGTTGGCGATCGAGCAGTATCGCGATTCAAAGCGGTTGGCTTACCTCGATGACGCTTTGGTGAACTGGTGCCCGAAACTCGGCACGGTGTTGGCCAATGAAGAAGTGGTCGATGGCAAAAGTGAAGTGGGCGGGCACCCGGTCAAACGGATTCCGCTGCGGCAATGGATGTTGCGGATCACGGATTACGCCGAACGGTTGTTGGAAGGCTTGGACGATCTCGATTGGCCCAACGGCATCAAGAAATTGCAGTCCGATTGGATTGGCCGCAGCACCGGTGGCGAAGTCGACTTCTACTTGCAACGCGGTGCCGCGGGCGACGACACCGGTCCGTTCGTTGCGTTCAAACGAGCTCGCGAAACAGAAGGCTTTCCATCCGATCCCGGCAAGGATTGCTTGCGTGTTTACACGACGCGTCCCGACACCTTGTTCGGAGCGACCTACATGGTCGTCGCGCCGGAACACCCATTGATCGACGTGTTGGTCAAACCCGAACAGAAAGACGAAGTCGACGCCTATCGCGAAAAGGCTTCGTTCAAAAGTGACCGCGAACGAACCGATGGCGACCGAGCCAAGACGGGTGTCTTCACGGGCTCGCACGCGATCAACCCTGCCGACGGACGCAGCATCCCGGTTTGGGTCGCCGACTATGTGTTGGCCGGTTATGGAACCGGCGCGATCATGGCCGTCCCTGCTCACGACGAACGCGATTTTGAATTCGCCGTGGCGTTTGACTTGCCTGTCATCCCAGTCGTCGATCCACCAGCGGACCACAAGCAACGCGAAGAGATCTTGGCCGGCAAAGCCTGCTTCGCCGCGGAAGGCGTTGCGATCAACAGCGGCGAGTACGATGGCAAGACGACCGCGGAAGTCAAAGCCGCTTTGACCGCGGAATTGGCCAAACAAGGCTTGGCCTGCGAAGCCGTCAATTACAAGCTGCGTGATTGGTTGTTCAGCCGCCAGCGTTTCTGGGGCGAGCCCTTCCCAGTCTTGCACGAAATTGATTCTGAAGGCAATGCGACCGGCGTGCGTCGCTTGGTTCCCGATGATCAATTGCCCGTGACGTTGCCGGAACTCGCGGACTTCAAACCACACGGTCGCCCCGAGCCGCCGCTCGCGAAAGCCGACGACGATTGGTTGATCGTGGAGCTCGACGGCAAACGCTATCGCCGCGAAACCAACACGATGCCTCAGTGGGCTGGTTCATGCTGGTACTACTTGCGGTACATCGATCCGAAGAACAGCGACGCATTGATCGATCCGCAGAAGGAAAAGGATTGGATGCCGGTCGACTTGTACGTCGGTGGTGCCGAGCATGCTGTGTTGCACTTGCTGTACTCACGGTTCTGGCACAAAGTCCTGTTTGATCGCGGCCATGTGACTTGCCCGGAACCGTTTGGCAAACTCGTCAACCAAGGCATGATTCTCGGCGAAGTCGAATTCACCAGCTTTGTGGATCCGTCCGGCAAACACGTTTCCACGAAAGACGTCAAGAAAGACTCTGAGGACAATCGCGTCCACAAAGCCACCGGCGAACCAGTCGAGATTGTTGCGTTGACGGAAGAACAAGTCGTCAAGAAAGGCGAAGGTTTTGTCTTGGCATCCGACGCCTCGATCAAGGTCGACAGTCGCGCATTCAAGATGAGCAAAAGCCGCGGCAACGTGGTCAACCCAGACTCAGTCGTTCGCGATTATGGCGCGGACTCGCTGCGTTTGTACGAGATGTTCATGGGCCCGCTGGAGGCGACCAAGCCTTGGGCGATGAACGGCGTCGGCGGCGTGCGCAGCTTCCTCGATCGCGTCTGGCGGATGATCATCGATGAGCCCGAAGACGAGCTGAAGCTTTCCGGTGCGGTGGTGGACACGGCTTGCGATGAAGAGCAACTTCGCGTGCTGCATCAAACGATTCGCAAGGTAACCGAAGACAACGAAGCGATG
The DNA here is from genome assembly GCF_002727185.1 of Rhodopirellula bahusiensis. Classification (NCBI taxonomy): domain Bacteria; kingdom Pseudomonadati; phylum Planctomycetota; class Planctomycetia; order Pirellulales; family Pirellulaceae; genus Rhodopirellula; species Rhodopirellula bahusiensis. The sequence continues at coordinate 505,290 of NZ_NIZW01000001.1, forward strand.
AGCTTCAACACCGCGATTGCAAAGATGATGGAATTCACCAATCACTTCACCCGTTGCGAAACGCGACCGCGTGAAGCGATGGAATCGTTCCTGATATTGCTGGCTCCCTACGCACCTCACATGTGCGAAGAACTGTGGAAGCACCTCGGTCACACCGAATCGATTTCGCTGCAGCCTTGGCCGGAGTGGGACGAAGCCGCTTTGGTTCAGTCCAGCATCGAGATCCCGGTTCAGATCAACGGCAAGGTGAAAGCGAAGATCTCGTTGTCACCCGATGCGAAGCCGAACGAGATGGGCGAAGCAGCACTGGCGGATGCGGCGGTGCAAAACGCGATCGGCGACAAGAAGGTTGTCAAAACGATCGCCGTCCCTGGCCGAATGGTGAACCTAGTCGTCAAGTAACCTCCTGTAGCGTGGCGGTCACCGTCGTGAATGGGAATCAGTTCTCGGTGGGGGACCACCGCGCTGCAGGTTAACGCACGAATTCTGGTGAATCCGGTTGCGATGTTTCAGGTCGTCGCCGTAGGCCATGTCTCACATGGCGATGGTGAAATGCCGAGATAACCGACGCTCGTGAAGGAGCGTTGTGCGGGTACCAAGCCTCGCTTCTCACGCGCACCGGTTGGGTCGCCAGGTACAACCTGGCCTACGACTGGCTACGACGTTTCGAAGGCGGGCAGCTCAGCCGGCGACTGCTTCCGCAACCGAGGGTCGTCGCACTCGCTCGGAAACCTTCGCATACAGCCGACGCAGAGCCTTCGTGATGGGTTGCTCGATCCGGTTCGTGATTACCAACGCCAGAGCGAATGAGAACACGATCACGATCGCCAAACAAACCAACGGTGGCAGGCCGGCTTGATCGAATGTGTTCAGCAACACGCAGCCGAGGTTGTTGTGACACAGATACAACGCGTACGAGATCGCACTGATGGTCACGAACGGTTTCATTCGCAGGACAGGAATCTTTCCGTAAGCGGCCATGGTTACCAGACCGATGATCAAGGCCGTCGCGGCAGGGTTGTGCTTGCCGTGATCGATGCTGTGGAAAACGCCCGCGGCGACAACAATGCCCAGCAAGTTCTTCCACTTTGGTCCCACTCCGGTCTTGATCATGTAGAGCAAGAACCCGATCGCGAACAATGGAACGAAGTCGAGCACCAACAAGTGCCTGACCGCGGACAATGCAGCAAACAACGACGTGTGTCCATAGCTGGCTTGGGCAGCATCCAATGCAGGACACAACACCAACGAAGCGACCAACAACGATCCCCAGCCGACGAAATACCGCTGCAAGTAGCCTTTGCAAAACAGCGTCACCAAGACGAAGTAGAACATCATCTCAACTTGCAAGGTCCACATCACGGGATCAATGCATTCGTAGCCAAAGACACGTGGCATCAAAGTCAAATTGGCCAGGAACTGCTGCGTTGAAACCGGTTGGCCGTTCAGCGGAGCAAACGTCACGATCCAAAGGTTCGCGAAAATTACCATTAAGAACAGTGGCACGATTCGAATCAATCGAGCAGCCACAAAATCAACTGGCTTGCCACGACGCATCAGCGACATGCTGTTGACGAAACCGCTGAGGATAAAGAACAGCTCGACGCCGTAGGCACCATAGGGCCATTCTCCGCCCAGCGGACTGGAGAAGCCAAACTTGACCGCATACACGTGCGTGAAGTGGAACAACACCAAGTTGATGGCCGCCATCGCACGCAACGCATCCAGCTCTAGAATCCGGCGATGCAGCTTCAGGGTGGACGGCGTTTCGACCGTTTCACTTTCTAGCGTTTCTTGTTCGGAATCCGCTGGCGAGAAACCACCGAAAGACACATCGCGACCTTTACGAACCGCACGCGCTAGCTGCCGAACCTCCAACGAGGATCGAACGGCGGGCAACGTCGGCACAACCGGTTCTTCCCACCTTTCCTGAACGGGCGGATTGTCCCACGCATGCTCAGACGGAAAATGACCTGAAAAGGGGCCAGTCGCCGAGTCGGAATCCGATGGTGGTGGGGCAGATTGCATCGTTTGAAAATGGACCGGGAACGAAGAGGATCTCTGTGTCCGCTCAAGGATGGGTCAGCTCCTCCCTCTGCACCACCAATTTTTGCTTGTCTGGTCAAAGTCCACTCTTTCGCGTGGAAGGCTGCATCGATCAATCCGATGTCAACGATGACGGCAATCGGAGCGATTTTGCCGGTTCTTGCGACGCTGGTTTCTGTCGGGCCCTTTCGTTTTCGCGGGCGTTCAACGAAACTGCCGCAATTCTTTCGACCATCCAGGCGGAGCCTTCGCCATGAAATATGTCCTGATCATTCCCGACGGCTGTGCCGACGAACCCCTCGAATCACTGAACGGCCGCACACCGCTGCAAGCCGCGAATTTGCCAGCGATGGACCAAATCGCGTCGCTGGGCCGCGTCGGCGTGACCGACAACACACCGATCGACTTCCCCGCCGGCAGCGAAATCGCGAATCTTTGCCTGCTGGGATACGACCCAAACGTTTGCTTCACCGGCCGGGCTCCCTTGGAAGCCGCCGCACAGGGCATCGAGCTGGGCCCGCAAGATTGCGCCGTGCGTTGCAATTTGGTGACGATTCGCGACCAGACGATGATCGACTTCACCGCCGATCACATCAGCACCGAAGAAGCGACCACGTTGCTGGAAGATCTGTCGAAGGAGTTGTTTGGTGAAAACGGACCTCTCGGCGACAGCGACTTGGCCGGCCGACTGGAATTTGTCCCCGGAGTCAGCTACCGCAACTTGATGCTGTATCGCGGCGACGCGGAACATCCGTCGCCGTTCACCAATTCGACACGGTCGAGCGCCCCGCACGATTTGACCGACCTCAGCGTGGTCGATGATTTCCCGCGTGGTCCAGGCAGCCAAATTTTGGTCGACCTGATGAACGCGTCGGCCGAGATCCTGGCCAAACACCCGATCAACGTCGCTCGCAAAGCAGCCGGCAAAGACGTCGCGACCCACGTTTGGTTGTGGAGCTCGGGCGGAGCACCCAAATTGTCAACGTTCGAAGAACGCTACGGCATTCGGGGTGTAATGATCACGGCGGTGGATCTCCTTCGTGGCATCGGTGCACTCGCCGGTTGGCCTCGAATCGAAGTGGAAGGTGCAACCGGGTACCTCGACACGAATTACGCAGGCAAAGGTGAAGCGGCAATCCAAGCGCTCGCCGACTATGATTTCGTCTGCGTCCACATTGAAGCTCCCGACGAGGCCTCTCACGAGGGCAATGTCGAAGCCAAGATTGAAGCGCTCCAGCAGATCGACCAGCAAATCGTCGCTCCGCTTTGGGATGCCCTTTCCAAGCACGACGAGCATCGCATGTTGATCTTGCCCGACCACCCAACGTTCTGTCGGACCAAGAAACACACGCACGGCCCCGTGCCGCTGACCATGGCTGGCACCGGCATCGAATCCGACTCGGCGACGACCTTTGACGAGATCTCCGCCAACGCGGCTGGATGGGTGTTCGATCCCGGCTGGACGATGATGGACGTCTACATTCAAAAAGGTTGATCGGCCGGGCCTGGTGGCAACGCCGGCGACCGATTTCTTCCGCAACTCCGTTTCTTTCCGTTTCGCTTCGTCACTTCCATGTCCCTGATCGTTCAAAAATTTGGCGGCACGTCGGTTGCCGACACCGAGAAGATTCGTGCCGCGGCTCGGAAGGCTATCCGTGCGCAAAAAGCTGGCCACCAAGTCGTCATGGTGGTCAGCGCGATGGGGAAGAACACGGACACGCTGCTGGATCTGGCGTCGCAAATCAGCGATGAACCACCGGCTCGCGAAATGGACATGCTGCTCAGCACGGGCGAACAAGTCAGCGTGGCGTTGGTCGCAATGGCGATCCACAGCATGGGTTCCCAAGCGGTCAGTCTGACCGGTGGTCAGATTGGGCTGAAGACCGACAACAGCTTCAGCAAAGCACGCATTCAATCGATCGACACGGGCCGCATTGAACGCTTGCTCGACGCCGGCAACATCGTCGTTGCGGCGGGTTTTCAAGGCATCGATGATGACTTGAACATCACGACGCTCGGACGAGGCGGCAGCGACACCACCGCGGTGGCTTTGGCAGCCGTGTTGGGCGCGGACGCTTGCGAGATCAACACCGACGTCGATGGCGTTTACACGACCGACCCCAGACTACTGGCCGAGGCTCGTCGCGTGGACGTGATCAGCTACGACGAGATGCTCGAACTGGCTTCTCTGGGCGCCGGAGTGATGCACTCCCGCTCGATCGAATTCGCCAAGAAGTTCGAAGTGCCGATCCACGTCCGCAGCAGTTTCTCCGATCAAGACGGCACGATGATCGTCGCCCAACCCGAATCGGAAACCGCTCCGGTATCGGGCGCAGCCCTCACTCGTGACGAAGCTCGCGTGACCGTGTTGGGCGTTCCAGACGTCCCCGGTATGAGCCAACAAATCTTCTCGGCGATCGCCGCTGAAAAAGTCGCCGTCGACATGGTCGTCCAAAACGTTGGCACTTCCGGTAAGGCCGATGTGTCCTTCACAGTTGCCGGTGGCGAGCTGAAGAAAACCCTCGCGGCTCTCGAAGGCATCCTGGAATCACTCGGTGCCGATGGCGTCACGCACGACGATCAAGTGTCCAAGGTCAGCGTCGTTGGCCTGGGCATGGCTCACCAAAAAGCCGTCGCGGCGAGCATGTTCCGTGCTCTGGCGGCCGCCAACGTGAACATTCACATGATCACGACCAGTGAGATCAAAATTTCTTGCCTGGTGCCTCGCGACCAAGCCAACGAGGCTCTGCGAACGGTCCACGAAGCGTTCTCTTTGGACCAACGTCCGAGTGACGCAAAAACTTGGAACGAGATCAAAGCGAGTAACGCGAAAGAAGCCGATGTGGCCGATGTCGTGGCCCGTTTGCAAAACGATGCGTTGGAAGCTCTCACGCTCACCGACATTTCGATCGTTCCCAATCAAGCCCGCGTGACGCTCGATGGCGTGCCGGACCAAGTCGGCGTGGCAGCGGACATGTTCGAACAAATCGGTGAGGCCGGAATCTTCGTCGACATGATCGTGCAAGGTTACGATGGCGAAGACGGCAGCACCAGCGTCAGCTTCACGGTCGAACAAGCCGACTTGGATGCTGCAGAAAAGGTTGCTCGAGCGATTTGCGACAAGCACTCGATGCGCGACGTCCGTGGTGCTTCCGGAATCACCAAGCTCAGCGTCAGCGGCATCGGATTGCGAAGCCACACGCAAGTCGGCACGGTGCTGTTTGAACAATTGGCCGGTGCGGGAATCAATGTCGAGATGATTGCGACCAGCGAATTGCAAGTGAACGTGGTCATCCAAAGCGACCAAGCCGGCGACGCCGCCGCGAGGCTGAAACAAGCCTTCGCGGAAGCCTTGAATTAGACGTCGGTCCGGTTCCAATCGGACGTTCGCGTCCCAAATGGTTCGCCTCGAAGACTACCGAGCGGCGACTTCGGTGGCTTTTGGCTCTTCGGTGGTTTCTTCCTCTGGTTCGGGCGGCGTCTGCAACGAACGCAGGAAGTTGATCAAGTGCCACACATCGTCTTCTTCGAATTCGCCATCGACGAACGTGGCAGCGGGCATCGGTGAACCTTCAATGCCTTGCGTGATTCGGACGTACAAATCGTTCGCGGTTCCACCGCCGTGGAACAACCCGTTGGTGAAGTTTCGTGGCACGGCATTGATGGGTGGCAAAGCACCTCGGGCCAAAAGCGGAATCAACTCGTCGCGATTCTCCGGCTTGATACCGATGCCGAGAGTCCACTCTTTCGTCCAATCGTCGAAGTCGGTCGTTTGTCCGTCGCCCAGTCCCTTCACTCCGTGGCACTTGCTGCACAAAGCAATTTTGCCAACGTACAACTCTTGGCCTCGCTTGACGGATTCGGCCAGCGTCTCGGCTTCGTCACCGTTTTGGAACGCGACGAACTCCTCGTAGTTGTCCGCCACAGGCAAGTCAGCGGGTGGCTCAGGGACTTCCACAACCATGTCGGGAGCCGCCAACCAAGCATCGGCGATCTCGAGGGCGTAGTCTTCGGCGATCTCCCAGCCTTCGTCGAACAATTCCTTCTCTTCTTCGTCGGTTGAATTCTTGTGGGCAGGATTGATGATTCGATCGCCACCTTCCAAATCCAACTCAAAGATCGCGTCGTCGATCAAGCTTCGCTCCAGCTCGCCGCGCCAGGAAAGGTAGATCACGTAGTCGGTCAACGCTTCGGTTTGCTGGTCAATCACTTCTTCGTTGACCGCTTCGACTTCGTCGCCGCTGAGCGTATCGAATGCTTTTCCAATGTGAGCCGCAACTTGCTCTTCAGTCAGCTTTGGAAGAGCCACCATGGCGGTGCCCTGAATACCGTTTTTGATCAACTTCGCCAAATCTTCCCGCGTTGGCTTTTCACCCCGCTCGGTCGATTTGAACTTGAAAACGCCTTTGCGGTAATCGCGAGGATACGGGTTCAGAATGGCGGATGACGCCCCGCGTCCATCGCCACTGATACCGTGGCAAATGACACAGTGTTTTTGATACAGCCCGCGACCTTCGGCGTCAGCGGGCCCCGATGCCATCATCAAGTTGTCCAGCGACACAAGTGTCGCGAAATCCTCGTCCTCCATCGCGACTTCGGGCAGCTTCGGTTGCTCGGGCGTTCCGAACATTTGCGTCACAATCCAAAACGCATCCTCGGTCGCTTGCTCCATCTCGATGCCCTCTTTCAGCTCGTACTTCATCGAGTGCACGAGGTTGGGCTCGAACGTCATCGGTTTCGGTTCGCTGCAACCGCTGACAAACACTGCGCCGGCCGCGACCGTGAACGCCCCGGCCAAACACGAAAGGGATTTCGAACGACGAAGAAAGTTGGACGGCATGATCGTGTTGGCGTTAGATGAGTTGAAAGATGACTCAGGCCAACAATTTGGCCTCTTGGGACAACGATGTCACCATTGTATGCAGTTGTTCACGCAATTGGCAAAGCACCGGATCAGCTTCTCCGCGCGGTGGACGTCCGGCAGGAACCGGGATTGCTTCCCCAACATCAATCACGACACTCATCGGAAGAGACTCCTTCGCCTTGCCAAAAATGGCCTCTTGGATGCGTTGGATCGTTTCTACGATGCGAGTGTCGGTGATTTTCCCCGGTGTCAAATATTCATCGGGAAACGAAAGGAGAAACTGTGCCAAGTCCGCGCGTTCTGCGTCGCGACGAAAAGTCGCAGGGTCACGAACCGCTTCCTCAGCAGCAAAGAACGTCGTTGAAACCGCGGCACGGATTTTCCGAACGCGTTCTCGAACATCCTCCGTCGGCTTCGCCACCAAGCTATACCGTTCTTCGGCCTGCAGAAGTAACTTCTCGATCAAAGCATCTCGCCGGGGACTGAGTTCACCCGTCGACGCGTGGCCGGTGAATTCGATCTCTTTCAACGCCAAGTACGCCTGCGAAACTCGAAGCAATCGCTCGATCAGTTTCTCGATCGATCCTGGTGCGGAGGCTGGTTGCCAGCTCAGCGTTCGCTCGAGCTCAGCCAACTGCTCGTGGGCCCAATCGTGAGCGTCTTCGAGACACAGGTATTTCAGGCCAACGGGATGAACAACGACCTGACCTTTGTCTTGCTTCGCACGTTTCTTCGCGGCGGATCGAGCGATGAATGAGACACCATCCAGGAGTGGCTTCAGAAGATCGTTGGTGCGGTTCGTGGTTCCTTCGGGGAACAACACCAGCGGTCGCTCGCCGCTGACCAAAATATCGATCGCTGTTTCCAACGCCTTGCGATCGTTTCCCTCGCGAAAAACGCTGAAGGCTCCCATCCGGCGAAGTGCGAACTGTTCGAATTTATTGGTATTGAAGAGATGCCACGAGGCCATCGCATACAGGTGCGTGTTGACCTGGCGAGCCAACCACCCCAGCACGATCGGATCGGCGTAGCGGCAATGGTTGGGTGCCAGAAGGATGCCGTGGCCGGCTCGCAACGATTCAGCGAATCGTTCGGCGTTGCGGCATTCAAAACTGAGGACGGCTTCCTTCTTCCGAAGGTGCCAGTCGATCAACCGAAAGTTTTGAATTGCGGAGGGCCAAAGGTTTCCGCGATAAGGCGGCACAAATTCGTAGGGCCGATCAAGAACAACAGTCAAGACGTCACTTTCGCGAGGAAATAACCCAGTGCCAATGCAGCGACGAAAAGCGATGTCACCACGGTGCCCAACAAAACCGGATCAATGCCCTTGTTCCGACTGTCGTTGCGTTGCGTTTGTGCCGCTGCCCCTTCACCTCGATCGATGCCGGAACCGACTCCGCGCCGACTACCGGAACTGGGTGCCCGCCCCGTGGGCCCTTTGTATCCGGACTCGACTTCCAAATCGAGGAAGCTGCCTTCCAACATGTCGGCGGGAGTTCCCATCGACCCAACCTTTACCAATCGACCACTTTCGCTGGCCGCTTGATCTTGTTCACGAATGAGCTTCGATCGACTACTCGCCAGCGTGTCGTCGTTCTTGTTCGTCAGCGTGTCTTGGTTGGACTGCGTGACCATTGATCCCGAGCTGCTATCGAAATCCATCGAAGACAAACTGCTGTCTTCATCTGGACCTTCGCCCAACCCGACTCGAATCACTTCGCCCTTGGGAACCGCCGCTGCAAACTTTTCCAAGACCTCGGCGACGTCGGTGGCGTTTTGATAGCGATAGCGAGGATCCTTTTGGATCATCTTCACCGCGATGCCTTCGAGTTCGCCCGGGCATTCCGGTCGCAATTCTCGAATCGCTTTGGGCATTTCATTTTGGTGCTTTGCAATTCGCTGGGCGAGCGTGCCTTCGGCGAACGGAGGACGACCGGTCAGCAAGAAATACAACGTGCAGCCAAGGCCGTAGATGTCGACTCGGTGGTCAACGGTGTGACTGTTCAGAGCCTGCTCGGGTGCCAAGTAGTCGGCCGTGCCGAGGACGTTTTCGTTGTTGGCGACGGTCAATGATTCGTCGTCGCCCGTTTTCGAAACCAGAGCCAACCCCATGTCCAGCAACCGCACACGGCCGTCGCTGTCGATCAACAAGTTGGCAGGTTTGACATCTCGATGCACGACGCCGCGATCATGAGCGTGCGCCAACCCGCGAGCCGCTTGAGAGATGAGCTCGGCGGCGGTCGAGAAATCGAGTGGCCCGTCGCGCCGCACCAGCACTTGCAAATCCACCCCGTCGACATATTCCATCACGATGTAGTGAACATCGCCGTCGTTGTCGATGTCGTGCGCCAACACGATGTTGGGGTGATTCAGCGACGCGATCGCTTTCGCTTCCAGTTTGAAGCGAGCCAGATACGAAGCATCGTTGACGCGTTTTTTGGGCAACACCTTGATCGCGCGTTTGTCGCCCAACCCGATGTGCTCGGCCAAATACACACTGCTCATCCCACCCGACCCGATGTGACCGAGGAGTTTGTACTTGCCGAGGAAGAAGCCTTTGTACTTTCCCGTGAACAGTTTCTCGATGTGCCAATCCGACAGCAGGCCCGCTTTCTTGTAGGCCATTGCCAGCTTCTTGGAACTGGCCGGCAACTTTCCACCGCACTTTTCGCGAACCTTTTTCAGGAACCGTTCTTGCGTGGCTTCGTCGACCAAGTTGCTACGTGCAACCATTTCGACAAATCGTTCCGATGTGATCGAAGCCATGGCGTGTGGAAAGAAATCCCGCTAGAAGACAAGTCCGTTGGTGAACATCCCGATCGACGAGACGCCTTACAAAGGAAGTGGGCGACGCGGCGAAGGTATCCCCACGCGACCGCCCCCTCAATCAAGTTTAACCAAAACTTCGCGTTCGACAGAACGAAATTGCTGGATTGCCGAACGCCAAGGGCGGAATTGTAGACGAATCCGACATCGCTGAGTGGTCGCGAGCGCCGCCGTTTCCTGACTCCGTCAAATCATTTTTCATGCCCAAACCGCCGTCGACTCCACTCCGTTCGCTCGAGACCTCTGCCCCGAACATCCGCAAGCTCGGTGTGATGGCCAAAGTCGCGATCGAAGGGAAAGTCAAAACGCGATTGGGCGATACCATTGGTTTCGACAAATCGGCCCAGATTCACCAACGATTTCTGGATCATCTATTCGGCAGATTGCAGGACTGGGGCGACGAACGGCACTGGGTCGCTTCCCCCATCGAATCCGTTTCCCGGACCACATTCACACCACCATCTCAGTGGCGGATCATCGACCAGGGTGGCGGAAATCTGGGCGACCGAATGCGACGCTGGTTTACCGATCATGTCTTCGACCGCCCTGCCCTGCCCCGCACCAACGCAGTTTTGATCGGTGCCGATTGCCCGCTGCTGAGTCACGCAGATCTCGACAAGGCCGCTCGACTCTTTCGGGAATGTGATTTGGTGCTGGGACCGGCCGCGGATGGTGGTTACTACCTGATCGGGCTATCGGGATCGTTCCAGTCTTCGGACTCAACCGCGAATTCCGAGCCTCACCAGCGGACAACTGAAAGCGATTGCCCGAGGCCAGGCATTCCCTCGCCGCAACAGATATTGGACACCCTGTGGAACGATATCCCATGGAGCACCGACGAAGTCTTCGACCGCACGGTCGCGGCGGCGGAGTCGATTGGTATGCGAGTTGGCACGCTTCCGGTCCGATCGGATGTCGACACGGAAGAAGACCTGACTGCCCTCCTTCATCAAATCGAACATCCAGTCGACAATGAGGAAGTGCCCTCCGACGACATTGAACTCGCCCGAGACCTCCGCCGCATCCTTTCCGACCAAACGACCTGAATTGTCCGCCTCTTCAACCTCAACGAGCGACCAGCCCAGCCAGCCTGCCCAGGAAGCAACTGGCACGCTGATCGTGGGCGGTGGCGTGATCGGACTTTCCATCGCTTGGGAATTGGTCCGCCGAGGCGAGGACGTGACAGTGATTGACCGTGGCCCGATCGCTCATGGAACCTCATGGGCCGCCGCAGGCATCTTTCCGCCAGCCAACTTCGATCGCGCGACCGACCCGATTGATCGTCTTCGTGGATTCAGCCACACGCTTTGGCCGTTGTGGTGCCAACAACTCCTGGATCAAACCGGCATCGATCCCGGACTGATTCGTTGCGGCGGTTTGTACTTGGCCGAAACAGTCGGTGAAGCGTCCGCCCTGACCGGAATGATGTCGTACTGGGGCGACCTTGATTTGGAATGCGAACGAATCGAAGCGACCGATTTGCTCCGCCGACAACCTCGACTCAAAGATTGGGCACAGACCAACCCATGGATTCAGTCGCATCCAAACAGCGCCGCTTGGTGGACACCCGATGAATATCAAATTCGCCCGTCGCGATTGCTGACGGCTTTGGCCACCGCCTGCCAAAGTCGAGGCGTTGTTTTGCTGCCGCACACTTCCGTCCTAGATCTCTCGACGGACGATACCGGTTGCACCGCGAAGGTCATGACTCGAGATGCCACCGAACACACTTTGCGGTGCGACCGCGTGGTTCTTTGCGGCGGGGCTTCGATCGGCAGCATCTGCCCCGAGATCCGACTGGAGTCCTCGGTGATTCCAATCCGTGGTCAGATCCTGTTGCTGCACAGCGAAACGTTCACGGACCCGATCGTGCTCAACGTCGGCAACCGCTACTTGGTTGCTCGCGGAGATGGAAACGTGTTGGTCGGTTCTTGCGAAGAAGAAGTGGGCTTTGAAGAAGGCACCACCTGCGAAGTCATTCAAGGACTCCGGCACTTCGCGAATCGAGTTTGCCCGGAACTTGAATCAGCCACCGTCGTCTCGCAGTGGTCAGGTCACCGACCAATGACGTTCGACGGCTTCCCAATGATCGGACGCGTGCCAGATCAATCGAACCTGTTTGTCGCGGGCGGTCACTATCGCAGCGGGATCCACCTGGCCAGCGGAACCGCCGTCGCGATGGCTGACATTCTCGAAGGCAAACAGTCCTTCATGGACCTGTCCGCCTTTTCAGTTGGCAAACAGCAAGCCGTTGTGCATTGAGCCAACCGACTCAGTCAAAGCAACGATTGCGAACGGTGGCACCGCCCGCAAGGTTCTGAACTTCGAAACCGTTCTGTCGCAGAATCCTGGCGGCGATGTGACCGCGGACTCCGACGGCACAACTGACAACGGTTGGCTTGGTTCGATCCAGTTCATCCAGTCGATCACGAAGCTCGTCAACGGGAATGTGAATCGAACCGGATGCTTTGCAAAGAGGTGCCTTCTCGATCTCTGTCGCACCACGGACATCGACGATTTGCACCTCCTCGAGCGAAGCATCGGAATCGCGAAACGATTCGATGCCATCCAGCGAGTTGCTCGCCGCAAAGGCGGCCATGTGAACCGGGTCCTTGGCCGAACCGAATGGCGGTGCGTAGGCCAAATCCAACCCAGCCAAGTCACGAACGCTTCCGCCAAAATGCATCGCGGTGGCGATCACATCGATCCGTTTATCGATGCCCTCACCGCCAACGCACTGAGCCCCCAATACCTTTCCAGTATTCGGCTCATAGACCAATTTCAAAGTCATCGTCTCGGCACCGGGAAAGTATCCCGCATGATGCTTTGCAACGACGGTCACGCTGTCAGCTTCCTTGCCAAACCGTTTTGCCGAGGCTCGTGTCAATCCAGTCATGCCAACCGAAACATCAAACACTCGCACCACGCTCGTTCCCCACACCGACGTCGCCGTGGCGGACATTCCGGTCACCGCATGCTCGCCAGCCAGTCGTCCGGAACGGTTGGCTGGACCAGCCAAAGGCACTCGCATCGGTGTCCCGGTTGGACCGTAAACTGGTTCGGATGCATCGCCAACGGCATAGATATCCGGGTCGCTGGTCCGGGAATACTCATCAATGGAAATGCCACCAGTTCCGCCGATTTCCAAACCGGCTTCGCTCGCCAGCCGGGCGTTGGGGCGGACGCCGATTCCAAGGATCACCAACTCTGTCGGCAATTCCTTTCCATCGCTCAATCGAACAGAAGTTGCCAACTCTCCGTCGCGCTGAATCGACTCCAGCCCCACGCCGGTGTGAACACCAACATTGTTTCGACGCAAAGCCTCCTCAATCGGACGAGCCATCTCATGATCGAGCAACGGCAGGACTTGATCGCGCAGCTCGATCAAGTCAACGGCCACACCGCGACGGCGCAGTTGCTCGACCATTTCCAATCCGATGTAACCAGCTCCCACGACCACGGCACGGCGAACCGATCCGGAATCCACACGAGCCTTGATCCGGTCCATGTCGACCAAATTTCTCAACGTCAAAACATTGTCTGAATCAACACCCGGAAGATCCGGAACGATTGGCGAAGCACCCGGTGCCAGGATCACCTTGTCATAAGGCTGCTCATACGTTTTGTCTTGCTCAGATGTCATGCCACGCCGAACCACGGTGACAACCCGCTTTTCGCGATCGATCGAGACCACTTCTTCCCGAGTCCTCACGTCCAACCGAAAACGCCGACGAAGAAAATCCGCTGAAGCCACCACCAAGGCGTCGCGGTCTTTGATCTCTTCCCCGATATGATAGGGCAGCCCACAATTGGCGAACGAAACATCATCATCCTTTTCAAACAGAATGATCTCAGCTTGTTCGTTCATGCGTCGGGCTCGGGTGGCCGCCGAAGCGCCTCCAGCGACGCCACCAACGATGACCAAGCGAACGGGTGCATTTGATTCAGCCGACATTTGACTTCCCTTTTCGGTCGTTACCTCGTAACATTACGACACATAAATATCGACTCCCCCTCTCCCGTGCAACAGCTCCTCCGCCATGGCCGCATCAAAATCACGCACCGGCAAACGTGCCTCGGAAGAACCCACCAAACCGGCCGGCGACGTGCAAGCTTTCGCTGAGGCGGCGGAATGCCTGAAAACACTGGCTCACCCGGTCCGATTGCGGATCGTCCAGTTGCTGCTGCACAGCCGTTACACGGTGGGTGAAATCGCGGCCGATTGCGAAATCGCGGACAACTTGGCGTCCGAGCACCTGCGCTTGCTGCAGCGTTGTGGTTTTCTCGACAGTGAACGCGAGGGCCGCCGGGTTTACTACAAAGTGGTTGAACCTCACCTCAGCAAACTGATGGCTTGCGTGGAATCACGGTTTTTGACCGAGATTTGAACCTGCCCGCGAATTAGATCGCGGCAACTGAAACGCGACCGCTTGAGACAACCCGGCGAATGATTGACGATAAGGACGAACTCAATGGAGTTCCTTCGCGTCCGCCTCCTCTGTCGCAGAAAGATTGCCTGCTATGTCCATCGCTTCTCCCGCCACGCACCCTGTTTTGATCGCTGGAACTTGGCGTGAAGCCAATGCTGAGTCCACTTTCCAGGCCACCGACCCCAACCGCAACGAAAAACTCGACGCCGCGTTTCCTGTGAGCAGCTGGAAAGATTGCGACGAAGCACTCGACGCAGCCGTGGAAGCCGCCGCTGAACTTCGCAAACTTGGTCCCGCCAAAATCGCCGATTTCATGGAGGCGTACGCGGACAAAATCGACGGCGCCAAAGATCAGCTCGTCGACACCGCCTTTGCTGAAACCGGACTGGGCCGTTCACCCCGCTTGGCCGATGTCGAGTTGCCTCGAACCAGCAACCAATTGCGTGCGGCTGCCAAAGCGTGCCGGACCGGCAACTGGGCCATGCCAACCGTCGACACAAAAACCGGCATTCGCTCCTGCCTCGGTCCACTCGGTCCCGTCTGCGTGTTCGGCCCCAACAACTTCCCCTTCGCTTTCGGCAGCGTTTCCGGTGGCGATTTCGCAGCTGCTATCGCGGCCGGCAACCCGGTGATCGGCAAAGCCAACAGTTCGCACCCCGACACCACACGTCTGTTCGCCGAACTGGCATTGGCCGCCTTGGCGGAAACTGGATTGCCCGCCGCAACCGTGCAACTTATTTACCGAACCAGCCACGCGGATGGCGAGAAACTGGTTTCTGATCCACGCGTTGGAGCGACTGGATACACCGGCAGTCGTGGGGCTGGACTGACACTCAAGGCCGCCGCCGACAAAGCTGGCAAGCCGATCTACTTGGAACTCTCCAGCGTCAATCCCGTCGTCATCACTCCCGCCGCCCTGGAAGAACGTGGCGATGCAATCGTCGATGAGTTCATCACCAGCGTCCTGATGGGAACCGGGCAATTCTGCACAAATCCCGGCATGGTGATGCTGGTCAAAGGCGAAGCCACCGACAAATTCATCGCTGCGGTCAAAGAGCGTTTCGCGAGTGCTCCAGCGGGAACGTTGCTCTCGCCCGCAGTTGCATCGTCGCTCGGCAAAGCCATTGAACAACTGGTTGGATTCGGCGCTGAACTCTTGGCTGGCGGTGGCGAAGCAGAAGCCGACCGCTGTGCGATGGCCAACACGTTGCTCAAGACCAGTGGCAGCGACTTCCTCGGCAATCCAGAAGGATTCCAAACCGAAGCCTTCGGCAACGCTTCTCTGATCGTTGTGGCGGACGACTTGGACCAGCTCTGTGAATCAATTCGCCATCTGGAAGGCAACCTGACCGGCTGCGTCTACACCGCGACCACCGGCGACGACGAAGACGCTTACTCTCAGATCGCGTTTGAGTTGGAACCCAAAGTCGGCCGGATGCTGAACGACAAGATGCCCACGGGCGTTGCCGTCAGCCCCGCGATGAACCACGGTGGCCCCTATCCCGCGACCGGTCACCCGGGCTTCACAGCCGTCGGAGTTCCCGGCTCGCTGCTTCGATTTGGGAAGCTCACGAGTTTCGACAACGTTAGAGAAACGCGCCTTCCTGCTTTGTTGCAATCGGCACCACCGACCGCTGACACCTGGCGTTTGGTGGACGGATCTTGGACGAAAGACGCGATTTCTTAGAGTTCTGACGGAAACTGGCGAAAGATTTCCGAGATTTCCTGAAATCTTCTCAAAAGAACCAGTGTCCAGGAACACGCCCTTCGCTGTCGTTTTCGGAAACATGCCGACAGTTGAGTTTGCCCCCCGTGCTCCTGGTCGATCGATTTACGCGGCGGTGGCTCCGGCCACGCCGCGTTTGACATTTGGCGCTCGAAAAAAAGCGCCTATGGTCATTGCAGTGGCCGAGCGAGACGACGGCGGAGCATTGAAGCTCTTGCCGGCCATTTGGTATTCACCTTCTAGGACCGAATGATGACTGCAAACGTGGGCAAATGGATGACCGCCGGTCTGCTTCTCTCTGCATTGACCGGATGCGGTGACCCTCAGACGAAGATCATTCCCGTCGCATCGATGGATGAAGATCAAGCGTCCGTGGAAGCGACCATGGGCCGAGCCAATACAACGGTCACCGAACAACCTGGTGAATCCGACTTCGAATGAACATCGGCGTGCACCAATCACGTCCGAATTGGAACAGCGAAATCCCATCAGCTCTTTGGCGCTGATGACAATTTCTTGACCCTCCTTTCGATCCAACCTTTCCGCGGCCTACCCACCACACCTCAAGGTGCCTTCATGTTCGCTCCGCACTCAACACACGAACACACAAGCCCGCAGCGTGCCTTCAATCGTTCGAACCGATTGGCGTTCACGCTAGTCGAACTCTTGGTGGTGATCGCAATCCTGGGTGCCTTGGCGGGGTTGCTTCTGCCGGCGGTCCAAGCAGCTCGTGAAGCCGCCCGGCGAATGAACTGCAACAACAACTTCAAACAGTTGGGAGTCGCACTTCACAACTATCACGCCGCCTACAACAACTTCCCGTTCAGCCGAATCGTCAACGACACCAACTGGCGCGGCTATGGTCCGGTCGTCGGCATGCTCCCCTTCATGGAACAACAAGCCGCGTGGGAAATGATTTCCCATCCTCATACCAGCGAAAGCGGCACCGAATACGTCGCCTTTGGTGGGTTCCCATGGAGCGTCGATTACACACCCAACCGTTTCCAGATTCCCACGCTACGTTGCCCCTCCGATCCCGCCGAAAACAAAACGATCGGTCGCATCAACTACGGTTTTTGCTATGGCGATGCAGCTCGTTACATTTCCTTCTATTGGTTTCACCCCGACCAAAATCGCTCCGACCCAGCTTACGACTGGTTAGGTGACGAAGCGGTCGACCGCGGCATGTTCGCTTGGAATCAAAGAAAGAGATTCCGTGATTGCAAGGATGGAACCAGCCAAACGATGATCATGGGCGAGATGGCAACGTTCCTGGATGATCGCTCGATCATTGGAACCGCCGCCGTGTTCGGCGACCGTCAATTCCAAACCGATCTGCAACAGTGCGCCAACACTTACGACCCTGAACACCCGCAGTTCTATAAGCCTGGCCAAGAAGTGATCGGCTTTGGCAGCTTCAGCGGCCAATCCAACCGAGGACGCTGGTGGGCGGACCCGATCGCTTGCAACACCGCGGTCAACACAATCTTTGCACCTAACAGCGTCAGCTGCACCTATAGCACTGGACCAGGATCGGATTGGTACGGCGGCGTGTACACGGTTACCAGTCGCCACCAAGGTGGTGCTCATATTCTGATGACCGATGGGTCGGTCAAATTCGTCTCCGACTCGATCAACGCGTCGACCAAAGGCATGGACACCAACACAACGGTCACACGCTACGCACCGGGTCCCGTTCACCCGGCTGACATCGAAAGTCCCTTCGGCGTCTGGGGAGCTTTGGGAACGTCCGACTCTCATGAATCGCGAGCGAACGAAGCCGAGCTTTGATCGAACCGGCGACTCTCGTTCGCTTGACTTGAGACACACAAGACAAAGCCACGTCGACTTCGGTCGAGGTGGCTTTTTTCGTGCGCAGTTCAAAAGCTGCCGCATCCAGATCTCGGTTGCTCAGCAAACCACGCCAATCGCTCCCATCACAAAAATCAAACGAACCCGAAGCATTTGCCCTTCCGCGGTCTCTAGTGGGGAATGACTTGGCCTAGATTGGTCGGTCCCGACCATGGCCAGTTTGGTCCTTCGCTTGCTTTTTCCCCGCGGTTTCCATGATGGAAGTGCTGTTTTTCATCGCGATTGGGTGGCTGATCATCACTTTGGTCGGGCACCTGACCTGGGTCGTTTTCGCGACCATCTTTCGGCTGGCGTTCGCCCCTAAAACGCTCTACCCGCCGACGCCAAATCCTCGGGTCGAAACACCTGAAACGCAACGATTCACCGCCCAAAGCCAGAAAAGCACGGCGAATTCCGGTGAACGACCCTCGGCGGAAGCGGACCTGGCCGCATTTTCCCGAATGATGGATGCGCTGACCGCCACCGACCAGATCGATGAGCAGACCGCTGGCCGATTGAAAGCATCCGCCCAAGACCTGGCTTTGGACTCGAAGCCGAGAAACGGCGAGACGGTTATCGAACCAATCCCTCTCGTAACAACGCCTCAACCAATCGCGGATTCCGTCACCGCGGTCACAGCCAATTCGATCGAAGCACCGCCGATCGAACTCGGGTCCATTGAACCTGCCCCCATCGTCGAGGAACCCGTCATTGCGGAAGCGGTCAATGCCGAAGCCGTCTACAACCCTCCGGTCCCAACGACGCCCAAGCGAGCTTTGTCGGAAGTCATCACTTCGTTCCTGGCACGCAACAACATTCGTTGGGGCGAACTGGTTGCTGGATTGCTGGTCGTGGTCTGCTCGATCGGTTTGGTCGTCAGCCTTTGGAATCCGCTGAGCTCCGCTCACCGAGTCGTGCCGTCGCTGATTTTCATGTCGGCCGACGCGGCAATCTTCGCGGCCGGCTTATACACGGTTCGGCGATGGAAACTGCGGCACACCAGCCGCGCGGTTTTGATCATCGCGACGCTGCTGGTTCCCTTGTGCGTGCTGGCGGGAATGGCCGCGGCAGGCGCGGGACTGGATTCAGTCACGCTCTCCGACCCCGCGACGCTGGGCACGATCGTGGCTGGATTGGCCGGTTGCGGCTGGCTGCTGCTTCAATCCTCTCGCAGTTTGGTGGGTCGCGCCGATGCGTTGCCGATGACGGCCAGCGTCATCGCACCGACGCTGGCATTGCCGTTGCTTCCCACCGCCGCACGCCTGCTTGGTTCCAACGCTGGGTTTGCGGTTTTGGTTCCCGCGATCTGTGTCGCCGCAGCGATTCTTTGGCCGCAACGTCAACGACGCACACGCCTGAATTCGCGTGAACAGTCTGATTCAGTTGGCGGTCGAAGGCATTGGAAGAACCGTTGGCTGTCGCTCGGCATCGCCGCTTCTTCGATGGCCAGCGTCCTTGTCTACGCAGCGTTTCTGTTCAGCAACTTCGAGAACCAATTCGCAGTGCAGACGGCTTGGATTCAAATCGCGATCGCATCGATTCCGTTTTGGATCGCGATTGCTTCGAGTTGCCACAACGACTCGATGAAGCTTCGCCGCCCAGCCGATTCTTCGTCGAGCAAACGCGGATGGATGGCCAACTCGAACTTGATCGCGACAGTTCTAACGCTGCTTTCGATGGGTGCCGTCTTGGCGATCCTACCCGCGTCGCTTCGCAGGTTGGATTGGATCTGGATGCATGCGATCGTGGCCGCGGCGTCATGGCTCGCGGCCAGCATCGCACTGCGGCAACCGTCTCGCGTGGTCGGTGCGACCTTGCCGCTGGGGATCGCCGCGATGCTGTCGTCTCCCGTTTGGATGGGCGACATTACCTGGGGCGACCTGCCGCTGTGGCGATTGATCTTGGGTGGCGAACCGATGGTCACGTCGCTTGGCATTGCCGCGTTGCTCGGTGGAGCCGGCATTGCCCTGAGCCAAATCGCGAAAGACAAATCTTGGGCTCGCGAATTGTTTGCGTCGAGCTGTTTCGCCGGATGCGTGTGGGGCGGACTCGCATTCGTCCAAGCACTGGTGCTCAGCTTCGCCCCGGCAACTTGGCTGGGACAGGTGCCACCGATGGTGGTCGATGTGGTGCTCGGTGTATCGGCGTTCGGATGCATCCTCGGATCCTTCAAAGATTCGCGAGCCTCGCTGGCAGCACCGGTGATCTTGGTTGCGTTCTGGACTTCCGTGCTGGGACTGCTGACCTGGACGAACGGTCAACCTCACGCCGATTTCACGTTGACACCTTGGATCGGACTGGCGGTCACGGTGTCTTTGATGGTTGCCGCCGCTCTTGCGAAAGCCTTGCTTCTCCGTCAATCAAACTCCGGCGAACAATCCAACCCTCTCGAACGATTCAGCTCGCTATCGCAAACTGCTGAGCAGTCGATGCGACGTCACGCTTCATCGGCGGGAGTGATGGCTTGCTTGTCAGCGGCCGCCTTAGGTTTGGTCGCTTTGTTTTCGCTATCCCCCAGTGGCCTCGAATCGCCCGGTTGGTGGTCCGCCAGCGGTCAACTTTGGCTGCTGGTCGCATCGCTATTCGGTGTCGCGATTTTGTTACGAGAACGCGGTTGGCTACAAACCTCGATGGGCCTGTCAGCGATCACGGTCGCGACCACGCTCACCGCCTGCTTGGGCGTGACGGTTTGGCATTCGGAGTCTTGGCTGGGCGGAATTGCGACGTGGTGGGTCGCGGCAATCTTCGCGTCGACTTCGGCGTTGTGGATACTCGTCCGAACCACCATGCCACTGCGAACATGGTTCCCAATCAACAAACTTCAAACAGCTCATCTGAACTGGGGCCAAATGCCAGACGGCCTGTTCGCGATGTTGGCAACGGGCACCATCGTCTTCACCGTCGCTCGCCAGTACGCCGCGATCGTGGCGGGCCCCCTGGAAGTGATTGCCCAGTGGTCCACCAACGACTGGATCGCTGCCGCCGACTTCGCTTGGTTCGAATCAGCCGCGTGCTTGGGATTGGTCGCCGGCACCTCGGCGTTGTTCATTCTTTCGCGAAGCCACACTGAAGACTCGCACTGGTCAAAAGACGGCTGGCAAGATTGGTTCTTGGGCTTGCTCGGTGCAGCCAGTTTTTATCTGGCGAGCCAGCTTGGATTGGCATGGACGGGCACCGCTGCATCCTGCTTGGTCGTCACAACAACGCTTGCCTGTGCGTTCTTGTTTGCATGGAAGTTCCGTTCCCGATTCGCGACTCAGCAATGGCTCGCCTTCCTTTCGCCGAGCCCATCGGAACGACTTGCCATCCACTCGATGATCGCGGGATTGGTGGCCGCGGGGTCATTGGTTTTGCTCGGGACGCGTTGGCTGGCACCGCTGTCGAACAACCAATCCCCGGATCGGTTCAGCACCCTCGCGGTGACGGCATGGTGGATCATCGCTTCGGTCGGATTGCTGTGGTCCAAAGCGGACTCTGCTCGCGAAGCAAAATTCAACGCACTGCTTTCCAGCGTCTTGCTGCCCGCGGCGGTAGGCATTGCCACCCCGGCGATCGCGACGCGAATTCCTTTCGTGAACCAGCCCTTGGTATGGGTCCAGATGTCGGTGTTTGGGTCGCTCGCCTGGTGGCTGCTCCAGCAGTTGATCAGCAAGACATCGGGCTCACCTGACAACACCTCGTCACGCTTCACCACAGGAGCCCACCTTTCGCGGGCTTGGATCCTGGTCGTTGGCTTGGTGTGCAGCGTTGTCGCTGGCTCCATCGCCTATTCGTCAACGGGAACGATGCTGCAGTTTCCGTTTTCATTGTGGACGTTGCCCATCGGCGGGTTGGTGTCGCTGATCGCCGTCGCGGTGGCGATGCGAAGCTATGTCACTCCGGCTCGCGATGCATGGCCTTTCGCGATCAGTCTGCTGTCCGGACACGCGACGATTCTGGTTGTTTGGATGCAGTGGATTCATCCCGATTCGGCGCTGACCATGTTGGGCAGCATCTGGCTCGCCGCATCGATCGGCTCGGCAGTGGTGCACTGGATACGAAACATCCCACTGCACGCGTGGCACATGACACTGCTGACATTCGCGTTGGCTTGGGTCGGCTTGTTCGACAACGACACCGCACCTTGGGCTCTGTCGTCGCTCGCCGTCGCCGGCCTTTCAGTCGCGGGGATTTCATGCACTCGGTTCGGGCGAACGATCGCAAGCAGCGACCTCCCCGAAACCAGTGACGAACCGGAAACCGACACCACCCAACCACGACGTTCCACTTGGCAAACGATGGGTTCGGTCAATTCTCTGGCCGGATGGAACTGGCGATTTATCTTGCCACGATTGCTGGGATGGACCACCGTGGGAGTTGGCGGGTTCTTGCTTTGGAACACCGCTTTGGATCCGATCGTTGCGGTGGCCAAGTTTGACCCGACCTCGATTTGGTTGGCTTGGATGGCGCTGTGGGTGATTGTTTGGCGAAGTGTCAGAAGCGATCGCTCGGCTCCACTGGCCGACATCGAAACCGCTTGTGCGATGATTCCCATCGCCGCTCTGGGTTGGATGGAGTCACATTTGGCGCTGCCCAACTCCGCCTTTGCCGGTTCCGGTTGGATTGGCGTGACCAGCGGCACGTTGACATTGGTTTCGCTTGGATTGGTCGCCGCGTCGGCTTGGCTGCGCCCGAGTGGGCGAACGGTTTGGTTTGTCAGCCTCGTGCTTTCTTGCATCGGGGCCAGCGAAGTCGCTTTGTGGATCGGATCGCAGGCCGGACTGACAACCAACCAAGGTTTCGCGGTGACTCACTTGGTCGTGTCGGCCGTCTTGGTGGCCTGGACGTTTGGTTCATCGCTGCTTGGAAAAGCTCGCCTGCAATTGGCGGGCTCGCTCGAACAAGTGACGCTGATTTGGGTTGGCCTCAGCTCGCTGCTGGCATGCTGGTTGGTCGTGGATCACATCGACGAACCGTGGCCGCGTGTTTGCATCCTTGCCACCGGTGCGCTCGCGTGGGTGTTCTTCGAATTGTCGGAACGAAACCTCGCCAACAATCCCACCACCACTGCCAGACGCCGTCACATCACCGTCGGCATCGTGCTTTGGTCGGTCGCGTTGATGGCGGTGTTGACCGGACTGCCGCTGAAGCACCCTGCCCTGATCGCGGTGATGCGATTGTTAGTGGCAAACGTTTTGATGGTCGCGGTTCTGCTGCTGGCGATTCCCAAACTACTCAAGGGTCCGTTCCTGGATCGTTGGAAGGAAGCATTGACGCGTGGCGGGCTGATCTCAGGCGTCGTCGCCATTGGTTCACTGGTCGTGATGTTGGCGTTGGAAACTGCGGTTCGCAAACCGGTGATCGGCATTCCCGGGATTAGCATGCCTGTCGTGATCGCAGTTGCAATCACGCTGGGCGGACTGGCCGCGATGGCAGGTGTCTTGGCGGTTTTGACTGGCCCCAATTCGCGACTGCCAAACGCGATCCGAAACGTGCAGCTCACCGATTCGCAGCGGAAATGGTTGCTGTACATCGCTCAAGGAGTTGCCGCGACGACTTGGTTGCACTTGTTCCTCTGCCGAACCGGAATCGCGTTCTTAGGACTGCGACAAGTTTGGCCGTACGTTGTGATGGTGATCGCGTTCGCCAGCGTTGGCTTGACTCAGTGGGCGATACGCCGGGGCGATAAAGTGCTGGCCGATGTGATGCGTCGCACGTCCATGTTCTTGCCGATGATTCCCGTCGTCGGTTTCTGGCTGAGCGGTTCATACGCGGTGGTGACGCAATCGGAAGCTTGGTCGTGGACGTTTTTCAAAGGCACGACTTCCTACCAAGGTTTGCTGCTGGTCGGTGCGATCTACTACGGGATGATGTCGCTGCTGTGGAAGAACGGTCTGCCGCGAATTGCGACGGTGGTGCTGGCCAATGCCGCGCTGTGGGTGACGCTGACTCAGGTGCCCGGTTGGGACTTCATCACGCACCCGCAAGCCTGGCTGATTCCGCCGGCGGTTTGTGTGTTGTTAATCGCTCACTTGCAACGCGATCGTTTGGACCCGGCCATGGGATCGGCGATTCGTTACGCGTGCACCTTGATGATTTACCTCAGCAGCACGGCTGACATGCTGCTGTCAGAAATCGGCCGCTCGCTGTGGGGACCAGTGATCCTGGTGCTGCTTGCGTTGGCCGGGATGGCACTCGGCGTCGTTCTGCGAGTCAAACCCTTCCTCTACTTGGGCACCATCTTTGTGTTCCTCGGTGTGACCAGCATGGTCTGGCATTCGACTCAAGCGATCGATGCCGTTTGGCCGTGGTGGGCGTTTGGAATCACAACCGGGCTGCTTCTGCTGACCGGGCTGGCGATGATCGAGAAGCACCGCCCGCGGCTGAACCAATGGGCGAACCAACTGGCGAGCTGGGAAAGTTAGTCCAATCAGGCAAAACAGGTCTCTCGTCGCGGGAGCCAAGTTCGCTAGACTGAGCTTCTCGCTCGAACGAGCGATGAATTCGGCACAAACACGGAGGATCAACGATGGCGAAGTCGGAACAACAAAAGCAAAAGAAGCTGGCCAAACTGAAAGCCAAAGAACAGCGAAAAAAGAAAGAGCTGGCCCGCCAGCAACAGATGATGGCGTCGATGGCAGGCAAAATGCGAGCGGCAGCCACCGGATCGATCGTGGACTGCATGATCAGCCCTGAGCTGCTGGTTCAAAAACCAGCCAGCCCCGCGATCGGGCACGTGATGCTTTCGCGAACCGCACCGGGTGGCCAAATTGCTGCCGCGTTCTTCCTGATCGATCTGGGGTGCATGGGTGTCAAAGACGCGACAGGCAACTATCGAACCCAAACCGAATACAACGACGTGATCGCCGACATGCGTTCGCGTCAGATGGTGCAACCTTGCCCGCCCGAGTTTGCTCGCGGGGTCGTGGAAGCAGCGATCGCCTACGCCGAATCATGCGGTCTGCAGCCGCATCCGGACTACAACAAGTTCGCGCCGTTGTGGCACCACATCGAGCCCGCATCGGTGGGAGAAGCAATCTCGTTCGGCTTCGAAGGGAAACCGACTTATGTCGCGGGCCCATTCGACGACATGGCGAGGCAAACGCGAATCTACAACCGAATGCTCGACACCCTTGGCGAAGGCAACTTCGATTTCGCGATGGCAACGTTGGGTGCCCAGAACTTCGATGACTTCGAACTAGACGAAGAGATCGAGCTCGATGAAGAGAGCTCGATCGTGCGGCTTGATTCAGCGGAGTGAATCGCCGGCCAAGGCGATCAACGATCCAGTGCGTGCCAACCTGACTCTTTGTGCTTGGTTGGCTGTGGCTTGACGGGTTTTGGCTTGACGGGCTTTGGCGTGATGGGCTGTGAAGCTCGTTGCGCCGCATTGCTGGACGCTGTTGAAGGTCGCAGGCTCTGCACGCGAGTCGATCGATCTTGCATCGGCTGACGAACCGGCTGGTAGTCACCCACTGGCTCGGACAAAGCCTTCGTGGCTGGCATCGAAGGCCGACGTTCTGTCAGCGATGCTTCGCGGACTTTGTAGCCCCACTGAACCGGACCTTCGTCTTCCACCGATGGAACCATTCGCGATTGAGCTTGCTCATAAGCTCCGCTGTTGGTGCTTGGTGGAGGCGGCAAAGCGGGCAACAAATCAGGCGCTCGCAATTGGCCCGTTTCCGATGTGGCAGGCGGTGTCAGTGACGGGATGGAACGAACCGGTGCGGTGCTTGGACGAGCAACCGGTGCGGCGGCTTGTACTCCTCGATCGTCGAACGCGTGACGATAACCTTCCGGTGCTGGGATCGGACGCACGCGAGGTGCGGCGGAAGGATTGGCGGGAGCATTTCCCGATGTCAATCGACGCAGATCTTCACGATCTCGCAGGACTTCTTGCCGACTTCGGCCAAGGTAGTCATCCAGCGAGTTCTGGCTGCTTTCTTCGCTGCCGCCCTGCCCTTCCGACTCAGGTTGGTAGCGATAGCTGTCGTAAACATCGTTGGGATAGCTGTCTTCCGTTTCGGCTGGCTCGTCGGCCGGACGGTTCGATTGAGCTGGTGGTTCGATGCTGTATCGGTACTGCGTCGTCGGTGGTTGATCCGAAGGCGAAGGTTGTGATTCAGATGGTGGTTCACTGGCGTAAGGCGACCCTGTCAGCGGCGAAAGCGTTTGCTGCTGAGCGTCGAATGGTTGCAAGTTCGAAGGAGTGGATGCCGGCGGAGCCATGGGTTGCAAGTCGCTTGTTTGCGCGACTCCACCGTAGCCACTCGGGTCGATCGAACTCGGGATCGAGGACGCCGAAGGACCACCGCTCCAACTTGGCTGGGCCGCAAACGAATCAACCGGTGCCGATTGCGTGTAAGGCGACGCAGCATAAGGCGATGCACCGTAGGGGCTGGTCACCGGAGCCACCGATGTTGCCACACCGCACGAGTCGACCGTGGTCATGCACGGATCAATCGTGGTGGACGGCACCATGGCTGGCTGCGATGCCAAACCTTGGAATGTTGTGTAGGGCGTTCGCTGCAGTTGCTGAACCGTCGATTCACAAGCGCGCTGAACCGTGACCGTGGTTCCGGTGACCGGATCCAAAGTCGTCGCGGGTCGGTAATAGGTGATTGGTGCCGTGTAATACGAACTGCGATAGCCGGTGCCGAGCAACGAATTGAAGAACCGCGACAAACCGCTACGGATCGGAGTCCGATAGCCATTCGATGTCGGGTAGGTCGTTGCCGGACGGTAAGCCGTGACGGGCTGGACACCTGCGACGTTGGTCGCGTAACTGCTGTTTGGATAGACGTTGCCTGTTCCCATGAACGGGCTGCCGGTGGAAACGGTTCCGCGGTAGCCAGCGACAACTGGTGAGTTCGTCGTTGGCAATCCCGTGTAAACCGACGGGTTGTCCAACGGAACGGCACCGTAGGCCGGACGCTGCAACGAATAAGGTTGCGATGGCGTGTAGATGCTGGATGGATTGAGCGGCAGAACCGACGAGTTCGGCGCCGCGGTCATCAGAGGCGTGTAACCCGCGGTGTAGCCCGGGTAGTTGGCGGCGTATCCCGGAGGTGCCGCAATCGCGGGAGCCCCCATGGCTGTGCCGGGTGTGGTCGTGATCGTTGTGACCGGCGCACCCACGACCGGCGTGTAGCCGGCTACATAAGCGGGTTGCTTGCCGTACAACCAATCCGTCAGACAACAGGCGCTGGCAGAAGGAGTGGCGAACGAGCCCACAAACTGGCTCAGGACGGCAAACGACAGGACATATCGGCGATGACACCAACGCATCAGGACAACCAATCAGGTTTGAATCATTTCGGGCAGGACGGACTGTAGCCACCGCAGATTGCGGACCGGAACAGACACGAACACAACGCTTCGATCACCACGCAACGACGCGCAGTTGCCGCAAGTGAAGGTTTTGAAAGCCAAAAGGTCAATGATTCTTGAGCGGCAGTTCTTCGCTTGGCAAGCATTTCGGGCCGTCGGCTGCCGGTCGAAACGATTGCACCGGTTGGGAAAGATCCTGACCGGACACATGGAGATTTCGCGGCTCGAAAAGGCCTCCTGCCACGTTGGCAACCAGCGACCCTGGAACGGTTCCGCTGACGAGGCCCCGGCAAACCTACGAATCCCGTAAACGCCTACCTCGTCATCACTTGCGACAAAACATCCACTCGCGGTACGGCGATTGCTACCTGCGAGCCCCAACGAACGCATTCGTGCCCGAATGGCCGAACCGCTTCGTTCGACCCGAACACATTCCCCGTCTCTTTCCCTCTTGGCATCGAATCCGTGGCCGCCTGGGCTCGCACCTTTGCGAAACGCCCAACACCAGCGTGCCTTTCGGATCCAAACCACCTCAGGAGAACTACATCGTGGCAAAGCAGATCGTTTTCGACGATGACGCACGCGGCCCATTGCTTGCCGGAGTCAGCAAGCTGGCCCGTGCCGTCCGCAGCACACTTGGCCCTCGCGGCCGCAACGCCGTTTTGGACAAAGGATGGGGCTCGCCCAAAGTCACCAAGGACGGCGTGACCGTTGCCGAGGACATCGAACTGGACGATCCGTTCGAAAACCTCGGTGCTCAACTGGTCAAAGAAGCCGCCAGCAAGACCAATGACGTCGCCGGTGACGGCACCACCACCGCCACCGTGCTCAGCGAAGCCATCTTCCGCGAAGGCCTGAAAATGGTCGCGACCGGAGCCGACCCAATGGCATTGTCGCGTGGCATTCAAAAAGCCGTCGACACCGCGACCGCTCAAATCGCCAAAATGGCGACCCCGATCAACGAGAAGAGCAAGAGCGACATCAAGCAAGTTGCCACGATCGCTGGCAACAACGACCCACAAATCGGTGACGTCCTCGCAGACGCCTTCACCAAGGTGGGCAAGAACGGCGTGATCACCGTTGAAGAAGGCCGCAGCAACGAGACTTACGTCGACGTTGTTGAAGGCATGCAATTCGATCGCGGATTCCTGTCGCCTCACTTCGTCACCAACCAAGACGAAGTCACTGTCGAACTAGATGATTGCTACATCCTGTTGTTCGAAGAAAAGATCAGCAACAACAAGAAGATGATTCCGTTGCTGGAAGCCATCAGCAAAGCCAAGAAGCCATTGCTGATCATCGCCGAAGACACCGAAGGCGAAGCTCTCGCCACTTTGGTCGTCAACAAGATGCGTGGCATCCTGTCGGCGTGTGCCGTCAAAGCTCCCGGCTACGGCGATCGCCGCAAAGCCATCTTGGGCGACATCGCTGCTCTGACCGGCGGCAAGGCAATCTTCAAAGACCTCGGCATCGACCTGGAAAGCGTCAAGGTTTCCGACCTCGGTCGCGCCAAACAAATTCGCATCACCAGCGAAGCGACCACCATCGTCGGTGGTGCTGGCAAGAAAGCTGACATCGAAGGCCGTGTCGCTCAAATCCGTCGTGAAATCGAAGGAACTGACAGCGACTACGATCGCGAAAAGCTTCAAGAGCGTTTGGCCAAACTGGCCGGCGGTGTGGCTCAAATCAACGTGGGTGCTGCAACCGAAACCGAGATGAAGGAACGCAAAGCCCTCATCGACGACGCTCGTGCCGCGACCCAAGCTGCACTCGAAGAAGGCATCGTCCCCGGTGGCGGAACCGCACTGCTTCGCTGCCGTGCTGCGGTTGAAAAACTGGAAAAAGCAACCGAAGGCGATCAAAAGCTCGGCGTGCGAATCATCCGCAACGTGCTCGACCAGCCAATGCGTGCGATCGCCAACAACTCTGGCCTGGACGGAGCCGTGGTCGTCAACCGCGTGCTTCAAATGAAGGGCAAAACCGAAGGTTACGACGCCAACGCTGACAAGTACTGCGACCTCGTCGCAGCTGGCATCGTCGACCCTGCCAAAGTGGTTCGCACCTCGCTGACCAACGCAGCTTCGGTCGCCGCTTTGTTGTTGACCACCGAATCTTTGGTCACCGAAATCCCCGTCGAAGAAGAACCAGCCGGTGGCGATCATCACGATCACGGCATGGGTGGCGGAATGCCAGACATGGGCGGCATGGGAATGGGTGGCATGGGCGGAATGGGAGGCATGGGTGGCATGGGCGGCATGATGTAAGCCGCTGCCCGCGACCCTCTTTCAATCCTTTTTCCACCCCCACATTCAAACTCAACTTTCAACTCACAGGAATCAACTCATGGCCACTGCTAAAAAAATCAACCTGCGTCCTCTCGATGACCGCGTCGTGGTTCAACCCAGCGAAGCCGAAGAAACCACCGCTGGCGGCATCGTGCTCCCCGACTCGGCAAAAGAAAAGCCACAACGCGGCACCGTTGTCGCTGTTGGACCTGGCAAGCTGCTCGATAGCGGCAACCGCGGTGAACTCAGCGTTTCGGTCGGCGACGTCGTGATCTACGGCAAGTACGGCGGAAGCGAAATCGAAGTCGACGGACACGAAATGAAGATCCTTCGCGAAAGCGACATTTTGGCCAAGATCGGCTGATCCGGTTCGTTCTTTCACCCCAAAACATCTACGAGGAATTCAGTCGTGGCAAAACAATTGCTTTTTGACGATCACGCTCGGGCCCGCATGTTGGCCGGCGTGGAAAAACTGGCCAAGGCCGTCGCAACGACGATGGGTCCTACAGGCCGGAATGTGATCATCGATAAATCCTTCGGTGGTCCAACCGTGACCAAAGACGGTGTGACCGTCGCCAAGGAAATCGAACTCGAAGACCGCTTCGAGAACATGGGTGCCAAACTCGTCATCGAAGTTGCTCAAAAGACAAGCGACTTGGCTGGCGACGGAACCACCACCGCAACCGTTCTCGCTCGTGCCATCTTCAAAGAAGGCCTTCGAAACATCGTTGCCGGCAGCAACCCAACCGCGATCCGTCGCGGGATCGAAAAGGCTGTCGAAGCCGCTTGCGGTCAACTGGTTGAAATGGGACGCCCTGTCAGCGGCAAACAAGAAGTCGCTCACGTCGGTGCGATCTCGGCCAACAACGACAACGTGATCGGCGAATTGCTCGCTGACGCTTTGGAACGAGTCGGCAAAGACGGTGTCATCACCGTCGAAGAAGGCAAGAGCCGCACCACCGAAGTCGAATACGTCGACGGGATGCAGTTCGATAAAGGCTACGTTTCGCCTTACTTCATCACCGATTCCGGATCGATGGAAGCGAGCCTCGAAGACGCACTCGTGTTGCTGTACGAAAAGAAGGTCAGCAACATTCGCGACCTCGTGCCATTGCTCGAGAAGACCGCTCAAACCGGTCAGCCATTGTTGATCATCGCCGAAGACGTCGACGCGGAAGCATTGACGTTGTTGGTGGTCAACAAACTGCGTGGCACGCTCAACGTGTGTGCGGTCAAGGCTCCTGGCTTTGGCGATCGTCGCAAATCGATGCTCGGCGATATCGCCACATTGACCGGCGGTACGCTGATCAGCGAAGACCTCGGCATGCAGCTCGAAAACGTTACCCTGGAACACCTCGGTCGCGCGAAGAAGGTCACCGTCGACAAGTCGAACACGACAATCGTCGAAGGTGCTGGCAAACGCGAAGACATCGACAAGCGTGTCGCTCAAATCCGCGCTCAAATCGAGCAAACGGACAGCGATTACGACAAGGAAAAGTTCCAAGAGCGTTTGGCCAAACTGGCCGGCGGTGTGGCTGTCATCAGTGTCGGTGCCGAAACCGAAGCTGAAATGAAGCAAACCAAGGCTCGCTTGGAAGACGCTTTGCACGCAACTCGCGCTGCAGTCGAAGAAGGCATTCTGCCCGGTGGCGGTGTCGCTTTGGTTCACTGCCGCGAAGCAGTCGAAGCAGCCAAGAAGAAGGCCAAGGGCGACGAGAAAATCGGCGTCGACATTGTCCTGGGTGCTCTCGACGCTCCCATGCGTCAGATCGCCGACAACGGCGGCATCGACGGTAGCGTCGTGGTGGATGAAGTCCTGCAGAAGAACAATCCTAAAATCGGTTTCAACGCTCACACGGGCGAATACACCGACATGGTCAAAGCAGGCGTCATCGATCCCGTCAAAGTGGTTCGCACCGCATTGACCAACGCTGCCAGCATCGCAGGCTTGTTGCTCACGACCGAAGCCTTGGTCACGAACTTCGAGCAAGAAGACAAGGACAAACGTCCGGTTGAAGGCATGGTTAGCTGATCGCTAGTCGCCTCCACTAACTGCTTGAGTCGAACGGCTGAATCATTGATTGAGCCTTCGACACTGCAAATTTTAAATGGGCCGTTCGCCTTCGGTGAGCGGCCCGTTTTCATGACCCTCCGTCGCCGAATCGTTGTCCTGCATTTGTGCCAACGATCCACACGGCGTCGAGGCAATCACTGACCACGAACACTTTTCTGTTTGATTTCTCATGGCCACCCAAACCTGCTACTACGAAGTGCTGAAGGTCGAACGAACGGCCACGAAGCAGCAGGTCGATCGCGCGTATCGAAAACTTGCCATCAAGTATCATCCCGACAGCAATCGGGACGACGACTCCGCGACGGCGAAATTCAAAGAAGCAACCGAAGCCTACGAAGTCCTCAGCGACGCGAATAAACGAGCTCGCTACGATCAATACGGTCATGCGGGTGTCGAAGGTGCGACGCAGCAATACGGCGACGTCGAAGATATCTTCGAAGCATTCGGCGACCTCTTTGGAGGCGGCGGCTTCGGTGACTTCTTCGGAGGAGGCTCCCGGCGTGGCGGTGGCGGACGACGACGCGTTCGACGCGGCGCGGATGTTCGCTGTGACGTCACGCTCTCGCTCGAAGAAGCCGCTCGCGGATGCCACAAGGACATCGTCTTCCGACGTCGCGTTTCCTGCGACACCTGTGACGGCACCGGCGCCGCCGCGGGCAGCGAACCAGTCACCTGCACCATGTGCGGCGGGCAGGGACAAGTCATCCAGTCCGCGGGCATCCTGCGTGTCCAAACGACCTGCCCAACCTGCAAAGGTGCGGGCAAGCAAATCGGCGAACCGTGTGGCAAATGCCGTGGCACGGGAACGCAGAACGAAAAAGCTGAGATGAACGTCGAGATCCCCGCCGGGGTCGACGATGGCATGCGAGTCCGCTTGCAAGGCGAAGGCGAACCGAGCCCCGATGGCGGCCCCAACGGCGACTGTTACTGCTTCATCTCCGTCAAAGAACACAACCTGTTCAAACGCGAAGGCCAGCATCTGATTTTGCAGATGCCCATCTCGTACGCCCAGGCTGCTCTCGGTGCTGAAATCAATGTGCCGACCCTCGACGGACCGCATGAACTGACCGTTCCCGCCGGCACCCCAACCGGGCACGTCTTCACCGTTCGCGGTCAAGGAATCGTTGACCCTCGCAGCGGAAGAACGGGAGACCTGTTGGTTCAGGTCTTCATCGAAGTCCCGAAAAAGCTCAACGACAAACAACAAAAATTGCTTCGCGAATTAGCCGATCTCGATCACGATTCGGTGCTTCCCGAACGCACATCGTTTCTCGACAAACTTCGTCACTTTTTTGACCCCGAACCGGAAGATGCCAACACCGGCTCAACCGACACGGAGAAAGACTCATGAACGAACAACCCAACGAAGAACTTCAATCCGAAGACGAACAGCTCGATTCACAAGTCGACGCTTCGCTTGAAAACGAAACCGCAGCCAACGACGAAGCATTCGCGGAAGCCGGTGAGGAAACTCGCGACGAAGAAATGATCCGTCTGCGAGGCGAAGTGGAAGACGCCAGCAAACGCGTTCTGCAAGCCCAAGCCGAAGCGGAGAACTTCCGCAAACGCTTGCGCCGCGACACGGAAGATCAACTGAAGTTTGCCGGCATGCCTCTGGTCACCGACATCCTACAAGTCCGAGACAACTTGCTGCGAGCGATCGATGCAGCCAACTCCGCTGGCAACGGCGAATCCGCGGCCGGACTGACCGAAGGCGTGTCGATGGTCTGCAAACAGCTTGACGACGTGTTGGCCAAACACGCGATCAAAGAGATCCCTGCGGAAGGCGAACTGTTCGACCCGAATTTCCACGAAGCCATCTCACAGATGCCTCATCCCGAAATCGCATCGGGCATGGTGGCTCACGTCGCAACACCTGGGTTTCAAATGCACGACCGAGTTGTGCGTCCGGCTCAGGTCGTCGTCAGCACCGGTGACGGATCCGCGTGACCCGCTCGCATTGTCACTGAACGAATCTGCTCCGTTTCCGTTTTCCACTTTCACCCTTTTTCTTTCAATCCTTTCCTATGCCGACTTACGATTATTTGTGTGAAGCTTGTGGTCACGAGTTGGAAGTGTTCCAAGGCATCAACGACGAAGTGCTGAAAAAGTGCCCGGAATGCAAGAAGAACAAACTGCAACGACAGTTTGGAACCGGGGCTGCGATTGTGTTCAAAGGCAGCGGTTTCTATCAAACCGACTACCGAAGCGAGAGCTACAAGAAAGGTCAGAACGCCGACAAACCCAAGTCGGAATCCAAAAGCGATGGCAAGAAAGGCGACAGCACGGCAAAGAAGTCCACGCCAAAGTCCAAGGACTGAGTCGCTCTTTCCGCCATCCAAGGCCGGGCAACAACCGACCACGATTGGTTAGGAACACGGCCGGTTGATTTTGGCCGCCGTGCTATCAAACAGCGCTCCTACGTTGCTTGAGAACCTGCTACGATTGCCGGCATGGATGTTCTGTGTTTGCAATCAGGAAGCAGCGGCAACTGTGTCTTTGTCGACACGGGCTCGGAGTGTTTACTCTTCGATGCGGGAATCAGCTTCCGTAAAGTCCAAACCCGCTTGAAAGATGCCGGGCGTGACGCATCGGAAATCGACGCCATTGTGATCTCGCACGATCACCGCGACCACATCGGTTGCTTGGGCGTTTTGAACCGCAAGCTGAAAGTGCCGATTCACATCAGTCGCCGAACCTTGCGATCGACCGAGCGTCGCGTTCCGCTCGGTCCAGCCCAAGACATCCAGCATTTCGTCCCCGGCGAAACGTTCACTGTCGGCGAGACGGCCATCGAAACGATGCCCACACCGCACGACGGTGTCGACGGCGCCGCATTCACGCTCGACAACGGTTGCTCTCGATTTGGATTGTGGACAGATCTGGGCTGCGTCTTCGACGACTTGCTCGCCAGCGTCAACACGCTCGACGCGTTGCTCATCGAAAGCAACTACGACGAAAGCATGTTGGCAGCATCCGCCTACCCCGATTTCCTTCGCGATCGCATCTCAGGATCCGGCGGCCACATCTCGAATCGTGAAGCCGCGGAAGTGATCTCTCACGCCAGCGACCAACTGCAATGGGCATGCTTGGCTCACCTTTCCGACGAAAACAATTGCCCTGACGTGGTGATGCAAACCCATCGCGAATGCCTTGGCGATCGCCTGCATTTGGTCTGCGCTGACCGCCATCTCGCCACTCAGCCGCTGAAGATCTCCCCCTCGAAGAACCGGAAACTCACCCAGCAGATGTTTTTCTAACTCGGCAAACGCTTCCGTTTCGCAAAACGTTTGAGCCGGACGACCGTACGATGGACTTCCGAGCCCGCTGACCAGCCTGAACGCCCAAATCAATCCATTAGGGCAAACAAGCTTCCATCCGATTCCGTCGGACCGCGATAAATTTGACGCAGCAAGTCAATTGAGTCAGAGTCATCGCTTCCAATTCTTCCTTTCTTGCTGCAGTTGAGCGATCCCATGACGGTCAGCATCTTCAATGACGTCATTGGCCCAGTCATGCGAGGCCCCAGCAGTTCGCACTGCGCCGCCGCTCTTCGAATTGGACGCCTGGCCCGCGACCTGGTGGGCGGCGACCTGCAACATGTGCTGATTCAGTTCGACGAATCGGGATCACTTCCCGCGACCCACACCAGCCAAGGGTCCGACATGGGCTTGTTCGGCGGGTTGCTCGGCTGGGAAGCCCACGACGAACGCTTGCCAAACTCGCGCCAGCATCTGATCGACAATGGCATCGCATTCGAATTTGAATACGGCAACTATGGCGACGCTCACCCGAACACCTATCGCCTGACCGTTTGCGGCGAACAAGAATCCCACACGCTGATTGCGATCTCCACCGGCGGCGGCATGATCGAAGTCACCTCGATCGACGACTTTGATGTCTCCATGGATGGTGGCTTTGACGAGACCCTTGTTCGCCTGGCAGAACCCGCCTCGAACGAAGCCATCCAAACCTTGGATTGCGAATCGCTCGCGAAAGAGTTGATGGCTGATCATGTCCATGTAAGGACGTCCGATCAAAACGTGATGTTGCAGATTCAATCCAGCCAACGCCTTGAATTCGCGACGCTGCAACGATCGCTTCCTTGGGAAAGCCCTGAGCCGATTGTTCGCCTGGCACCCGTGCTGCCGATCCGCTCGCGTCCCAACGCTGAGATTCCCTTCCAAGATTGCAACACACTGACATCGCAAGCCGACGTCGACTCCAAACCACTTTGGAAGTGGGCGGTTGAATATGAGATGCAGCGAGGCGGACTGACCGAGCGAGAAGTTTTGGACCGCATGATCGAGATCGTCCAGATCGCTCGCACCAGCATTGAGTCCGGCCTCAACGGAACCGAATACGCCGACCGAGTGCTCGGTTATCAGTCCGGCGGCTTTCGCGACAAGCTGCAATCAGGGCAACTGCTTGATGCGGGTGCGCTGAACCAAATCGTGCTTTACACAACCGCGATGATGGAAGTGAAGAGTTCAATGGGTGTCATCATCGCCGCTCCCACAGCAGGAGCCTGCGCTGCCCTTCCCGCGACTTGCCTGGCGATGGGTGAATCGCTGTCGCTGTCCGACGAAGAAATCGCCAAGGCATTTTTGGCGGCAGGCTTGATTGGAGTCTTCATCGCGACTGCGTGGAGCTTTGCTGCGGAAGTTGGCGGTTGCCAAGCCGAAGGTGGCTCAGCCGCTGCAATGTCCGCGGCTGCCCTCGTCACGATGGCGGGCGGGACGACCACGCAAGCGACCGGCGCCGCATCGATGGCTCTGCAAAACATGCTGGGCTTGATTTGCGACCCCGTTGCCAACCGTGTCGAAGTCCCCTGCTTGGGCAAAAACGTGATCGCGGCCAGCAACGCAATCTCATGTGCCAATATGTGCCTGGCAGGATTTGATCCCGTCATTCCACTGGACGAAACCATTGACGCGGCTCGTCGAGTTTCCGAACGCATGCCCCGCGAACACCGCTGCACCGCCTTGGGCGGATTGGCCACCACGCCGACATCGCTGCAGATCGAAAAACGATTGCAACAATGCGGCACTGGTTGTGGCTGCAGCGGAGGACCGGCTCCCGTGCAGCTGGACACCAAGGTACCAACCGCGACTTGATCGGCCGTGCGTGAAGGAATGAACTTCTACGGAATATCGACCACTTCGCGGCCCGCTCGCGTCAGCATTTTCCGGAAAAGATCTGGGTCGATCTCCTCAGTGATGAACTTCACGGCACCATCACCCATGCCAACATGGAATCCACCTTGCCATGAACTGCCCAGTCCCTTCAGTGGATTATCTAGATCGATGTTTAGATCTTCTGGTTTGGTCCACAGCACAGCTTGATCCGCATTGGTCTCCAAGATCAAGACTGAGTTCGAAAGGCCATCCAAGAATTCACGGAACCCAGTTCGCTGCATTGGCTTGAGTCCAATCGAATCACCGACAACTGCCTGGTAAATGGTGTGCCCTGGTTCGACGGGCTTCCTCAACGGCTGATAGACAGAAGGGATCTGCTGAGCCAATGGCAGATTATGGTCACTGTCCCAAGGCTCATCCAATTTGAACTGATTATAAAGTTCCTGTTCATCCATGAATGGCAACAAAGCCACTCGCCAACTGAGCAATGGGTTCCCGTCGTCATCCACGATGGCAGACAAAGGCAATTCTCTGTAAGCCGAGTGATGGTTGTGCATCGCCAACATGATCTGCTTGACGTTGTTGGATGACTGCATTCGACGAGCCGCTTCCCTGGCGGCTTGCACGGCTGGCAACAACAATCCGACCAACACGCCGGAGGTCGCGATCCCCATTTCAGACTCGACTGCGATGGACAGATCTGTCCCTTCGCGAATTGGCTGGATCGCATCCTTCACCAAGGCCGTGATTCGCTCGGCATACGCTTCCGTTGCCTGCCGCATTGCCGGTGACATATCCGACGCGTTCAGTTCATTTTGAATCGCAGCATCAGCCATCGCTTCCGCTTCAATCAGCGAGTCTTTGACGATTAACTCGATTTGCTCGGCCGCCGATTCATCGATCGCCACCACGGTCAATTCCACTGATGTCTTTTGGTCGACCAACCCAAGATGCAACAACACCGCATCGGTCAAACCAGGAACCTGACCGAGCACCTGCAACCGAGGCGGCAAACTTCCGGCTGCATTCATCGCCAGCCCACTGACCATCGGACGAATGGATTGCATTTCGACCACCAAAGACAATCCATCTCGCGCCGGCAATTTCGCGACGCGATTGGGCAGAGGGCCTCGTTCAGCTTCGATCACTTCCGCCTTCGCCTGAACCACACGTTCGAGATATTCAGAAGTCCCGATGTACCAAACTTCTGACTCGGCACCGTTCTGCTCAAGCTGGCATAGAATGAGCGGAGGCGAAGGCTGCACCTGGTACACCGTTCGGCCATCGATTTGCATCGGCTGAGGATTGGCATCCAGAGCCTCCAGCAACACCGCCTGATCAACGTTTCCATCCATCATCACGACGCCGCCAAATTCGGGCTGGCCGGTCGTCGGGGAAATCGCAAACGAGGCCCGGACCTCACGGACATCCATCGGATCAAAGCCCACTGTTTCCAGTGCCTGCACCCGGAAAACTTCCGTCGGGAACAGTTGGAACATTTCATTGTCCCACAAAGATTCAGATGTGATCCTTAACAACGCAATCGCATCATCGGGGACATATCGCCCGCCAATCTTCTCGATGGGCCCCGACTCCGCCAACAAATCGGACTGCACCACCGCCCGAAGTTGGTCTTGAGCCTGTGTTTCACAGGCAGCAATCAGAACCGCTGAAATTCCCAGTGCCGTTAGAAATCCCATCCACTTCATCGACCGCCTAAATCGCATTACTTGCTGGCTTTCACGCCGATCGCAATCAGTGTCCCGCATCATCGTTTCCCTCGTGGCAAAAAAATTGTGTACCGAACTCATTGGTATGCGGCGGTTTTTGTCCGATCGTCTTGGTCTAATCAAGAATCACTTGCCGCCAGAACTTTGCTTCGGTCCCCCGAAGGAGGTTATAGTAACCCGCTGGCTTCAACCATGTTCACGACGGGAAATAACAGATGTCGCAATCGGTGGTGTCCAATAACTCATCTGCTTCCTCGGTGACGGAACCATCGCTAAGCGATGACGATGTCCAAGCCGTCGACCGTCTCGGGCGATTGACTCAGCAACTCCGAGACGAACTGGCTCGGGTGATCGTTGGCCAACGTGAAACAGTTGACTTGTTGTTGGTGTGTTTGTTTGCACGACGACATGCATTGCTGATGGGAGTTCCAGGACTCGCCAAGACTCTGTTGGTCAGCAAGCTCGCCGAAACGATGTCGCTGAAGTTCAATCGCATCCAGTTCACACCGGACTTGATGCCCATGGACATCACCGGCACCGACATCCTGCAAGACAACGGCGACGGTCGTCGCGAATTCCAGTTCGCTCATGGGCCAGTGTTCGCAAACATCGTGTTGGCCGATGAGATCAACCGAGCCCCACCCAAGACCCAAGCGGCGATGTTGGAAGCGATGCAGGAACAACGCATCACCGTTGTCGGCAAAGGCTTTGACCTGCCGCCACCCTTCATGGTGCTTGCGACACAAAACCCAGTCGAACAAGAAGGCACGTACCCGTTGCCGGAAGCTCAACTGGATCGCTTCATGGCGTTGATCGAATTGGACTACCCATCCGAAGAAGAAGAGATCGCGATCGCTCGTACAACGACGGGCGGACGGTTGCCTGAACTTCAGCACTTGATGACGGCAGAAAACATCGTCGCCAATCAAGACCTCGTCCGCCGGATCCCGGTGCCAGATCACATTTACACCGAAGCCGCCCAGTTGGTCCGCAAGACTCGACCGGCCGGCGGAACCGCTCCGTCATGGTTGCTGCCGTTGGTGTCCTGGGGTGCTGGCCCACGAGCCGTTCAGGATTTGATCTTGGGCGCCAAGTCACGAGCCGCACTGGAAGGTTCCTACATGGTCCGCACCGAAGACGTCCGAGCAGTGGCACTGCCCGTGCTGACACACCGACTGATCACCACCTTCGCCGCCCAAGCCGAAGGCATGACCGCCCGAGACATCGTCGCAAGGTTGCTGGAAGAGGAGTGAGAGTCACTAGCTACTAGCTGTTAGCTGTTAGCAAAGGAGCGTCAGCGACGCGTTGTCCCCTCTCCCCCGGCTTCCGGGGGAGAGGGCAAGGGTGAGGGGGAATCCACCAAACAGAGCAAACCATGCCAATCCGCCAACCACCTCAACTAACACAAAACGCTCGCAAGCTCCGCACCAACCAAACCAAAGCCGAATCACTCGTCTGGACACTCCTCCGCAATCGTCAACTCAACGGAAACAAGTTTCGACGGCAATTGCCCATCCCACCTTTCATCGCCGACTTTGCCTGTGTCGAGAAACGATTGATCGTTGAACTCGACGGCGACTACCACGAACATCAAGAGCAACAAGACATGAGCCGAACTGCTCAATTGAACCGCGCAGGATGGATCGTCGTGCGATTTTGCAACGCGGATGTCTTGGAAACACCGAGGCGGTTGGTGTGGCGATATTGCGGGCTATGGGAGAGGAATGGAAAGGTCACTAGTGATTGTGTTTTGAGATCCCCCTCACCCTAGCCCTCTCCCCCGGAAGCCGGTGGAGAGGGGACATCGCGTCGCTTCGCTCCTTCGGAAACTAGCTCCTAGCTCCTAGCTCCTAGCTCCTAGCTCCTAGCTCCTAGCTCCTAGCCCCTAGCTCCTAGCCACCCAACACCCAACACCCAACACCCAACACCCAACACCCAACACCCAACACCCAACTCCCAACACCCAACTCCCAACACCCAACTCCCAACTCCCAACTCCCAACTCCCAACTCCCAACTCCCAACTCCCCTTGTCCGAACAACACACTCCTCGCGAATTTTTGGAACCGAAGGTCTTGGCAGGCTTGTCGGGGTTGCCTTTGTTTGCGCGCCGGCCAATGCGAGGCAATGTTTCCGGTCGGCACACCAGCCCCATGCGGGGCGCGAGCGTGGAGTTTGCTGAGTACCGAAAGTACGTTCCCGGCGATGACCTGAGACGATTGGACTGGCGAGCACACGGTCGCAGCGATCGCTACTACGTCAAAGAATTCGAAGCCGACACGAACCTGCGTTTGCAACTGGTTTTGGACACCAGCGGTTCGATGGAATACGGCTCCGGCGAACTCAACAAATTGCAGTATGCCCGTCGCATCGCCGCCGCGATCGGTTACTTGGCCGTGCAACAAGGCGATGCCGTCGGGCTGTCGTGCGTCAGCAATGGCATCACCGGTCACTTGCCACCTCGACGCAACCCGGCTCACCTCAAGACCATCTTCGATGCCCTCGAAGAAACTCGCGGCCAAGGCGAAACCCATCTGGTCGACGTCTTGCATGAACTCGCCGAAACGACTCGCCAAGCTGCGATGGTGATCGTGATTTCGGACTTCTTCGTTGATCCCAATCAACTGCGAAGCTGCTTCGAACACTTGCGATTTCGCAAACACGATTTGTCGCTGTTCCATCTGCTCGATCCGATGGAACTGAACTTCGAATTTTCGCGGCCGACTCGCTTCCTCGACATGGAAGGCGGCACCGCCATCTTTGCCGAACCCAGTGAGATCGCAGATCGGTATCACGATGCCTTGAAAGACTACCTGGATCAACTGCAACGAATCGTGGTGTCCTCGGGTGTCGACTATCACCGAGTCAGTATCGATCAACCGTACCCCGAAGTGCTGACGAACTTCTTGACCCGACGCGCGATGGCAAAGGGGGGACGATGAGCTTTCTTCAACCCTGGATGCTGTTCGCTCTGCCGATCGCCCTGCTGCCGATCATCATTCACTTGATCAACCAGCGTCGTTATCAAACGACGCAGTGGGCGGCGATGATGTTCCTGCTGGCCGCGAACCGGATGAATCGCGGTTACGCTCGAATTCGACAGTGGGCCATCCTGGCTTTACGAACGCTGGTGCTGTTGGCCTTGATCATCGCCATCGGACGACCACTCGCCAGCGGTTCGCTTGGTGGCGGACTGGTTGGCTCGCTCTCGGGAGGTTCGTCCGCGAACACGATTGTGTTGCTCGATCGTTCGCCTTCGATGAACGCCAACGCAGCGGGCGATTCGCGAACCAAACTGGAAGCCGGCGTCGCTCAAATTGCGGAAACACTGCAAACACTCGGTGCCGGCCGAGTCCTGCTGATCGACAGCAACACGGTCACGGCATCGGACTCTTCTCCTGCTCGAGAACTGGCGTCGCCCGAGGAATTACTGGATCTCCCGCAGACCGGACCTTCCGATGCATCGGCGGACATCCCGGCGATGATGTTGGCGGCACTGGACACCATCCAAGCCAACTCGATGGGTCAAACCGACGTTTGGATTTGCTCCGACGCTCGTGAGCATGATTGGCAATCGCGAGACGGGCGTTGGCCCACGCTTCGCGAAGCACTGGCCCAATTCGGACGCCGAGTTCGTTTCCGATTGCTGACCGTCGCGGGAACTGACCAGCCCAACCGATCGATTCGCATCGACGACATTGCACTGCGAACCGAAGGCGACGAGCGAGTGTTGACGCTGTCGGGCAAACTTCAAAGCGATTCTGAAGACGGCGACACATCGAACACACCGGCAAACACATCCATCCGCATGGATCTCGATGGAGCCGAATCGATCGTCGAGCTGCCACTTGATTCTGGTTCAGGCGAATTCACTGACTTGCGAGTCCCCTTGGATCGCGAACAGGAACGGGGACTCGGGCACGTGTCTTTGCCTGCTGATGGCAACAACGCTGACAACACGTACTACTTTGTCTTCGACCAGCCACCGCCGCGAAAAACGGTGGTCGTGTCTTCGAACGAAGACGTTGCCAACGTGCTGCGATTGGCGGCGGAGATCACTCCCGACCCAAACATCGACGCTTCCGCGGAGGTCCTCCTGCCCGCCGAAGTTCCATCGATCGCCTGGGATGAAACCGCACTCTTGCTTTG
Source organism: Rhodopirellula bahusiensis (assembly GCF_002727185.1). NCBI lineage: Bacteria > Pseudomonadati > Planctomycetota > Planctomycetia > Pirellulales > Pirellulaceae > Rhodopirellula > Rhodopirellula bahusiensis. The sequence continues at coordinate 547,717 of NZ_NIZW01000001.1, forward strand.
GCAAGCCCCGCTGCCCGTCGGCGCATCCAATGCCGAGCTTCGCAAACGCTTGGAATCATTTTTGGACCGCGGCGGTCGAGTGATCTTCTTTCCTCCCGACAATCCGAAGCCAAAGGCGGAATTGTTCGGCGTGTCCTATTCCCCTTGGACGGATTTGAAAGACGACGTATCCATCGCGACATGGCGAGGCGAAGCGGATTTGCTGGGCAAGACATTGGCGGGAGCCTCCCTGCCGGTTGGAAAGCTGAAAGTACATCGCCTCGCGGCACTCTCTGGCGAAACGACTCCGCTAGCGAAGTTGTCCAACGACGAACCCGTCTTGGTCCGAGTCCCCACGCCTCGCGGCGGAGTTTACTTCTGCGGGACAACCCCGGCCGCGAAGGATTCGACTCTTTCGTCCGACGGTGTGGTGTTGTACGTGATGATCCAGCGAGCCTTGGTCGACGGTGCCGCTTCGCTCGCCAACACTGGTCGCTTAGATGCCGGAACCGTTGATGCAGAACTGGCGGCGAACTGGAAACGACTGCAAGGCCCTGACAAGTCGCTGTCCACCGAACATGCTTTCACCGCAGGGGTCTACGCCGACGGCGATCGCTACAACGCGATCAATCGCTCGGCAGGCGAGGACGCCACCGACACGTTGAAAGAATCTCAGATCGATGACCTCTTTCAAGGCTTGGTGTTGGAACGCGTCAACCAAACCGCGGGCGAATCCAATTCGTTGGTCGACGAAGTCTGGCGAGCGTTTCTGATTCTGATGCTGATTGCCATGATCGGTGAAGCCATCTTGTGTTTGCCGCGGCAATCCGCCCAAGCGGCCTCCCCATCCGTCGGAGGTGCCACGGCATGATCGAAACTCATTCGCTCTCGTTTGCTTGGACGCCGTGGACCATCGCCATCGCGGTGATCGCCATCGCAGCCACGCTCGTGCTTGGTTTCCTCGCGTGCTGGCGAAACCATTTCCGCAAAGCGACCGTGCTGCTGGAAGCGTTGCGTTTGATCGTCGTCGTGGTCGCCGCGATTTTGCTCGGCGGCCCCGAATGGGTCGAACAGTACGTCCCTGATGACAAACCTGTCGTTGCGGTGCTGTACGACGATTCGGGCAGCATGCAAACACGGGACGTGGTGCAGTCCGAACCTCAAACCCGCGAAGAAGCAATCGCATCGCTGACGCAAATGGAGGCTTGGAAGTCACTCGAGTCACGCGCCGAAGTGGTCATCGAACCGTTCGCCGAAACCAAACCAGAACCGAACAATCCCAACCGCATCAATCCGATCTCCAACCCCGCCGGAGTCGCTCCTGGTGAAACCGCTGAGTTCGCGGAAGAGAAAGGCACCGACCTTTCCAGTCCACTGTTGGACGTGGTTCGCAAGCATCAACATTTGCTCGGTGTCGTGCTGGCATCGGACGGTGACTGGAACCAAGGCGACGCGCCCGTGCGTGCGGCGGGACGTCTGCGATCGATGGGCATTCCCGTGTTCACCGTTCCAGTTGGCAGCGAAGAACGTTTGCCCGATGTCGAACTGCTCAGCTTCGATGTGCCAACGTTTGCGATCGGCGGCAAGAAGGTTCGGATCCCGTTTTCGATCGAAAGTTCGCTGCCGCGAGACCACGCCGCGACGGTCACCATGACCACCTCGAAAGGCGAGACGATCACCAAGGACATTCGCATCGCCGCGATGGGCCGCACCAATGATTCGGTCGATTGGGAACCAGAAGACCTCGGCGATGAAACGCTGACGCTGACGATCAGCAAACATCCCAACGAGCTGCTCGATGACAACAACGAGATCACCGCACCGATCTCCATCCGAGAAGAGAAACTTCGTGTGCTCGTGATCGAATCGGTGCCTCGCTGGGAATACCGGTATCTACGAAACGCTTTGTCGCGAGACCCCGGTGTCGAGGTTTCGTGCTTGCTGTTTCACCCGGGCCTCGACGCTCGCGGCGGAGGCAACGCCGATTACATCGCGACCTTCCCGGACACCAAAGAAGAGCTATCGAAGTACGACGTCGTCTTCCTCGGCGACGTGGGCTTGGACGACGATCAACTGACGCTCGAACAATGCGAATGGTTGCACGGCTTGGTCGAACAACAGGCCAGCGGTCTCGTCTTCATTCCCGGTTGGGAAGGCCGCCAGTTCAGCCTGCAGGAAACACCGCTGAAAGATCTGTTGCCAGTCACGCTCGACGAAGGCCAACCGGGCGGTTGGGGTTCACGCACCGCACAGCACTTCGAACTCACACAACTGGGTCGTCGCAGTTTGCTGACCAAACTCGCCGACACCGCCGACGACAACCTGGAAGTCTGGGGCAACCTGCCTGGCTTCCAGTGGTACGCCCCGGTGCTGGCCGCGAAACCGGGGTCGGAAACGTTGCTCGTTCACCAAGAGGTCAGCAACCGATTCGGCCGTCTGCCGCTGCTGGTCACGCGAACGTATGGAGCGGGCAAGGTCCTGTTCATGGGAACCGACGGTGCTTGGCGTTGGCGAAAAGGCGTCGAGGATTTGTACCACTATCGGTTCTGGGGCCAAGTTGTTCGCTGGATGGCGTATCGCCGGAACATGGCCCAAGGCGAAACGATGCGGCTGTATTACTCACCCGAACAACCGCAAGTCCGCCAAACGGTCAGCGTCAACGCAAACGTGATGGAAGCCAGTGGCGAACCGCTCTCCGGTGGTGACGTGACGCTGCAAATTGTGGCTCCGTCGGGTCGTTCGCAAACGATTCAATTGCAATCCTCGGGCGAAGCCTGGGGTGCGTTCGCAGGCCGCTTCACACCGGAAGAACCCGGCGAACACAAGTTGACTTTGTTTTGCAAACAAACCGGTGACTCATTGCAGACCACGGTGTTTGCTCAGGGAGTCGCCTTGGAACAAATTGGAAAACCGGCTCGCCCCGACGTGATGCAAGAGATCGCTCGCGTCACCAATGGGCAAGTCTTCACCGTCGATCGAGTGGAAGACGTGATCGCGTGGCTGTCCGCCATGCCCGATCGTCCGCCTTCGATTCGTCGCATCGCACTTTGGAGTCACCCGGCAATCGTCGGTGGATTCATCGCTCTGTTGGCATTGTTTTGGATCGGTCGCAAGGGAGTCGGATTGATATGAAGATTGCAGACAACCATTCACCCGCGCAAACAAATCTGCGCATTCCCGATTCGCTCAAGCAGCAATTGCTGGCTTACCGGAGGCGAGTTTGGCAAATCAAACTGACCGAAGCCGTCGCGATCGTGGTCGCGGGGATCGGACTGGCGTTCCTGCTCGTCTACGGCATGGACCGCTTCACCGACACGCCGGCGATTCTGCGAGGCCTGCTCTGGATCGGCGGATTCGCTTTGGTGACCATCGTGCCCTGGGCGATCTACAAATGGGTCTACAAGCACCAAGCCCTCGAGCCGCTGGCCAAATTGCTGAGCCAAAAGATGCCCTCGATCGGCGACCGATTGTTGGGCGTGATCGAGCTGACTCACAACGCGTCCGAACAAGCCCGCTCGCCCGAGCTTTGCCAAGCCGCGATGACGCAAGTCGCCGACGACGCGGCGGGCAAAGACTTCCGCGGCGCGGCACCGAACTCCTGGTACAAAGCCTGGACCGGTTTGGCCGCCGCAACGGTGCTGGCCATTGGAGCCTTGGCGGTGACCTACCCCGCCGCAACGGGCAACGCGATGACTCGGTTGTTGGCACCTTGGGGTTCCACGCCACGGTACACGTTCACCCGAATCGACGCGTTGGCAAACGACGTCTACATCCCACACGGCGAACCCGTGGTCCTGCCGGTTGCATTGAGTGAGGATTCACGCTGGCAACCTGAGTCCGCCGAACTGCACATCGGTCAACAAAAACCAATCCAAGCCACCCTCCGCGACGGGCAGTACGCCTTTGCGGTGCCGCCTCAACTCAGCGAACATCCAATGTCGCTCACCGTTGGCGACGTGAAGCAGTCGGTGAAGCTGAAACCCACTTTGCGTCCCGAGCTTTCCAAGATTGTCGCGGACGTGAACTTGCCCGAATACCTCGGCCAACCCGAACCCAAACAAATCGACACGCGAGGCGGCTCTTTGACCGTCGTTCGCGGAAGCCAAGCTGTTGTGACCGCGATCGCCAATCGCGAATTGGCCGACGGCAAAGTCAACGAACAATCGCGTCCGGTCGATGGACCGCAATTGGCCAGTGATCCCGTGCAAGCCGTCGAAACGGAAACGCTGCAGTTCCAATGGCGTGACCAGATGGGTCTGACGGGACGCGAACCGTTCACGTTGTCGATCGAAGCGATTGACGACGAGGCCCCCACGCTGATCTGCGATGGTCTGGAACGCCAAGCGGTCGTGTTGGATTCAGAAACCTTGACCTTCCAGGTCCGTGCCAACGACGACTTCGGCATCCGCCGCGTTGGCATCCAGTGGAAAGGCATGGACGTCGGAGCAGTCGAAGAACCGGCCGAAGGCGAACGAGCTCTCGCGGCAGGCGACCCATCGGCCAGCAGTTTGGAAGCGATGGGAACGTTCTCGGCCAAGTCGCTGGGGATTCCCGCTCAACCAATCGAACTGCAAGTTTGGGCGGAGGATTACCTGCCCGAGCGTGCTCGTGTGTTGTCACCTCCGTTTTTGTTGTACGTCCTTACCCCGGACCAACATGCGATCTGGATGACCGAACAATTGAGCAAATGGCACCGGCAAGCCCTCGATGTTCGCGACCGGGAACGACAACTCCACGAGAAGAACAAGCAACTTCGAGCGTTGTCCGCCGACGAAGTGGAAATGGATCAGCACCAACGCGACATCGAACGCCAAGCCGCCGCGGAACGGTCCAACGGTCGTCGATTGGAACGGCTCGGACAGATGGGCGACCAATTGGTTTTGGCGGCATCCAAGAACCCCGAAATCGGAGTTGGCCACCTGGAGAGTTGGGCGGAGATGCTGCAAGTCCTTCAGGACCTCTCCGACAATCGGATGCCCAGCGTCGCGAATCTGCTGGACGACGCGGCACAGGAAGCACCCAAGATTGCATCCAAACCTGGCCCCAAAAGTCCCGGCGGCCCCAAAGCCGGTCAAAGCCGTGCGGGCGGCCCGGGCCCCGGATCTGAAATGTCCAAGCACCCTGGCCCCAAACCACGTGCGGCACCGCAGTTGGTCGACATGGAATCCTCCGCCAACTCACCCGACGAAGGCAAAGGTTCGCCCGGCGGACCAAAGAAACCCAGCAACCCTGCGCTGCGTTTGCCAACGACCACCGTGATGGGCAAGAGCCAACCTTCGGATGACAAACCGAAGAAGGATGAGCCGCTGAAGATGGCCCAAGCGATCACCGAGCAAAAGGAACTGCTCGACGAATTCGACAAAATCGCTGACGAACTGAATCTGATCTTGGCAAACCTAGAAGGCAGCACGTTGGTCAAACGACTGAAGGCTGCCTCTCGCAAACAGAACTTGGTCGCCAAGCAACTGACCAATCACCTCGAACCCGCGTTCGGACAAAGTGCCCCGCGCATCGACGACGAAGTCAAGGAGGTCTTCACGGAACTTCAAACCGCCGAGGATGAAAGCACCGAACAGATCTCCTACATCATGGACGACATGGAGGCCTACTTTGAACGACGACGCTTCGCTCAGTTCAAAGTCACCTTGGACGAGATGAAATCCAGTGATGTGATCGGTGGACTGCGACAACTTTCCGCGGCAATCAAAGACCAACAAGGCATGTCCGTCGCACAGTGTGAGTTCTGGTCGGACTCGCTGGATCGTTGGGCTGAAAATCTGGTCGATCCCGCTTGCAACGGCAGTTGCCCCGGCGGCAAGTCGCCGGAAAGTCTGCCGCCATCGATCGTTCGCGACGTGATGCAAATCCTGGAATCCGAAGTCAACCTGCGTGACGAAACTCGCGTGGCCGAACAAGCCAAAGCGGCCGTTGACGCCAAAGACCACAAGGCCACGGCCGAGACGCTGGCCAAGACTCAAACGGAGATCAACGAACGCGTTGTGGACGTGATTGAACGCATCCGCGAATTGCCGGACGCGAGCAAGCACTTCGGGAAAGAGCTCAAGATGCTGGCGCAAGTCGATGCTGTGATGACCGACGCGACTTCGATCTTGAAGCAACCCAACACGGGCTCGCAAGCCATCGCAGCCGAGACCGAAGCGATTGAGTTGATCCTGCGATCCAAACGCATCAATCCCAAAGGCGGCGGAGGCGGCGGCAGTTCACCGGGTGGCGGATCAGGCGGTGGCAACAGTGCTGATTCCGCTTTGGCATTGCTTGGAAAAAGCAAGAACGAAAAGGAGGTGCGTGAGAACAAAAACGTCACCCAATCGACCGGCGAGACCGGCGCGGAACTCCCCGAAGAATTCCGCCGCGGACTGGATCAATACTTCAGCCGATTGGGAGGAACCTGATGGTCATCCGCTGCGGGATCTTTCTGTTGTTTGGTCTGCTTACGTTGATGGGTCGCCCGGTCTCATCGCAGGAACGAAGAGTGCAGGCGGTCCAGGATTTCAATGCACTCAATCGATTCGCGGGAGGCCAACTGAAAGCGGTCGAAAAGAACCCCAAACCGATCGAGTGTCTTCGCCCGCTAGTGAACGCGGAACTGTCATTCGTTCATCGGGTTTGCGAGCCGACCGACGAACAGATGAAAGCCATCATCGAATCGGCACAAGAAGCATTCAACGAGATGGGAGATCTGAGGCTGCAAAACATGGCTCAGAGCCCACGTTTGCGCTTCCACGGAGTGAACGGTGAAACCCTGAAGTCGAATCCAATCCGTCGAGTTCGGAAAGACACCATGGACTTCCTTCCATTGCTCGTAACCGAAAAGCAGTTTCAAAAGTACAAACAAGAATCATCGCAACGAGACCGCATCGAAAGTGAGGCAGCCGCAGACTACCTCGTCGCCTTGTTGAACTCGAAATTGATTCTCACCAAAGTCCAGCAACGGAAGCTTCGAACCGCTTTCCTCGACGATTGGACTGAACTCGACGTCGAGTGGATCAACAACTATGTCAACAACCCAAACTTTCTGCCGATCATCCCAAGCAACTTGCTGCGAAAAGTCTTAACAACCGACCAACAGGCAGCGTGGTCTTCCCTGCAACAGGTCAGCATGGGCGTCATGATCGGTCAAAACTCAGAGCGTTTTTTGGTGAAGGAGTGGCTGCCATGAAACCGTTCGGATGGGTCGCTTTATTCATCGCCATTCTACTTGGAACACTTGGAGGAATGGCCCCCAATCAGTGCGTCGCCCAGAACCAGATCGACCTGGCTCAGTTTGACAGTTGGATCTTCCAACGGCATGGCCGAGATGAAGCTCGGTGTCGCTCGGCTCTGAAAAAAGAGATCGAACTCCGGTTCGTCCGCATCGAACAATCCACTCCATTGACGGAAGGTCAAAAAGACGCCCTGCGTCTGGCCGGACATGGTGACATCAAGCGGTTCTTTGATCGTGTGAATAAAGCTCGTGAGACGTTCCTCAACATGGAACAGGACAACGACAATCGAAACATCAACGAAGCTTACCAACTGGCCTCCCCGCTTCAGCAAGAACTCACTCAAGGAATCTTCGGTGATGGGTCACTTGTTCAGAAAGTCACCCGCTACGTGATGACCGAAGAGCAAGCAACGGAGCTGGAAGAACGAGAGATCGAACAATTCCGAGCTCTGTTCAGCGCCCAGGCCAATTTATTTCTTGCCACCCTTGGGCGCAGCATGGCGTTGACGGCGAAGCAGCAGCGTCAACTGCAGGGTCACTTAAAAAAGAGGATCGAACAGATCCAGAAAACACCCTCAGGAAAACTTCATGTCAGCTTTTATCAAACTGTTTTCATTAAATGGATCGCTGAATCGCAAGAGGAGGAAGCCACGTCCATTCTTGACCGTGAGCAAACAAAAGTCATTGAGAATCTTGCAAAAAACGCCCAGGGAGCTCTGCCAAGGCTCAAAAAAGAAGGACTGATTCAGTGAAAAATAGAAGAGCGAAGACATCTTCAATCTTGCTGATTGCGTTTGCGATCGGAACGCTGTTTTCACCGCAGGCCAGCGCCCAATTCCCAACGGCACAACTCGGCGATGTGGTGCCGCGTGACGTGCGTGAGATATACGAAAAGGGCATTCAGTATCTCGCGAAATCTCAAAGCGAATCGGGCAATTGGTCCGAAGGTTCTTACGGTGGGCCTGGCGTGACCGGCATGGCCGTGATGACGTTCCTGGCTTCGGGGGAAGACCCCAACTACGGCATCTACAGCAGCAACATTCGCCGCGGCTTGATCAGCATCGTCAACTCGCAAGATCCCAACTCGGGCATCCTGGGTGGCAACAGCGGTCCCGGCGGTCACGCCAGCATGTACAACCACGGTTTCGCGACCTTGGCTCTCGCGGAAGCCTACGGTGTGGTCAACGAACGCCTGCTCACCACCGGCGGCAAGAAGTTGGACCGGTCATTGGGTGAAGCCTTGGAACTCGCCGTTCGAGGAGCAGTGACCTCACAGAAGAAGAACTCTTACGGAGGCTGGCGATATGGCGCCGATGCCAAAGACGCCGACACCTCCGTCAGTGGCGCTGTCATGGTCGGATTGCTGGCGGCTCGGAATGCTGGCGTTAAAGTCCCCGACGAAGCGATCGATCGCGGCGTGGCTTACTTCAAATCCATGACCAGCTCGTCCGGACAAGTCGCCTACGCCGGACTGGGAGGGTTCGACAATTCAACGCCTCGAATTTCAATTGGCTGTTTGGTCTATGCCGTGTCGCGTCGAAAAGACATGCCCGAATTCAAAGCCACCCTCACCGCACTGACCAATCAGATGGATACTTCCGGCGGTTCCTACAAGAGCTACGGAAACTACTACCAAGCCCAAGCGTTGTTCCAGGGCGATGTCGACGCCTGGGAAAAATGGAACAAGGATTTGATCCGTCAGCTCAAGGCCAGCCAAAACGAGGACGGCAGCTTTTCAGGCAACTTTGGCCCCACCGTTGAAACCTCTTTGTCACTGCTAGCGATGGCGCTCAACTTCCGTTTCCTGCCGATCTACGAACGATGAAAATTTTGGAAAATCACGATCGCATGAAACGACCATTCGCCAAGCTCATCCGGTGTTCAGACCTTGCAAACATCGGCGCCTTCACCCTTCACCCTCCCGCTGGGAGGGTCGAGCGAAGCGAGGGGAGGGTCGAGCCTGAACTCAGCAATCGCACTCCCCGGCCCGAAGCGGACCGTCTCTCCCCAAGGCACCGAAGGACTTCCACCGCGGCGAGGGTGTCCCTGATCTTGCTAGTGGGCGTCTTTGGTTTCCTGAACCGGGCGTTGTGCCCCCCTCCATTGTTCGCGAATGATTTCTCAGGAATCCTGAGGCTGAACAATGGCGACCATGTGCAAGGCCATTTCGCGGCGTCGCGGATCAGCGAGGAAGAAACCCCGGCCATCGTGAATTGGCAAAACGCTGAATTCGCAACACCGTTTTCGTTTCCGTTTGGTTCCTTGGCCTCGGCCACTTTTCCACCGCCATCGGAAATCAACGCCACCCAAGGGCAGTTCGCACTGGAACTGCTCAACGGCGACCGCCTGTTCGGCAACATCGTCAAAATGGGCGATCCGTTGACGGTTTCACTCGCCGGCGGAGAAACGTCGAAACTTCCGCTCGCCATGGTTCGCCAGATCTTTCGCTGGGATGACAGTCGCGCCGTTGTCTTCCAAGGTCCCGGCCCACGTGATGACTGGGAATCGAACGGTCAGTTTGAGAGCTGGACCGATTCGACGGGCACGCTCGAAACCAGCGCCGCGATGGCCACCATTTTCCGAGATTTGCAACTCCCGAAATTGGCCAGCATCGAATTGGACATCGCTTGGGAAGGAAAACCCAACTTTGTGATCGCAGTTGGTGTCGATCCTGATTCGGCGGAACACACTTGGGCCGACGCGTTTCACATTGAGGTTTGGGATGATGACATCGTTGCCGTTTGGGAAGACGGTTCGCTGGCTGGTGTCGAATCCATCGCGAAACTCAAAGACCTTGGCAATCGACTGCAGGTGACCCTCAAGATCGATCAGGTCAAACGACGCGTGATGATCGAGTCGATGCGTGGCGAAACACTGACGCAGTACACACTGCCAATCAAAACGCCACGCGTCGCTCAAACCGGCATCTACTTTCGCAACATCGACGGCGTCCTGCGGATTCGTTCCTTGCAAGTCCTACACGCGACGGATCTCTCCTCCAAGCCAGGGACGCCCACCAAAGCATCCCAGACGTCAGACGAAACGCCCGACGAATCCGGCGTCGGCGTTTCGGTGCACCTGAGCGACGGTGAGTCGTTTCAAGGAAGCTGGATGGGGATCAAAGAAGACCAATGGCTGTTTTCAGTTGGCGAAGAAGAACGTCTCGTCGCAGCCGACCAAATCATGGTCATGGACTTCCTCCACGCCGCCTCGAAAAATCCTCCCGAAGAGCTATCCACCATCGATCAGTTGCAAATCAGAACCTTTGATGGGATGCGTCTGAGTGGCCGTTTGGAACGAATCGACGATCAGTCCTTGCATGTCGTTGCAGCGGCGACACAAACCAAAGTTGCGATCCCAACTTCTAGCATCGACACGATCGACTTCCAGTCATCGCAACCGTTGGTGCCGTCGCAACGGGGACTGATGCGATTGGAACTGGACGGCACACGGCTTCACGGGCGTTTGCTCGATGCTGAACCGGACAGTCAGCCAACGGCACTCCGGTTCGAAACATCGGGCGCAGCACCAGTTGTCATGCGTCCCAACATCGAAGGAAAACTGACACTGCGTCCCAAAGTGGAAACCACCAAATCCGCGACCGAACTTCGCATCGAGAGGCTGCAAAAGATTCGACAGGCAGCCCAAAAGCAAAACAATCTGCAACGCGCCGCCGTCCGACGCGCACCCGTCCAGCAAGCAAAAAAGCCTGGCATCTGGAACGTGTTCAGCAAAGTCTTCGACCCTAAAGAGAACGCGAAGGCGATTGCGGGAAGACCAATCTATCTGAAAACCGGCGAAGTCATCCCGGGCAGAGTGATTTCCATTGACGAAAATGAAGTCACCTTTGAATCCGGGATGACTCAGAAAACAAAGCTACCGAGAGAACAGATCCGTGCGATTCATCTGAGTTCGATCGGGAGCGAACCGGTCATCGACACGCAAGAACGCGAACGTTTGCTCACCGTTCCTCGCAATCGAAAAAACAGCCCACCAACCCACCTCTTGATCGCTGACAATGGCGACATGATGCGTTGTCGACTGGTGTCACTCACCAAAGAAAACGCCGAGGTCGAATCACGTCTAGAAACCATCACGATCCCTCGAAAAGTCATCTCAAAGATCATCTGGTTGAAACCGCCGATCGACACGGATGAGTCAACCAAAGCAACCGGCGAGGAGGCAGACGAAGAACTTGGAAACAAGAAAGCAGACGTCGATTCGGACAAATTGACGGTGCAAGGCAAGCTTCTCGATGGCAATCGATTGTCATTGGTTCCCGAGAGCGTTATCAATCAAACGATGATTGGCGAAAACTTTTTCCTCGGCCCGATTCGTCTGCCACTTGCGAACTGCGAGGAACTGTATCTCGGCAAACGCGACGATCTCGATAACCCCGATGATCCGCACGCGATTTGGCAACTGGTGAATGCTCCCGAACCCATCATCGGTGACTCGGGCGGTGGCGACGATTCGATGGCGGGCACACGATCCCCGCTGGTTGGCCAGAAAGCTCCTGACTTCAAACTCAAAACCTTGGATGGCGAACCGTTCCGCATCGCCGATCAAACTGGTCGAACGCTGGTTTTGGATTTCTGGGCCACCTGGTGCGGTCCGTGCATGCAAGCCATGCCGGTGATCGAAGATGCGGTTGCCGAGTTTGATCCCGAGCAAGTCAGATTGGTCGCGGTCAATTTGCAAGAAAGTGCCGACGACGTCCGCAACACACTCGACCGAATCGGAGTCAGCCCCGAAGTCGTGCTGGACATCGACGGTGTCGCGGCAGGACGCTACCAAGCCAACGCGATTCCTCAGACGGTCGTGATCGACGCAGAAGGCACCGTGACGCGAGTCTTCGTCGGCGGCGGATCGAAGCTGGGCGAACAATTGGCCGACGCCATTCGTGAAACGCTGGGTGAACCCGCGAAACAAAACTGAATCTAAAAAAACTTTTCGACAGGCGTGAGATTCTCGCTCGGTGGAGGACTGTTCTTCTTAGACGACACGTTTCGTTCACAGCGCCGCTCGAAAAGGAGCCACGTGACGGAGCAGGTGCAGCTTTTCTTTTCGGCGGTCCCCAGCCATGCATTCTCCCGAAACACGACCGAGCTTGATCGTTCGATTGGGCGGTGCGGCAGACCAATCGGCTTGGTGGTCGTTTGTGGAAACCTACGAACCGTTTCTCAAGCACCTGGTCGCTCGGCATGGAACGCCCCCGTCGCACGTCGCCGACGTCACGCAGCAAGTCCTGATCTCGATCGCACGCAGCATTGATGGGTTCTCTGACGACGGCAAAGAAGCCTCGTTCCGGCGTTGGGTCCACCAGGTCTCCCGCAACGTCGTCATCAAGTACATGGCTCGCCAGCGGAAACAAATCACTGGCCTGGGCGGCACAGACGCACTGTTGCAACTCGACCAACAGCCCGCCATCGATGATCCCGCGTTGGAGGATCAGTACCAACATGAATTGATTGTTTGGGCCGCCGAGAAAGTCCGCTCCGAATTTGCCCCGACAAGCTGGCAAGCGTTTTGGGGCACGATGATCGAAGGCCGACCGGTCGCTGAGATCGCCGGAGAACTGAACGTTTCCGCGGGTAGCATTTACATGTCCCGTTCCCGCATTTTGCGTCGCATTCGATTGGTTCTCGACGAGGTGATGCAGTGAACGCTTGGCACCCCAGCGACGATGTCTTGCGATTGGTGCTCGACGAACACGCCGATGCAAAGACGGACGAAGACGTCACCTCCCACCTCGATGAATGCGAGCTTTGCCAAACCAGAATCGAACAATTCGCTGAGTCCTCCCACGCGATTCGCGAATCACTCCGGCGTGAAACCATGTCGGGCAGCCTCGCGCTCGACACACCCAAGTTGGCCGCACCCAGCGAAACGGCTTGGTTGGCCGATTTCGCGGTATCGTTTCTGCAGCCAACCGATCAGCCCGATGCGATTGGCAAACTCGGTGAGTTCGAAGTCCAATCCGTGATCGGGCACGGCGGAATGGGAATTGTGCTGAAGGGTTTTCAACCGGAACTGAATCGTCCGGTGGCTATCAAAGTCATGTCGCCGCATTTGGCCTCGATCGGAACGGCTCGCAAACGTTTTCTTCGCGAGGCACAGGCGACCGCGGCGATCGTGCATCCCAATGTGATGCCGATTTTGTCCGTCAGTGAATCGGCCACCCTGCCCTACTTGGTCATGCCGTATGTGGCTTGCCGGACACTGCAACAACGAATCGACACCGAGGGTCCGCTGCCGATCACCGATGTGCTGCGAATCGGTATCCAAGTCGCCGCGGCGCTTGCCGCCGCCCACCGGCAAGGATTGGTGCATCGCGACGTGAAGCCCGCCAACATCCTGATCGAACCTGCCGTCGACCGAACGATGTTGACCGACTTTGGTCTGGCCCGGGCCGCCGATGATGTGACCGTCACACGCTCCGGTGTGATCGCGGGAACGCCGCAGTACATGTCACCTGAACAAGCCCGTGGTGAATCGGTCGATGCTCGCAGCGATCTGTTTGCACTGGGATGTGTTCTGTACGCGATGGCCGCGGGACGCCCGCCCTTTCGTTCGGAAACCAGTTACGGAATTCTGCGCCGGATCACAGATCATCCTCATCGTCCGATGCGGGAAAGCCAAGCGAGCGTTCCGGTTTGGATGGACCACTTGGTCGATCAATTGCTTCGCAAGGACGCAAGAAATCGAGTCAGCAGCGCCGAAGAAACGCAGCGTTTGCTGGAAGCCTGCTTGGCCCACGTGCAACAACCCAGCATCCCTCTTCCGAGCGAAGTGATGGCATCGAAAAGACCCCACATCCGTCTCGCGATTTTACTGACGGTTCTGCTTCTGGTTACCGTTCCATTGATCGCCACCAATGTCTGGAACCGATCGAGAACGCCCCGACCGAATGTCGTCAAGACGCGACCGGCTAGCAATCCTTCCGCGTCCCAACCCGAGCCCGTCGCTCCCGATTTTGCCTTCGCGGGACCGATCACCGAATCGGTGTGGGACGAACCGACAAAGAACGAAACCACCTCGCTGGCCGAGATCGATTCCCAACTGGAACTCATCCAGAAGCAGATCGAATCGCTGCAAAAAAGCCTCGATGTCAATGAGCAACCATGAATGCTTCGTCCCCGCTTCAGAGGATTGAGCGAAGAGGCCGTGCAGTTTTGAAATGCCGTTCTCGTAACATCCAGCAAACCCCGCCCGCGCAGGAGGCGGTGCAGATTTCAAGTTGTTGTTTTGCAAAGCGTTTCTCATCACCCTCCCCTTGGGAGGGTCGAGCGAAGCGAGGGGAGGGCTCAGCATTGGATCCAGCGCGTAACCCTCCCCGGCCCGAAGCGGTCCGACCCTCCCAAAGGGAGGGTGAAGTAAAACTACACGACCTCGCAGTTCTGTCCCACGCCCCAAAGGGGCAGCTCTACGATAGCCCCAGGCATCGCCTGGGGTTTCGTTACGAACGCTCCAACGCGAGCCCCAACGGGGCGGCCCAAACAGAGAGTCCCTCAAAAACGCTAGGACCGCCCCGTTGGGGCTTTGCAATCTTGTTCCCTCCGCAACCCAGGGCGTCGCCCTGGGCTGTTATAGGGCTGCCCCCGTTGGGGCGAAGTCGTGGAACAGAACTTGCGCGGTCCAGAACGGTGTCACCCCTCAAGTGTTGACCGTCCAGGCAATGCACGCCGCCTCCCATCCCCGGCCCTCACCCTCGCGTAAGCCTGAACGGCGTCGCTCGACCTCTCCCCATCCTTCGTTTCGGGAGAGGTGCACCGGGCCGATACCCACAAAGGATCTGCCCCATGAAGAACGAAAAACAGTCCCATCACCATCGCCAGGTGAGACCTGGCCTACTCGGAGAATTCTCATGTGCACACGACTGAGTCTGCTGTTTGCGGTTGTCTTCTCATTGATGCTTGGTATCGCCATGCCCGCTCGATCGCTCCAGGCGCAGGGAGACATGATGATGGGCGACATGGGAATGGACAGCATGATGGGAGGAATGGCCTCTCCGTCACCTTCCAGCCTCCCTCTCAAAATCACAATCCTTCTCGGTCCCGACTATGACTTCGAGACCAAACCCTTCATGACAGTCCAAGACGTCCTGAAGTGTTTTCCAAACTACGAGTACAGTAGAGGAAGGGGAGGCATGACACCTCCCACCATCCAATATCGCAATCCCACCTCGGGGTTGATCGACTTGGACATGAAACTCTCGATCCCCGACAAGCCCGAGCGGCATGTCATCGCTCGTATGCCGGAGGGTTTGAAAGAAGAAGACGTCGAATCTTGGAAACGCAAGATTCGCCTGAAAGCATTGCGATTTGGTTTGAACCGCGTGACATTCCTGCCCAGTGACTTCAGCATTCCCAAAGACCAAAGCAGCATGTGGTTGCAGGTCCCGGTTGGAAGCCAGACGGCCTTGAAATCCAACATGGAACAACACATCGCGATCGCGTTGGACCTAGCCGAGTCCTCCGAGACCAACGGCCGACGCCCCCGCATTGACTTGTTCTTTTCAAAAGAACTCGCCAACCAAGATCCATTCGCACCAACCTCTCAAAAATACGATCCATTTGCTCCCGCCACCGTCGACCCGTTTGGCGGGTCCCCGCCCAAGAAGACTGCCTCACCGCAGAGATCAGATCCATTTGGGGCCGGAACGGGAGCCGATCCGTTTGCCGCTCCACCGGCAAACAAGCTTGCTTCGATCCCAAACGTTGTCGAGAAGACTCAGAGAATACGCCAACAGATCGCCGAAGAGCTCAAGAGTTTGAGTGAAGCAAGCGACAACGAAGCAACTGACATAGCAGAATCAAAAGTCAAAGACCGGATCAAGGCGATGTTCATCGAACTTGAAAGGGAGCAGATCCGAATGAAACAACTGCACATTCAGCAACTGGAAAAGCAGTTGCAACAAATCAGTGAATCCATCGAAGAACTCAGTCGCCCCAAATCCATCGAACAACGAGTTCAAAAGCAACTGGAATTGATCGACAAGAGCGTGCAAGACACCCAGAAATGACCGTAGCCGGATTCGTAGGCCAGGTTGTACCTGGCTACCCCAATCGATGCTTTGGAACAAAGCGAGACGTGTGATTCAACGTCGCTCGCGAGCGTATCGCGGGCTGGCGTTTTACCATCGCCAGGTGGAACCTGGCCTACGCAGCAACGATGTAGCCGGATTCGCCAAGAATTCGGTGGGTGACACCTTAAACCGTGGGCAACTTCCATGGGGCACGGTACTCGTAGTGCAACATCTCGTTGGCGGCTTCGTCGTTGGTGAACTGCTCCGCCTTTGCATCCCAATCCAATCGCTTGCCCAGCGTTTGTGAAATATTCGCGAGGTGACAGAACGTGGTGCTGCGGTGACCAATCTCAATGTCGGCGTGACATCGTTCGCGCGAAACCATGCAGTCCAGGAAGTTGCGAGCGTGATTGACGGTCAGCACGTGATTGTTCGAAACCTCCGAACGTGTCTCCGGTTTGGCAAAGTCTTCTTGCTTCGAAAACTGGCCGCGTCGTTCAGGAAGAATCTCGTACTGGCGTTCAGAAACGTACGCCGTGCCCTTGGTGCCACGCAGCTCGATTTCGCCTGACGCGAGCGTTGGGTTCATGCTGGTTTCGTATTGTCCAAAGACCGCCAATCGCCCCGATGCGAATTGGAATGTCACTTCCATCGTGTCCGGGATCGTGCGGTCATCGTCGACACCAAAACGTCCGCCCATCGCACAAACGCTGGACGGTGCCTCTTCGCCCAGGCACCAACGAATCGCGTCGAGGTAATGCACTCCCCAGTTCCCCATTTGCGAACTGTAGTCCTGCCACCAACGAAATTTGTACGGAGCAATGTTGTCTTGATAGGGTTGCTCGGCCCGCGGCCCCACCCACATGTCCCAGTCTAAATGAGCAGGTGGCTTCGACGTGGGAAGCTTGCCGATGCCGCCGGGTGCCATGTTGCTGAGCCGATAGGCACGTGACACGCAGACTTTGCCCAACAGATCATCCTGCACCCGCCCGGCCAACTCGTGATACAGCGGACTGCTGCGGCGATGCGTGCCGACCTGCGTGACTCGGTTGAACTTTCGAGCCGCGTTGACCATGGCTCGGCCTTCGACGATCGTCGCCGAAAGTGGTTTCTCGACATAGACGTCCTTGCCGGCTTGGCAAGCTGAGATCATCTGCAACGCGTGCCAATGATCAGGGCTGGCGATGACCACCGCATCGACTTCAGAACGCTCCAGCAATTCGCGGTAGTCGCCGGTTTCATAGACGCCGCTTCCAGCCGTTTCGCCGGCCTTTTTCGCAGCCACCGCCAAAGCATTGGAATCCACGTCGCACACGGCGACGGGCTGGCAATCCTCGTGTTCGGCGAATGCTTTCATCAATTGGCTGCCGCGATTAGCGACACCGATGAACCCCAGACCGACGCGGTCGTTGGCCCCTGCTGCTCGAGCACGCGACAAAGCCGTTCCGGCGGACAGCACAAACGTCGTCGCGGCAGTTTTTTGAAATCGACGACGCGAGACCGATTGTGACTCGGGAGTGGGGCGGGATTTTGGCATAATTTCCTCGCAGTGGGGACGAAAGGCGGGAGCGCGGGCGGGTCCGACATCTTACCCGGCCGAGACGCGTGAGTGTCGCATTTCGGCACCTGACACCAACCCGGATTTGTGGGACGATGCCCCGGGTGCTGCACCTCACGAACCGGCATTTTCCCGGAATCGTATGGGTCGTTGCCCGCCCACTTTGCTCCCTCAAATTGATTCCCTTCAATCGACTCGTTTCGACAAAAGGATTGCTCGTGACCACTCGTTTGCCTCAACCATCCACAACCCGATTCTGCCGCGGCAATCGCCTCCAATGCCGCATCGGAATCGCCCTGGCTGGTCTTACCACCCTGGTGCCCCTCATGCTGCCATCCGCGGTCTCAGCGGAAGCACCCAGCAAGGCCGCCACAAAGTCGGCCTCCAAGGTTTCCGGCATCGATCAATCGTTGTTCAGTGCAACCGTGGAACCCGGCGAAAATTTCTATCTGCACGCCAATGAAGAATGGCTGGAGAACACGCCGATCCCGTCGGACAAATCCAACTACGGAATCTTCACGGTTCTGGATGATGCCACTCGTTCCCAAGTCCGATCGTTGATCGAGAAATCGGCTGAGGAGAAAGCCGAAAAGGGAACGCCAGCACAGAAGGTCGGCGACCTTTACCGCAGCGTGTTGGATCTTGAGAAACGCAATTCACTTGGGCTAAAACCCATTCAACCTGTTCTGGATGTCGTCGACGGACTGGCATCCAAAGACGACCTGGGCAGCACGATCGGCCGATTGTCTCGTTTGGGTGTGGACGCTCCCTTTGGTGCTTACGTCAGCGTCGATGCCAAGGCCAGCGACACCTACACGGTGTACCTATCGCAGTCCGGTTTGTCGCTGCCCGACCGAGATTACTACCTCGAAGACGACCCGCAATACGTTTCCGCTCGCGAAGCGTTGCAGGTCTACGTCAAAGACATGTTGGTCGCCCTTTCGGTTGAATCAGCCGATGAATTGGCTGAGCAAGTCGTCGCCATCGAAACAGCACTCGCAAAGAACCAGTGGACCAAGACCGAAAATCGCGATCCAGAAAAGACCTACAACAAACTCACGCTCGGTGAAGTCGACAAGACCATCGAAGGCTTCAATGTTCCCGCGATGACCAAGGCGATTGGCCTGACCGAGCAAGACGCCTTTGTCGTGCGGCAGCCGAGCTACTTGAAATCGCTGACCGAAGTCTTCGCTGATCACGATCTCAAGGCGTGGAAGGCTTACTTCCAATTCCACTCCATCGACGCCTACGCGTCCGTGTTGACCGAAGACCTGGAAAAACGCCACTTCGAATTCCACGACAAAACCATCTCGGGAATCGACGAACAACAACCAATGTGGAAACGCGCGGTTGATTTGACCGGCAGCGTGCTGGGTGAAGTTGTCGGCCAATTGTACGTCGAGAAACACTTCGCTCCCGAAGCCAAGCGTCGCATGAACGAATTGGTCGAAAACCTCAAACGAGCCTTTGCCGAACGCATCGAGTCTCGCGAATGGATGAGCGAAGGCACCAAGAAACAAGCTCTCACGAAGCTTGGCAAGTTCCACACCAAGATCGGATATCCCGATGAATGGAAGGACTACACCAAACTCGAAATCACCGACGAGTCACCCGCGACCAATTTGATCGCCGCGTCGATTTTTGAAACGGAACGTCAACTCGCCAAGTTGGGTGGACCGATTGATCGCAACGAATGGCACATGACGCCGCAAACGATCAATGCTTACTACAACCCAACGATGAACGAGATCGTTTTCCCGGCCGCCATCCTGCAACCGCCATTTTTCAACTTGGCCGCCGACGACGCGGTCAACTACGGCGGGATCGGCGCGGTCATCGGCCACGAGCTTTCTCACGGCTTTGATGACAAGGGCAGCAAGTACGACGGAGACGGAAACCTTGTGAATTGGTGGACACCAACCGATCGCGAAGAATTTGAAAAGCGAGCTTCGGGCTTGGTCAACCAGTACAGCGACTTCAAACCGTTCGAAGATATGAACGTCAACGGCGAGCTGACACTGGGCGAAAACATCGGCGACCTGGGTGGCTTGAGCGTCGCCTACGAGGCCTATCGTCTGTCACTCGAGGGCGAATCGGCCAAGGTCATCGACAATTTGACCGGCGATCAACGATTCTTCCTCGGTTGGGCTCAGATTTGGCGTCGGCTGTATCGCGAACCAGAATTGCGGAAACGTTTGATCACGGACCCGCACAGTCCCAGCGAATACCGAGTCAACGGAATCGTCCGAAACATGGACGCTTGGTACGAAGCCTTCCGGATCGACGAAACCGATCCGTTGTTCATCGCTCCGGAAGAACGCATTCGGATCTGGTAGGGCAATTGCCCCGCGGTTGGCTCGCGAATGATCTTTGTGAGCCGCCGCAAACGGGCGACGAACCAGCCATTCTGCTTCGTCCGCCCATCTTAACAATCCTTTTGGGCAATCGGCCTCCGATTTGCCGCGGGGTGCTTGCCCCATGGGTGAGCTCTCGATTCAACTCACCTTGACCAGTAAATTCCCGTGGGGATACCCTCTGCGGTTTGAATTGCAACCATTTTGTTTTTTGGACCCAACGATGAGCAGCAGCCCGTTCGAGATTTTTCGACGCAACCTTAAGCCACTGATGGTCTTGTTGACTTTGTTGGCATTGTTCGCGTTCGTCGTCTTGCCTGCGCTGGACACTTACTTGCGGCGCGGAGGCGGAGGCAATTCAGACCCCGTCGCAGCCGAGTATGACGGGATCACGCTCACGCAAAGCCGCGTCGCTCGCACGACCCAGCAACACCGTGCCGTTGTGGGTTTCTTGAGCGATTTGGGCCAAGAAACAATGCGTCGCGGTGGCGTTCCACAGGTTCCGGGTTTCCAATTCGACCAGGAATCTGGCCAGATCCAATCGATCGGCATCGACGCCAATCCGAGCGAAGAAGCCACCATCAACTCGATGCGATTCTACAGCGAAGCCAAAAAAGCTGGCTTCCAACTGGACGATACATCCGTCCGAAACTGGCTCAGCCGTTACACCGATGGATTGCTCAGCGACAACGAAATCAGTTCGATGCTGATGCAATTCACGAAGAACCAAATGGGCCCGATCCAACTGTACGAGCAGTTGCGGATGCATTTGCTCGCCGATCTGTACCAACGAAGTGCCATGGTCGGGCTGATGAACGGTCGCATGCCCGTTTCAACGCCGCTTGCTCAATGGCGTAACTTTTTGAAAACCAATCAATCGGCAACCATCAACGCCTACGGTGTTTTGGTCGAAGAATACATTGATCAAACCGATGATTCGCCCTCTCAGTCGCAAATCACCGAAGTTTACGAAGCTGGCAAAGATTTGCTGGCCTACCCCGACGACCAAGACCCTGAGCCGAAATTCCGCCGCCCTGACTCGGCCAAAATCGAGTATCTCGTCGCAGATTTGAACGATTTTGTTGAACGCGAAAAAGCAAAACTGAGCGAAGAACAAATCCGCGTTGAATACGAGCGTCGATTGGCCGGCGGTGATTTTCAATTGCCCGTCGAAGAGGCCGAGGAAGCCACCGCGGAACTCGAAGCGATGGAAGCCGAAACCGCCGCTGCGGCAGAGCGAAAAGCCGCCGAGGAAGAAACTCCCGAAGCAGAAACCGAAGAACCTGCCGCGGAAGAGATGACGGAGGAAACCACCGAAACGGAAACGGAAACCGAACCTGCTAGCGAAGAAACCAGCGAAACACCCGCTGAAGAAAGCCCTTCCGAGGAAACACCAGCTGAAGAAACTTCAGCGGAAGAAGCCGCTGAGGACGCCGGCGAACCAGCGACCGAAGACAGTTCGATGATTCGCTCGCGTGACGAAGCCGTTCAACTGGTCGCATTGCAGGAAGATGATGCTGACGAAGCAGACACTGCCGAAGACGACGCTGCTGAAACAACTGAAGAGGCCGGCAACGACGAAATGGAACTGGGCGACGGGTTGGATCTCGACGATGAACCCGCCGAGACCAAACCACAACCGTTTGATGACGTCCGTGACCAAATCGCGACCGAAATGGTTTCCGAGACCGCCCGCAATCAGTTCGACCAGACCATCACCAAGATGTATGGTTTGATGCGAGACTACTTCAGCGAAATGGCCGTTCACGAAGGCAACGTTGCCGTGGGCGTTTCAGACGAAAGCGACGCCCCTGAACGTCCGGACCTGAAAGCCATCGCTGAAGAAAATGGCCTGGGCTACAACACAACTGGCTTGGTCAATCGCATCTCGATCAGTGAAGATCCCATTGGTGAGTCCTACGGTTTGGGCCAATCACTCCAACGTCGTGGTGCTCCCTACTACGCGATGATGTTTGGCGCCGCGATGCAAGATGGATCGAGCATTCCATCTCAGCCCGAGTTCTCGCCCCAACGTTCGGTCGACTTGGAAAACGCAAAGACATACATCTCGTGGAAGACCGAAGACATCGAAGCTTACACGCCCGAATTGGACGAAGTTCGCGACGAAGTCATCATGGCGATCCGCACCCAAGAAGCTCGTAGCTTGGCAAAGAAAGCTGCTGAAGACATCGCAGAATTGGTCGGCCAAGGCAAAGAGCTGACCGAAGTTGTCCCGGAAGGCAAAGAAGCCAACATCCACACCGGATTGGGTCCGTTCAGCTGGCTCAACATGGTCGGCATGATGCAAACTTCGCTGGGCAACGTTCCCGAACTGAATTCGGTCGGAAGCGATTTCATGCAATCGGTTTTCACCACCGAAGTCGGCAACGTCAAAGTCACGCCTAACGCACCTCAGTCGGTTTACTATGTGGTTCAACCCACCGAGTTCCAACCTGAGATCGAGCAATTGCGTGAGCAATTCAGCCAACCGCAACAGCGGTTCATGGCTCAGCTCATGGGCGACGACGGAGCGACCAACATCGTTCGCGGATTCTTTGAGACCGTGAATGAGCGAACTGGTTTCGAGATCAAACTGGGCGAAGATCGCTAAATCAGAAATCGGCATCCCGCCGACTCCTAACGCAGAACAGTTCCTGAACTGTTCTGCGATGTTTGGCCTAAGAGGCGGCGTCGATTCTAAGCTCGCTGCTGGCGAGCCAATCGGTCACCTCGCCGGTTGAACCATGCGTACAGAAGTGCGGCAAGAATTGATGCAACCACTCCCACGGCAGCGAAGGTTCCGATCCAGCTGACGCCGATGGGATCCTTTGATGCCGAAGTTCGATCGGCCCAGCGGCCCGCAATCAACAATGGGGCAAACTGCTTCCCGCCGTGCGAAGCCATGAAGTCGGACTCATAGCTCCACAACCGATAGAAGAAACCCTCCACGCGAACGGGTTTGGATATCGTTCGCGACAGAGCCTTCTCGTCGGCGAGGAACGCGGGCAACTCGGCGGCAACCAGCGTCACCGGATAACGATTTTCCATCGTGACCACGCCGCCATCTTCCGTCGCGATTTTCAGTTGCACGTTGCCGAGATCCCCAATCGCGTCGATCTGATAGTAGTGATCGCTACCAACTTCGCGAGCCCGGTCGTCCAATTCGACCGAGACGCGAGTCCATCGCACGGTCTCGACATCGATTCCGATCCATTGGCCCATCCACTTCTCGGGCTCCTTCAACAGATCCGTGGGACTGACCTCGACCACGGCCGCACGCATGGCAGCCGCAATCGGACCCAGAGGTTCTTCGTTCGCCGGCATCGACCCCGCTCGATCCGCAGCACCGATGATCGAAAAGAAAACCTCCGAATCGGCATCCATCAGTGGCCGCCGACTGAGTGCCGTGATCTCGGGCAATCGAGTGATATCGACGTCCATTTCACTGAGCACTTGCCATCCGAGCGACTCAGGTTGGGCGGGACGCCAACGCAGATTCCCGGCCACGGCGATGGCAACGGCCGGCGGTTCACTGCCATCATGAAGAGACACACCAACACCCGATAACTGATCGCCCACGGCCACCTGCTTCGGCAGCGGCGCAGCAACGACCAGCATCGGCGAACCAGCTTCATCAACCAGCGACAGTTCCACCAACTGACGCATCCCCAAGAATTCAGTCAACTCATCTGGAACGGCCACAAACTGAAACGACTCGATCGTTCCTTCGATGTCGATCGCATCGCCGATTGAAATGGGCGACTCGCTCGCTTCAGGCAAACGCTGATCCAGGGTCGCCGCCGAAAGCCGCTTCAACCGGAATACCAACTTGGCCTGTTCATCTCTCGCCGCGTTGCCGTTGCTTCCTGTTCGCATCCGATTGCGAAGCCGCTCCAACCGCTCGACATCGAACCCCGACAGGATGTCCAATAAAGACGAATCGCTTGCCGAACTGCTGGTCTCTTCCGCTTGATCAACTGTTTCCACTTGCGGTGCGACGCCCCAAACCTGGTTCATCGTCAACGAAGAAAACCCTAGCGTCAAAGCGATCAGGACTGGCAACGTGACATTGTCATGCTGACGCCTCGCTCGCAGACGCCGATGCGAAACCGCCGAACGCCACATCACCAAGGATCCAGTGGCGACACCAATCAACGTCGATATCAAAACAATCATCCCGATCGACAGAGAACGCTTCTTTGCAACCGGTCTCACTCCGGAACCATTCGCCGTTGTGGATTGAATCGCGGAACCGACGACGGCGTTGCCGTTGGATCGAACTGCTTGAACGTGACCGACCACGACGGGAGTGAGTTCCGCTCCATCGGCTGATTGATACGACAGCCGTTTCAAAAATTCGCCTTCGACAACGATCGTCGGCAACGGCGATGTCACATCAACCGAACCACTCGAACTCAGATCGCTGACCAAGTCCGGCACCAATTCGCGAATTCCTTTGGGCAACTGAGGAACAATGACCAGCCAAGGCCGCTGGCTGCCGTCTTCGGGTTGCAACCAACAATCCCAGTAGCGATCGATTCCCCATTGGTTCGTGCTCGCCTGGACTGACACGAGTCGCACCAATTTCCCGGTCGCTCGAACCGTTCGGCCTCGGTAGACATCCGGTTGCTGCAGCAAAGGCAACAAACTGGTTTCCAATACGGACTCAAACGGCGGCTCGTCGGACCACGCCGCAGATGAGCGGTGCAGCGCCAACGTGGCGCACAAAGCGGGCTGGTCCGCAGCCCGCCAAACGGTTCCGTCGTCGACCTGAGCGATCAGCGACTCCTGCTCCATTCGGGTGGGAGTACGTTCGCCGTCTTCGAGCGTTTGGTCTTCTGAAAGGATCTGATCCGCGATGGCGGCTTGAACAGTCTCCCACTCCGATCGCACCCCGTCGGTGGACGATTCGTCGGCCCGGGACTCTTTCGCGATGGTTTCTTGGACCGAATGCGAGGCCGTCTCGGCTTGAACCGCGACCATCGTTTCGGGAAAGAAGATCGCATACACCCCAGGACGCGCCGCTTGCCTCATCACCATCAGGACCAATACCAACGCCAGCATCAATCGAAACAGCCGCCGGTAAGTTTGGGTGGTAAGTCCACCACGCCGGCGTCGACGGTAGAGATTGTCACGATTGATTTCGTTGGGGATACGCATGGTCACGCTTTGGATTCGTGGACACATCGGCCGCAAAAGGTTGCTCCCGGTACTTTCGCACTTTAATCTAGTCCTTTGCGATGCAACACAACCGCACGGGTCGCGGCACCACCATCCGAAGCTCTTCTCTCATCTCGTCTGCACCCACTATGCCAGCACCGACTCCATCGTCTCGTCGCCGATCTCGACTAGCCATCCGGGTCGCCGCGACGATGATCTTCAGTTCATTTTTGTACTCATCGACCGACGTTGCCGCGGAAGGTGAACCCGCCGAAGAATTTTTGAAACGTCTTCGTGCGGCCGGCTACTACGACATGGCGGACGCCTATCTCGATCGACTGCAAAAAACGCCTGGTGTGGCCCCGAGTTTTCTCTCAGCGATCCCGCTGGAAAAAGCGCAAACATCCATCGATGCCGCCATCGCATCTCGCAGCAGAAACCAGCAAGACCAGGCATTTGAAAAGGCCGAAGCAGAACTACAGGCCTATGTGGATGCAAATTCATCTCACGAACGAGCCAGCGAAGCGCGCTCGATGCTCGGCAAACTGCAAATGGTCCGCGCCGCCCAGCACATGAGCGGCGAATTGGATTCGGCCAAACGATCCAAAGCCCGAGAGACTTACGCGAAAGCTGCCAAGACGTTTGAAAACATTCAGGCGGATCTCAAGACCAAACTGGAAGGTATGCAGGGCGCGAAGATCGACCCCGTCAAAGATCCTGAGAAAGCGTCGCTGCGAGACCAGTATCGGTTCGAGTATTTGATAGCTCGCCAGAATACCGGCGAAGCCCAAATGATGGGCGCGAAGACGTTTGAAGATCCATCCAAGGACGGCCAAGGCTTGCTCGAAAAAGCACTCGCTGAGATGGTGGAGCTCAGCGAGAAATACGAGAAGTACATCATTGGTGCTTCCGCTTTTCACAAACGAGGTGACATCGAACGCTTGCTCGGCCGAAAGGACAAAGCGATCGAGAGCTACACTCGAATGCTGGAACAGCAGGATGCGGATCCTCTTCGCGAACCCAAAATCGGTGCCACCATTGGACTGATCAAACTCGCGCTTGCCGAAGACCCACCAAACTACAAAGACGCGATCAAACAAGGCGAGGAGTTTGAGAAGACTCTGCGACCGAACGAGAAGCGGTTGCCGATCACGCAAGAATTGAGAATCGAACTCGCCAAGGCATTTGTTGCCAAGAGCAAAGACGAAAAGGACACCAAACCCAACGAACGCAAACGGGCGACCAGCGATGCGAGGCAACTCTTGTTGTCAGCACGCAAGGTCGATGGTCCTCACACTGAGGAAACGAAAGCTCTTCTGGCTGACCTCGGAGTGCAATCCAGCGACGAAACGGTCGAACTTCCCACGGCCGACGATCCAGCCAACTTTGACGAAGCGTTCAAGTCGGCCAATCAATTGGTGCAAACATCTCAGTTGCTCAACGACCAACTGCGAAAGCTGCAGTCTGACAAAGCCCCCGCCGATCAAATCAAGGAAGTCGAAGCCTCTCTCATCAATGCTCGTCAAACAGGCGTAATCATTCTGCGTCGCGGTTTGTCGATGATCGATTCCGAGTCCGACACCATGCAGGTCAACGAAGCCCGCAAGTTCTTGACTTACCTGCTTCAGCAAGAAGATTATTTTCGTGACAGCTTTGTGTCCGGCCGTTTCCTGGCACAGAACGCACCCGGCACTGACGCCGGATTGGTGGGCGGAGTCCTGGCGTTGGGGTCAGCTCAGAAACTGATCACGCAGTCCGGCGATCGCGAAGCGGAGTACTGGCTCAAAGAACTGCAATCCGTCGGAGACTACTTGATCCGAATCTGGCCTGACGATCCCAAGGCCGCCGCCGCACAAGACATCATGGTGCGATTGGCACTGAGCAACGACGACTTTGATGCCAGTCGTAAACTGATCGACGAGATGGCCGATGGACCACAGAAGTTCATGCTGGCTCGTCTGCTTGGCCAAACTCTGTGGAACGATTCCATTCGGCTGCTCTCGGAAGAGAAACCCGATGAATCGAAGTCGCAAATGAAGGCGGCAGCGAAGGAACTGCAAAAAGGGCTCGACGGAATCTCAGGTGGCTTGGTTTCGACGGAAGCGTTTCAAGCCGCACTCACGCTGGCCAAAATACACGTCCGAACGGATGCACCCGCCAAAGCGGTCAAGACACTCGACCATCCCAAGTACGGTCCCGTTAAGAATCGATCCAAGATGGATCAACCATCCGCCTCGATGATCTCCGATTTGTATCGGACCGAGCTTCAAGCGGTCGTCGGGCTGATGACGACCAGCAACGACGGGACTGACAAATTGCTGGACCGCGCCGCGGGCGCGATCGATGAACTTCGTTCGAACTCGCAGGGAGCCGATGGCGAAAAACGGTTGGTCAGCACATTCGTGTCACTGGCAAATGACATCCGCCAACAACTCGACACAGCACCTCCGGCCAAAAAAGCCAAACTGGTCGATGCGTTCCAAGTTTTCTTGACTCGCATCGCTGATTCGACGGATGACAAAGCGACTTTGCAGTGGGTTGGTCAAACGCTGATGGAACTGGGCGAGGCGAGCATGACGCCTGGCAAGAAGAAAGCCGATGGACAGGCTGCTGCGTTGCTGAAATCCGCTGCGGACACTTTCACCAATTTGAAAGACCCATCGGAAGACGGACTTGCCAACCGGTTCTTGCTAGGCAAGACGCAACGTCTTCGCGGCGAGTACTCGAGCGCACTGAATGAACTCGAAAGCGTTCTGAAGCAGAAGTCGATGATGCTGGACGCACAGAAGGAAGCGGCGCTCACCTATGAACAATGGGCCAGTGAACTCGACCCAAAATTCGCTGGCCGAGCCTACAAGTCCGCTCTCAGCGGCGGTCGCCCCGGACCTGACAAGAAGAACACAATTTGGGGATGGGGCCGGATCAGTCAACTCACCCAGCGCAACGAACAATTCCGCGAAATCTTCTTTGAGTCTCGCTACCACGTTGCCCTATGTCGCTACTTGCGCGGCAAAGCGATGAACAGCGATGCGATCATCGAACAATCCATTCGGGACATCACTGGGCTGGTTGTCCTGTATCCAGAAATGGGTGGCGAAGAGCAGAAGCGAAAATTCAACGCGTTGCTGAAACAAATTCAACAAGCCGCCGGCCAACCCGCCACTGGTTTGAAGTAAACCCGTCACCCCAACCATCTTTCGCGACCCAGCGTTCGCGATCCCACCGCATTCACAACCTGCATTCACTCTTCAAGCACTGACCTTCATGATTGCCAACGCTCGTCTTTCGATTCGCTGTAGTGCCGCATTGTTCGGGTTGCTGATCGCTTCTCCCGTCTGGGCTCAAACCGACCGTCTGTACCCAAGCGGCAGCGACGTTGTTCTGGGAAAGATCAAATCCATCAGCAAAAACGGCATCGTGATGACGGTGTCCGGCAAGGACCAAACGTTCAATGCGGGTGCAATTGAAAAAGTCCTCTTCCAAGGCGACCCCAGCGAACTGACACAGGGACGCGAATTCGCATTGGACAACCAATTCGATCAAGCAATCGCGGAACTCAAATCAGTTGATACGGGGAAGCTCAATCGCGAACCGCAGAAAGTGGACTTCGCTTACTACGTGATGTACTGCCAAGCCCGACAAGCCTTGTCGGGCAATGGCGACTTGCGAGCCTCAGCAACCGCCGCACTCAACTTCATCAAGCAAAACACGGACTCGTTCCATTTCTATGACACCGCGAAGCTGCTCGGCGACTTGGCGGTCGAGTTGGGCTCCTACGACCAAGCCTCCAAGTACTACGGGTCCCTCCGAAACGCTCCGTCGGCTGAGACAAAGATTGAATCGCTGTATCTGAATGCTTTGGTGAAGTTGGCGCAGAACAACGACGCCGACGCCGCGAGTGACCTGCAAAAAATCGTGAACATCGGCGTTCAATCGCCCGAAGGTGCACGCCTGCAAACTCTCGCCAAAGCCGCCCTTGCCATCGCGACAGCAAAGCAAGGAAAGGGACAAGAGGCGCTCGACATGGTCAACGAGCTCATCGCGAAATTGAATCCGATCGACACGGAAACAGCCGCCGAGATCTACAACGCTCAAGGAGCCAGCTACGCGGCGATGGGCGACAACGAAGGTGCCTTGCTCGCCTACCTCCACACACAGTTGATGTTCTCGACTCATCCTGGCCCTCACTCGGAAGCCCTCAAGCAACTTGCCGACCTGTGGACCAAAGTCGGCAAACCCGACCGCGCCGCCGAAGCCCGCTCCGAACTGCAACAACGCTACCCCGGCCTGAGCGGCTGATCAAAGCTAAGCATCGCCAGCAACGTGCTGCACACAGCTCGAAGCTGAATTCACGCCAAGCCACCGCTCCACCGCGGTGGCTTTTTCGTGTCCATGCGGAGGGATGTCACTGTCACGAAAAGCCGATCTTTGCCGGACAAGAGAAAGGTCCAGACAATCTACACCGTGCAATCTATCGAGTGACGCTCTATCTCACCTGCATTCGTTGCCTATCCTCGCACCTGAGTTAAAACCGCCAGACGGCACGCATAAAAGACGCATTCGCACTTTTCGAGAAAATGATTTGCGACGCGATCTCGGTGGAGCGGCACGCCTGAACACCCGTTTTAGCCGCTTCCACGCATCATTCACTCAAAATCGGCTCGCCAGGCTCGATAAACGCTCAAACTTCCCATCACGCTCAAAATTTTTTTGCTGGTGGACGAAAGACGCACCGCCACTACAAAATTTCTTAGGGAAACGCCTTCCCCCTTAGCGAATGAAGCCGCAAATCGCTCTTTTCACGGTGTGCGCAGGGACTAGTTTGAATCGCAAAGGCGGTTCGTTGGTCAGCTTTTCCTCATCTCATTCTCGGCAGATTCATGCAAGCTCCCATTCTTCGACTCGCTGTACTTCTTGTTGCTCTCAGCACACTCGCTGGCTGTGGCGGCAGCGGCGATGGAACCACCTACCTTCCGGTGGAGCCTCCGACCGAGGAAGAGCGAGCCGCTGCGGATGCCTACACCAAGCAGATGACAGAACGACCAGGAAACTGACCCTCCTCGATTCGATTCCTGACTTCGGTAAGCAGGGTCGAATCTCGTCGCATTCTCATTTTCTTTCCAAGAGGTATCAGATGACCTTTTCCCGGCCACCGATTGCACACAGATTGTCGAGAGGTTTCACGCTCGTCGAACTTCTCGTCGTGATTGCAATCATCGGTGTCTTAGTCGGCTTGTTGCTCCCGGCCGTCCAGTCCGCTCGCGAGGCGGCTCGACGAATGAGTTGCAGCAACAACTTCAAACAGATCGGACTCGGACTTCACAACTACGAGTCCGCATACAACCGCTTGCCAATGAATGCTGGCGGAACGAAATCAGGCGGCTCCGGCCCCAACAACTCACTTTGGTTGAGCTGGACCATCGGCGTGCTTCCGTTCATTGAACAACAAGGTTTGTGGGAGCAGATCAGCAATCCCTACGGCTTTGAACGAGACCGAGTCACACCAATCACTCCTCCCTACCCTTCGATGGGACCTCCACCATGGGAGGAGTTCTATGCACCTTGGTTGACCCAGGTTCAAACGTATCGCTGCCCCAGCGACCCGGCTCAAATCGTTGCCGGCAAGGTTGCCTTCAGCAACTACGCCGCCTGTGCTGGCGATGCAATCAAAGAACAGCATCACTCCGGTATCTGGCACGATGGACGCACTGGATCGGAAGGCGGCTGGTCTTCGTGGTCGGTGGAGAACGTCGGGCGTTGGGGCCGAGGAGCATTTCACGCTCGGCACTTCACTCGTTTTCGCGATTTCCAAGATGGATTGAGCAACACGATCATGTGTGGTGAAAACGCTGCGGACATCGGACAACAGCGTGAGGTCATCACCACTTGCTTGATCGATGGTGATGTCGAACGCCGTTCACCCAACTATTACGAGACCTCCGGTGCGTTGGATCCCGACCGACCTGGTTACTGGGCCGAGTCCGCCACGTTGGACAACAACCTGAATCACGGTCGTGGTCGTCGTTGGTCCGATGGCCGTCCTCAGTCGTCGGTGATCGTGACCATCCGTCCGCCAAACAGTTACAACGTGGTCGAAAACCACGGCAGTCGTGGTTTGCTGAGTGCATCCAGTCGACACGCCGGCGGTGTCCACGTGCTGATGGGTGACGGTGCGGTGAAGTTCATCACTGAATCGATTGATTCCGGTGACCAAACTCATGTGCCATACGGCGAGCCCAATCCGGGATCCACGGACCTGGGCGCTGGTCGCGCAAGCCCATACGGTGTTTGGGGAGCTCTCGGCACCAAGGCATCTCGTGAAGTCATTAGCGAAGAATTCTAAGTTCGCTCTCAAAGTAGATCGATGACTCGCTTGAATTTTAAAGGATGCATTGCCCCTGCTTCGGTGGTGACAATGCATCCTTTTTTTGTGCTCTTTCGAATGAGTTTTCAACGTTGTTGTTTGTTGAGCTGTTTCGTGATGGCGATCTTGGGCTGCTCTCACGAATCCAGTTCTGATTTGGCGACAAACGATACAACGATCCAGCCCGACACCTCGACCAAACAAACACTCAGTCAGAATGATCGTTCCAAAAAGACGACTGCAACGTTGACTCTCGAAGATGATCTGGACCAAGCCGCGAACCTGATCGCTGCCAAGCGTTTGGCCGAGGCACAAAGCTTGCTCAAACGATGCTTCGTCACCGACCCGGAAAATCTTCGAGCACTTGAACTCAGCGGTGATCTGCTTTGGGTCGGCAACCAACCCGACGAAGCCATCGCAATGTACCGGTCGATGCTGGACCTTCCGTCCGATGCTCCTCGGCCTCTCTACAGCAAGACCATCGACGCTTGCCTGCAAAATGGCCGTCCGTTCACCGCGGTCGAAATTCTGAAGCAAGCCATCGACGCTTACCCCAAACACACACAATTTCACTATGACATCGCCGGAATTTCAGCGGCGATCGGTGTGGTGGATGAATCAATCCCGTCGCTCAAGACATTGATCCGGCACGGACTGGAGGATGTCGAAACCCTCGTCATCGCGTCCAACCCCGACCGAGTCAAACCGGACTGGGAGTATCTGTATGAGCTCGTCCGTCGTTATCCGGGGAGCGAAGAATTGCAACTCGGTTTGGCATCGATCGACTTTTCCAACCTTCGCTACGGTGATGCCGCTGAAAAACTTGAGTTGTTGCTTGATCGCCAACCGAACTTCGACAAAGCTCGGCTGCTGCACGGAAGGTGCTTGGTCGAAATGAACGACGGAGAAAAACTGCAGGAATGGCTCACGAAACTGCCCGATCACCTTCGAGACAATGCGATGTATTGGTACGTCGCGGGCCGCTGGGCACAAAGCCAACAAAACTACCCGCAAGCCTGCCACGCCTTTTGGTCGGCATTGAATCACGACCCCACGCACTTTCGTGCGATGACGGATTTGCACCAATCCCTACTGCAAACCGATCGCACCGAAGAAGCGAGGAAAGTTGCGGAAGTGGTCGAACTGGAAACACAACTTCGAAGCCAGCTCGATGACTTCTTCGCCGCCGAACAAAATTCGCAGCGCATCTCACTTGCGGTGGCTGAAACGCTTCAGCAACTTGGGCGGCAATGGGAAGCAGACGCTTGGGCCCGGATGGGCGTCAAGATGACGAACGAACCCATTGCGAATTCGGTTGCGAAGCTGAAGGCCATTCGGGATCGACTCACTGTCAAAACGCCTTGGCAGAAGCCGTCGATGAATCTCGCAAGCAGCATCGATCTTTCTACCATGCCGACGCTGGAATGGGAGTTCAGCAACACGCAGAACAGGTCGATCAAGCAGCGTTCCCAACGGCCACCGGTGTTGGCTAATCAAGCTATCAAAATGGGTTACGAGCACACATCCATCCCTGGGCTAGAAATTGGGAAGCATGGATTCTGGATCTACCAAGCCCTCGGTGGTGGCATCTCGATCGTCGACTTCGACTTAGATGGTTGGCCTGATTTGGCTTCCGCGGTCTTGGATGGGAAACCGCTAAAGCGTGAGTCGTCGCCCAATGAACTGCACCGAAACCTGAACGGCAAGTTCGTTTCCTGTTGTTCCGAGGCCGGGTACAACGACATTGGTTTTGGACAAGGGATCGCGGTTGGCGATGTCAACGGCGATGGTTTCCCTGATCTTTACGATTCCAACATCGGCGAAAGCCGGTACTACCAGAACAACGGCGATGGCACCTTCACCGACCTGACGGAACAGCTCGGTATCTCGGGAAGCCGTTGGGCCACGTCGGTCGTGATCGCGGATTTTGATTCCGACGGGAACGCTGACATTTTTGAAACGTGCTACTGCGGCGGGACCGATCCCTACACCGAGCACTGTGGTGGCGACAGCGAAGTGGTGACGTGTTCGCCGCTCAAATTCGATGCCGAATCAGATGTGCTGTGGCGTGGACAAGCCACACTCGGTGTCACCAACTCGAGTGATCAACTGGGCCCGGTCGCCGCCCCCGGTCGCGGGCTGGGGTTGGTGACCGGGTTTCTTGACGAAGCCCCGGGACTGGATTGCTACGTCGCCAATGACATGTCCGCGAATCATTTGTGGTCCGCATCCAGCAGCAACTCCAAAAAGCTACTGAGAGAACAAGGCACCATTCGCGGCTTGGGGCTGAGCGGAATTTCGAAGGCTCAGGCCTCGATGGGTATCGCGGCGGCGGACCCGGATCACGATGGCGACATCGACTTTTATGTCACTCACTTCACGACCGACTACAACACATTCTACGAACAAGTCGCTCCGGGTAGCTGGGTCGACCGGACCGTGCAAAAAGGCTTGCTCGATCCAACAATGCGCTTGCTTGGGTTCGGAACCCAGTGGGTCGACCTCGGCAACCGAAACTCGCTGCAACTTTTTGTGGCCAACGGACACGTCAACCAAGTCGAACAGTCAGCTGAAGCGTTTCGAATGCCTCCGCAATTATTCGATCAAGACGCTGACGGACGCTGGAACCAGCTTGATGCGGATCAGATGGGTCAGTACTTTCAATCCAGTCATCTCGGCCGAGCAGTCGCGATCGCCGACCTGAACCGTGATCACCGAAACGATCTGGCCGTCTCGCACGTCGACACTCCCAATGCGTTGTTAATCAACGAATCTCCCGATGTTGGCTCGGCGATTCGTTTCTATCTAAAAGCCACTCAATCGCACCGCGACGCGATCGGAGCAAAGGTTTCGTTGACACTCAATGGTCATGAGCACGTTTATCAACTGCTGGCTGGGAACGGATTCATGTGTGCTAACGAGTGCTGCCTTCACGTGGGCTTAGGTGACGAAGCCATCGCAACCAATGTCACGGTGACATGGCCTTCTGGCAAAACGCAGCCCCTTGGAAATCTCGACGCCGATCGCGACTACCTGCTCATTGAAGACCAATCGGCCTTCGAGATTGCAGACCAAGTGGCACACGGTGCCGCCCCGGTAGGGGCCGTCGAAACGGAATGAGATGAGGCTCGGCGGTTGAGGGTTGCCCGACGGAACAGTTGAGGACAACTGTTCTACTCTGACTCCGCTCATCCACCTCACAATCGTCCCGTCTTATATCGATCCGCGAGCGAATCCAGATCGGAAGCCGTCCACCAGCGTCCTGTGACGGACGCAATCAACATCTGCAGGCCGAACAGCGAATAAAACAATGCGAAACAGAAGTTCCCCCAGTTCAATGGGAGCGCATTGGCGACAGCAAGCCGAATCGTAAGCACGCCCAAAATCGCAGCGAGGATACGAAAGGGCCACCGAGTCGACTGAGAGTCCGGAGCACCCCACGGTTCTGCATTGACGCGTTGGCTGCTGGTTGAATCAAACGGATCTTCGTTGTTATGCATGGGTCCGAATCCGATGTGTCTTCAAAAACTCTTTCTCGCAAGGCAAATCATCTCACGCGAACATGTCCGTCACGATTCGTGAGGGCTGGGTCACGTTGGACAATCGTTGCGGCAGGCCCTGGCTCATGTAGGTCAACTTGTGGTGATCGATGCCCAGCAGATGCTGAAGGGTCGCGTGCAAGTCGTGAGGCGAAACCTTGTTCTCGACCGCCTCATAACCGATGTCGTCGGTGTGCCCGATCGAAACGCCGGGTTTGATTCCGCCGCCCGCAAACCACATCGTGAAAGCGCCGGGATTGTGGTCGCGACCAATCAACTTCATCTCGCGACCGCCGCGATTCTCTCGCATCGGCGTTCGTCCAAACTCACCGCCCCAGACAACCAGCGTGTCTTCCAACAGGCCACGTTGATCCAAATCTTTCAGCAGCGCCGTCATCGGTTGGTCGACTTCACGGCAACGATCGTGGAACCCTTTGTTGATCGCTTCGTTGGCTCCGGCACCGTGTGAGTCCCAACCCCAGTGGAAAAGTTGAATGAAACGCACGTCGCGTTCCGCCAACCGGCGAGCGAGCAAGCAGTTGTTCGCGAATGATTCCTCACCGGGTTTGGTGCCGTACATTGCATGAACGTCGGCGGTTTCCTGACTCAGATCAAATGCTTCAGTCGCACTGGTCTGCATCCGGAACGCCATTTCATACTGAGAAATTCGCGTCAGAACCTCGGCGTCGCCGGTTTGCTCAAACGTTTCTCGATTGAGCTTCGCCAGGGTATCCAGAGCACGTCGTCGCTGGATGCGACTGACGCCTTCCGGGTTAGAAAGGTACAAGACTGGGTCGCCTTTGCTGCGGCACTGGACACCTTGATGCACGGAAGGCAGAAAGCCCGATCCCCAAACGCTCTTCCCGGCGGACGGTGTTTTTCCGCCGGAGACCAAGACAACAAACCCGGGCAGGTTCTGGTTCTCACTGCCGAGGCCATACATCGTCCATGCACCAAAGGACGCCGAACCAAGATTCTGACTGCCGGTGTGCAACAGCAACTGTGCCGGTGCGTGATTGAACTGGGTCGTGTGCATCGATTTGACGAAGCAGACTTTGTCGACGACCGATTGGAAGTGCGGCAAACGATCGGAAACCCAAGCCCCACTTTCACCATGCTGGGCGAATGGAAACTGCGGTCCCAGCATTTTGGGCACGCCCTGAATGAACGCGAAACGCTTTCCTTCCAAGAAGCTGGCCGGCGTGTCTTTCCCATCCAGTTGCTGCAAATCGGGTTTGTAGTCAAACAATTCCAACTGGCTCGGTCCACCCGCCATGTGCAGGAAGATCACACGTTTGGCTTTGGGTGGAAAGTGCGGTGCCAACCTCGGTGCTGCGTCACTGGATTGCGCGGCATCACCGTGGACCGGATTGGCTTGACTGCCCAACCACATCCCAGCCAAACCAAGCGAACAGTTTTGCAAAAAATGGCGCCGCGTTTGCCATTGCAACAAACCAAGACGCGCGGAGTCGTTGAGAGGATTCATTTGGTCAGTGCTTTGTCGAGGTTCAAAATGGTGCTGGCTACAATCGCGAGTGCGTTCTGGTCCACGTTGAGTTTGCCGTCGTCTTGTGGGACGCCACTGGTTTCGTCCAAGTCGTCGTAGAGTGCCTTCAATTCATGAAGTTCCCATTCCGTCGGTTGGCTTTGTGTCACCAGCACGAACATGCGAGCGATTTGTAATTCGATCGGAGTGCTGGTGCCCTGGGTTTCGGCCTTGGCGGTTTGTTCGACCAAAGCCTTCCCGCATTCGGCGTAGACGGGATCGTTCAGCGTCACCAAGGCTTGCAGCGGCGTGTTGGTCGCGATTCGCCGTGGTGCACACAGATCTCGCGTGGGTGAATCGAAGGTCAAGAAACTCGGGTAGGGACTCGTCCGTCGCCAGTACGTGTAGAGCGCCCGTCGATAACGCTCGGGACCGGTCGCGGTTTTCCAAGACGCCCCGCTGTAAACGGTTTGCCAGACGCCATCGGGTTGAGGCGGCATGACGGACGGGCCACCGATTTGCTCAGTCAACAATCCCGACACAGACAAGGCTTGATCGCGAACCATTTCAGCCGTCAATCGCGTTCGCGGTCCACGAGCCAGCCACTGATTTCGCGGATCAGCCTGTTGCAGTTCTTCGCTGACGTGATGCGTTTGACGATAAGTCGATGACAACACCAACTCACGCAAGAACGGTTTCAAGTGCCAGCGGTGTTCGTCTCGCAGTCGCAAGGCGAGGTGATCAAGCAACTGCGGATGGGTCGGCTGCAGACCGCTGGATCCAAAGTCCTCTTGTGTTTCCACCAATCCGATTCCAAACAACTGAGCCCACACTCGGTTGGCCCAAACTCGCGGGGTCAGCGGGTTGTCATTGGAAACCAACCATTGAGCCAGTTCCAAACGGTTCTTCACGTCAGCCGGACTGATTGATGTTCCCTCGGTGAAGGCCACAGGAATGGCTGGGTCGACCTGTTCGCCGCGTTCCATCCAGTTCCCACGCACGAACACACGTGTGTCTCGCGCTGCCTCAGCCGGACGATTGAAAACGATCGGCAACTTGGGGCCTTTGACCTGCGACGCTTCCTTGCGGGCTTGTGCGAGCGAATCGGTGAGTTGTTTCCATTGGTCGCTTTCGAGCAACTGGTTGGCTTCCTCGTCCGTGGTCGCGAACCATTCCAATCGACGGATCGGTGTTGCCAGATTTCCGGTCGTCGAGTGCGACTGACGCATGGTCAATCGCAGCGTTTTGATTGACTTCTCATTCAGCGATTCCCAGGAACTTGGATCTCGCATCACAAAAACAGTTTGCCGCGGTCCGGTCAGTTTCGGATACTCGCCCGCACCGGACGCGTTGCCGCGAAGAACTTCGTCCGGTTGAGAGCTTCCGGTGATCGCATCGGCAATGACGCCCGCCCACTCGACCGGAGTGGCGTTTCCTTCGGCGTCGATCCATTCGGTGGTGAGTTCGCTGAGCACGGAACCTTGCTCGGGCCACTGCGCCGGATCATCGCTGAGCGGCAAAATGTCGAGCTTCATCGCCGACAACGGTTGCTCACCCAATTGAGTTTGCAAGTCTTCGAGGTCCAGCTCGACCGTGTACTTTGTTCCGGGCGGGAACGTGCCACCATCCGCGAGAATCTGGTTTTCGACTTGCTTCAGTTTTCCGTCGGTGGTTTTGAACGTAGCGGGAGTCAGCGACTGCCAGTTGGCTGTGTGAGCGACATTCCATCCGACCGCGTTGCGTTGGTGCCGCAGCTCTTCAGCTCGCCGCTGCACACCGATCGCCTGTTCCATTTGCGAAGGATCACTGGGGACGCGAATCGTCGGGTACTCGTCTTGCAGGTCGACATCCATCGTGTCATTGAACATCGCCAACGACGCGTAGTATTCGTTGTGCTCGATTGGGTCGTATGGATGCGAGTGACACTGGACGCATCCAAAGGTGCTTGCCTGCCACACCGTCCAAGTCGTGTTGACTCGGTCGATCAACGCGGCGATGCGAAACTCTTCGTCGTCGGTTCCGCCTTCGGTGTTGGTTTGCGTGTTGCGATGAAACGCGGTTGCAATCCAGTCTTCCGCGTTTGCGTCTTCGAGCAAATCGCCAGCCAATTGCTTGATCGTGAATTCGTCGTAGGGCATGTCCGCGTTGAAGGCCTGGATCAACCAATCTCGGTAAGGCCACATGTCGCGGTGGGGATCTTTCTCAAAACCCATCGAGTCGGCGTAGCGGGCGAGGTCCATCCACACGGACGCCCATCGTTCGCCGAAATGGGACTTGGCCAACATCGCGTCGACTTGCTCTGCGTAGACGGCCTCTGTCTCGCTGGGTGATTTTGCTGAATCGACCTTCCCGAGAAACTCGGTGAGTTTCTCTTCCGATGGTGGCAAGCCAATCAAATCTAACGAGGCACGACGCAGCCATTGTTCGGCGGGTGCTTGTTCGCTGGGCGTTCGATCTTTGGCTTGCAAGTTTGCCAGCACGATTTGATCGAGTGGCTGCGTTCCCCATTTGTTGCCGTCTCTGTCTTTTGAGTCGGCCGGTTTGGAAACAGCATCCGATTGGGCGGGCGTCAGAGGTGTGAGTGCCCACATGTTTTGCCAAGGGGCTCCTTCCGCAATCCAGCGACGCAGTAACTCGATGTCTTTCGGCGACAACGGATCAGGATGCTCGTCCGGCGGTGGCATGCGAATGTCGGCGTCGTCGGTCGTAATGCGTTCGATCAGAATCGACGCATCGGGATCGCCCGGTTCGACAATCCATCCATCCGGCGGCAGCACTTGATCGGGATAGATGAACGAAACGTCGCCGGCTTGCTTCACCCCACCGTGACACGAAGTGCAATTCGCGACGAGGATCGGACGAATCTGCGAATTGAAATCGACGGGTGATTGTTCGTCGACTGCATGGTCATTCCCGGTGGCTGGCTCCGCACCATGAGCCGCGCCGGCTCCAAGCGAAATCAAACAGAGGCAACCGAGTATCGCTAACAGAATGAGCTGAGCGGCGTATGCCGGATTGCGTCTCCGATGGAGCACGGACGCGAGAGCTTGAGCACTGGGCACAGGACGAACCGGGGCATTCCCGCCGACTAGCGACGGAAAGCTGGTGGAGAGTTTTGGCATGGAGGGAGTTGAGGCGGGTTTCTGGGCGGAATCAGAACGTCTGTATTATAGCGGCGTTGGGGATTCTTTCAGGAGAACTCGTTCGTTTCACGGAAACGCCCGTGAAACCGCACAAACAGCTGCAAAACCGAAAAAGGCACAGCCCTGGCAAGGCAGGCGATTCCAGTTGGCTTTTCCGAAAGCGTTGAACGTAACGATTTTTCTGATTTTGATGTTTTTAGATGCAGGATCTCAACAATCTGGGTCGATACGAGTGGTGAGCCGGTGATTCTCGACCGACGGCGCGACCGACATGCATTTGTCGGTCAGCCCAACGGGGTCGAGCCTCACCTCCCCCCCGACTCCAGCATTGATGGGTGACGCCCGTGTCGCAACGTCTGTTTAACTTCTGTGTCTTTGGGACGCTTGCCGTGATGGCAGCCCCACTGCATGCACAAACCAATTCAACTCGGTCGAGCCAATCGGGCTCGGTTCGCAACGCGAGCTATATAGAGCAGAACGCTCGAGCATCGTGGCAGCCAGTCCGAGACCTTTCGCAAAAAACGACCTCGCAATCGACCAACGCGAATCGCCCGCAGTCGGCGAATGTTCGCTTGGTAGACCACACGTCATCCTTGCCTTCTCCGCCCATGCCTCCTTCGATCAACCCGATCATTGAAGAAGGCCCAATCACTCATTCGATGCCACTGGACGGCCAGGTCATCTACGACCCGATGCTGGACGGCGGTTGCGACTCCATGCCAATGGGCAGCTGCGGATGCGGCAACCATGGGTGCGATGGCGGTTGCGGTTCGCTCAGCTACGGCGGATGCGACGGCATCGGTTGCGGTGGCGGCGTTTGTCACAACGGCGACCCGATGTGCGGCGAATACAACGATTGCGACGCGATGCGACCATGCATGACGCTTTGCTTCCCTCAGGACGGTTGGTTCTCGGCTGAGTACCTGTTGTGGTGGCAAGATGGCATGGCATTGCCACCGTTGGTGTCCACCGATGTGCTGCCATCGCAACGTTTCCCGAATGATCCGGGTCGTGTTCTGTACGGCGGCCAAGATGTCTTGACCGACAACATGGACGGACTGCGTCTGAAGTTCGGATTCTGGTTGGACAAGTGCCACACCTGGGGCATTGGAGCGGAAGGTTTCGGAATCGGGGAAGAAACCGACAGCTATCGTGCCAGTGGTGCTGACTCGCAATTCTTGGGTCGCCCATTCATCAACGTTGCCAACGGCAGTGTCGAAGACCAACAACAAGTTGCCTTCCCCAATCAACTCGCGGGAACCGTGGCCGTTGATGTCGACAGTCGCTTGCGAGGCTGGGGAATCAACCTGCGTCACCTACGCCGCAGCGAAACCAGCTGCAGCCAAGGCGTCTTCTGCGGTTGCCCAGAACACACCTGCGAACGATTTGAATACCTGGTCGGATTCCGCCAAGTCGAACTGCGTGAAGGCGTTCGAATCACGGAAGACCTCGCCAGCATCCCAACCGCTCCTGACACCACCGTGTTGCAGTACGACATCTTCGATGACTTCCGCACTCGCAACCAATTCAACGGCTTGGACTTGGGTTGGATGTACAAACGAACCCGAGGCTACTGGACGTTCGACGCTTTGATTCGATTGGGCGTTGGCAACACTCGTCAACGAGTCACGATCGACGGTGAAACATCCATCGATGGTGGAGCGGCTGAAAAAGGCGGCTTGCTTGCTCAGAACTCCAACATCGGCGAATACAGCCGCGACGAGTTCTCAGTTCTGCCACAGCTCGACCTGACGCTGGGTTACCAAGTCACCGAACAACTGCGAGCCACCTTCGGATACACGTTCCTTTACTGGTCCAACGTGGTGCGACCTGGCGATCACATCGACCGCCGCGTCGACACGGCTCAATTGCCCAATGGCACGACGCCAGCAACGCCAGTTCTGGCTGATTACCCCGCCTTCGAATTCGACAACACCGACTACTGGGCCCAAGGCATCAGCTTCGGTGGCGAGTACCGCTGGTAGGTCTGACACACGGAGGCTTGGCAAGGCCTGCTGATTCGACCGGAAATTCTAAATGGGTTGCCGGGACGAACAATTCGAAAATTTCAGCTGACTCGCAATGAATCGGCTGACGCGAAGAAAGCAAACATGCCGATTACACCGAAACCGAGGGATTCGGAGCGGTGAAGGATGAAACCATTCTCCGAGTGAGAGCATCCAACCATCGCCCAGCAACGAGCCAGTCGCGTCATCCCCATTGATTTCGCGTGGCGGGCTTCGAAGACGCAGGCTCCCCAACTAGACAACAGTATCCAGGGAATTGGACATGATCTTCCAACGCATGATCGACCGTCTGACCGGTCAAAACCGTCGCACCAACCAAGCGGATCAAGCGAAATCCAGTCGTCGTGGTCGCCGAGGACGACGCCGTCTGAAATTGGAATCCCTGCAAAAACGTGAACTGATGGCAAGCGATTTGGCCGCCATCAGCGGCATCGCCTACATCGACAGCGATGGCAGCGGAACGATGGATGGGGGTGAACCCGCCATCGAAGGTGCGTTGATCACCTTGTACCGCGATGCCAACAGCAACGGAACACTGGAAATCGGCACCGACGTGGTCGAGGGCACCGTCACAACGGTCGCGGATGGAGCGTACCGCTTCACCAACCTGGATGGTTCCGATGCGAGCGGCACAACAGCCACCGGTGTGTACTTCCTGACGCAAGAAGACGCGCCGGGTGGGGCCGACCTCAGCGGTTTGGTTTTCCCTGATACCGCAACATTGACCATCACCGATGACACCGGTGTGACCGCAGCGACCATCGATGCATTCTCGATCGATCAACCTTCACAACCAATCACCGAAACGGTTGCCGGCAGCACCACCACCAGCAGCAGTGGTGCATTGACCTCCGG
This sequence comes from Rhodopirellula bahusiensis, assembly GCF_002727185.1. Taxonomy (NCBI): domain Bacteria; kingdom Pseudomonadati; phylum Planctomycetota; class Planctomycetia; order Pirellulales; family Pirellulaceae; genus Rhodopirellula; species Rhodopirellula bahusiensis. The sequence goes on from NZ_NIZW01000001.1 coordinate 590,435, forward strand.
TGGTGATGTGATCGGTGACGAACGAGACGTGGAGATTTTCATCGACGCGAGAACCAGCGGCGATAGCCAGTTCTCGATCGTCACAGGTTCCAACGAACTCGTCTTCAGCAATGGTGGCGACGTCACGGCAACTCTGCTGGTGCAATATGACGGCGTGGATGCCGATGGTGGTGGATTGGCGCTTGATCACACCGGACTGAGCAGTGCCGACCTTTCGAACTCGGATTCAGCCGCCGGAATCGTGCTGTCGGTTCGCAGCGACCAGGTCGTGACCGATGGTATCGAAGTTCGGGTTTACACTGACGCGGCCAACTTCTCGACGGCCACACTCAGCTTGCCCAGCAACATCGCCGGACCTGCCCAAGAATTGTTTGTGCCCTTCAGTGCTTTCTCGGATGTAGGTACGGGAGCCGATTTTGGCGACGTTGGTGCCATCGAAGTCTTTGTCGATGCAGTCGGCAGCAACGGCGGTGCGGGTGCATCGAGTTTGGACCTGTTCGTTTCTGTTTTGGAATCACAAAGCAGCAATGAGAACGTGCTGAACTTGGCCAGTATACAGCCGATGGAATTGGGCGGTGAAGTCTTCATCGACGACGGCGGCGGAACCAACCAAACCAATCAAAACAACGGCACACGTGACGCTGGCGAACCCGATTTCCCCAACCCCGGTGCGGGCAATGAAATCGTGGTGGAACTCTACGCTTTGAGCGGACCAACTGACACGGTCGACGCTGGCGACACTCCGATCGCGACGACCACGGTCGCCGGTGGAGCCACCTCGGGTGCCTACACCTTCACCACGCTGACCAGCGGCGATCCACTTGGTCCTGGCACCTACGCAGTTGTGATTCCCGAATCAGAATTCGCAACCGGCCAACCGCTCTTTGGACACTCCGGCAGTGGCACCGCCGCCGCGGACACTGACCTGAATGCCAACGACGATAACGACGGCACCTACGTCGATGGAATCGGCTTGGTCAGCGGCGCGATCACCCTGGAAGTCAACGGAGAACCCACCGCTGACGGAACCGACAACAACACCAACTCAACCGTCGACTTCGGTGTGGTTCCCAACACCGACTTGCGAATCACTAAATCATTGGTGACCGCATCATCGAACTTGATCGCGGGCGGTACTGCGGTCTTCGACTTGGTGATTGAAAACTTGGGTCCATTGGATGCCACCGATGTCAGCGTGGATGACTTCATCCCCGATGGCCTGACCTTCGATCGAATCGAAGACAGTGGCGGCGGGGCAGTTGCCACCACCACGACGACCGAAGTGGGTGGTGCCGGCCGCGAGATCCGAACGTTCAGCGTCGGAGCCTTGGCCGCATCTGGATCGGTCACCTACCGAGTCTTCACCGACATCGACACCGATGTTTCAGCGGACCCTGAAAATGAAGCTCACGTCAGTGGTTTCCAAGTCGAAGTCGACAACGACCCGACCAACCCAGATGACTCCGATCCACTGTTGAACAACGTTTCGTTAGCGAACGCGGATGTTCCAATCGCGACGTTGAGCGTGACCAAAACGGACAACTTGGCGACCGTCACGGCGGGTAACCAACTGACCTATCAAATCACGGTCACCAACACCAGTACCGACAACGCAATCAACGTGACCGCACTGGACACGCTGCCAACGGGAGTGACGTTTGTTTCGGCAAGCTTCACTGACGGTTCGGGTTCGGTCAGCGAAGTGACCGCAGGCCCTGACATCGGCAAGATTCAGATGGTGCTGGGCGATTTGGCAGCCGGCGAAGACGAAACGATCGAGATCATTGTCACGGTCGATGCAACAATCGCCGACGGTGATTCGCCACTGGACAACTCGGTCACCGCAACGGCCGACAACGCACCCGATGTAACAACCAATGACACAACCGACGTTGTCCGCGAAGTCGATGTGACGGTCGCGAAAACGGTCATCGAAACTCGGATTCCCGATGATCGCACCGATGGCGATGACGCTGATGACATCATCGACAGCACTTCACCATTCCAGGTTGTCGCGGGCGGTTTTGTCACCTACCAAGTCGTGGTTTCCAACTCGGGACCATCGGAAGCTCGAGGCGTTGAAGTCGTCGATGTCTTGGACGCTGGATTGACACTGGTGGCCGGCAGCTTCGACGCAGGGACATCCGGAATCACTGTGGTTCAAACCGGTCAAACACTGACCTTCACGGTTCCTGACTTGGACCCCAGCGAGTCGCTGACCTTTGAATTTGAAGTCGGCATCGGCTCGGATGAACTCGACGTGATCGCCAACACGGCGACGGTCAGCACGACCGATCCTGAATCGGATTCCAACAACAACACCTCGACGGTCAACATCGATCCAGAAGCCCGGATCGACCTGATCTTAGAAAAGACGGCTGGCGAAACCACCGTGGTTCCTGGTGCCGACACTGTGACCTACACGTTCACGGTATCGCACGATGACGACAGCATCTCCGATGCGATCGACTCTCGCATCACTGACACGCTGCCTGCCGGATTATCCAACGTTGTGATCACGGCGGCTGGTTCATCCACTTCGAACTTCAACACCACCACTCGTTTGCTGGAAGTCGAATACGCTTCGATTCCCGTCGGAACGACTCAGACCTTCACGGTCACCGCCGATGTCGATCCAACCGTGACAACGGACTTGGTCAACTCGGCTGCCGTTGCCGTCCCCGGTGTGACCGAACTGGACAGCACCAATAACACCGACACCGTGACCGTTGGCGTGACTCCTGAGTTCGACCTGACGATTGCCAAAACCGTCCAAGGCGGTGCCACCACATTCGGTCCAGATGACACGGTGACGTTCAACATCGTTGTCTCGCACGACACCGATGACGATGGCACCGAAGCAGACAACGGTGAAAGCCCATCGACGGCGACGGGTGCCATTGTCACCGATACACTGCCGGCCGGATTGACATTCGCATCCGCCACATCAGGCGGTGCCGCGGTCACACCGACCAGCACCACCAATGGCGTAATCGTGTTCCCTGAATTCGATCTTGCTCCTGGCACGACTCGAACGCTGACCATCACCGCAACGGTCGATGATGATGCGTCAGGTTCGATCACGAACAACGTCTCGCTGGCAACCGATACCGGCGAAACGCAGACCGACAACAACTCAGCATCTGTCCCTGTCACAGTAGTTCCCGAAGCCAACGTGCGAGTCACAAAAACGGTGGACGTGACCACGGCTCAAACCGGTAGCGAACTGACCTACACGGTCATCGTCTTCAACGACGGTCCGTCACCAGCAGACGCCGTCACCGCGGTTGACACGCTGCCAGCAGGACTGACGTTCGTCAGCGGCACGGGACCAAGCGGAGCCTTGTCCGCAGCCGGTCAGACAGTCACCGTCAACGGTGGAACGATCGCCTCGGGCAGTTCATTCCAGTTCACGATCGTTGCTTCGATCAACGACGGTGTGACGGCTGACCAAGTCAACAGCGTTTCAGTTTCTACCTCAACCGCAGAAACCAACTCGACCGACAACACGGCTTCGGCCACCACGGCGATAGACCAGGCGATCAACGAGATCTCCGGCAACGTGTACCGCGACGCCAATAGCAATGGTGTCCGCGACGCGGGTGAGGTCGGCTACGAAGGCGTTCAGTTGCAACTGACCGGTACCCTGTCCGATGGCAGCACTTTCACTCCCGTGACCGTGACCACGGATGCCAACGGCGAATACCTGTTCGAGGACCTGCTGCCTGGCAAGTACCAAGTGACTCGGTTGTCCTTGCCAAGTGGCACAAGTGACGGGCCCGAATTCCCCAGCACATCCGAAGGCACCTTGGGCAACGGTGAAAGCATCGACGACATTGATGTCGGTGGCACCAACCCGACCGTTGTGGCGTTGACCGACTTCACAGTTGTCGACAACAGCAAACGCAGCTTCCTGGCATCGTTCATGCAAACGCCAGGCATTCAGAATCGTCCAACGGATCGTTGATCCATTGGACTGAGAAGAACTCGCGACAACAAATCGATGCCGGGCAACGGGGAGCCGGTGGAACGCTCGGATCGATTTCGTGAGTCAAGCCCGGCCTTTTTCGGGGGGAAAAGGTCGGGCTTTTTCATGCGCTGACGAGTAGGAGAGCGGATGGTCACCGGAACCATGTCCAGAGTCGAGTCGATGTTTCGCCACTCGCCCGCAGGCCAGCTAACTTGTCCCGCATCAACGCGAACCGGTTTCACGCATCGCGGACAGGCCACCAGGCAACTCGGACCGCGTTTGGTATTGACGCGATGGACTTAGATTGACGATCCGTTCGGTTGGACACGCCAAAATCTTGAGCGAATCCGATCTAGAACGGAAAAATAATGCCAGCCCCGACCAATCAAACTACCGCTAGACTTGCTTCTCGCTCTCTCAGCCCTCGATTCTCTTGCCTCGCATTTGTTGCTGCATTAGTTTTGCTGCTGATTTCGGTTTGTGAAACTCAAAACGCGAGCGGTCAACAGTACGCGGTCGTTCCGGTCAATGGAAATGCAATCGATCCGTACGCCACCGCGGCCTACAACAGTGGCTCCCAAGGTGGCGGTTTTCTCGCGGGTTTCCCGAGTCAACAATTTCCGTCCAATCTGTTTGTGACCGAGGTCGCGGCTCAGGATCGTTTTTGGCTTCGCACCGACTACATCCGTTGGTGGGCCGATGGCATGGAGACTCCCGCTTTGGCGACGACCAGCCCCAATGGCACCGCTCAAAGCGATGCGGGCGTCCTAGGATTGGCGAACACCCAAACCCTGTATGGAGGTGAGATCAACGACGAAAGCACCAATGGAATTCGATTCCGCGGTGGCTTCTTTGTCACGCCCACCTCAGCGTTTGGAATTGAAGGAGAATACTTCCGAATCGGATCCAACGAATCAGGGTTCAGCCGCAACGGTGGCACTCAAATCCTGGCTCGCCCCTTCTATCGAACCGACACCGACATCGAGACCTCTCAGCTGATCAACTATCCTGGTGTGGTTGATGGCAGCCTGTCGATTGGCGCCAGCTCCAAACTCAATTCCTACTTGGTCAACGGACGCGTCGCATTGTGCCCCACGTGCGGCGGAAACTGTGTGGCTTGCCGCAATACCGACCGAGTCGACTGGCTGATCGGATATCGACACATCGAACTGGATGAAGCCCTGACCTTTTCCGAAACGCTCGACTCTCAGCTCACCGCGGCCCCCGGCACGATCGTTCTGAACGAAGCGTTTCGGACCAGCAACGAATTCGACGGGTTGCAACTGGGAGTGGTTTACCAAGCCAACTTGAAACGAATTTGGCTCGAGAGCCTCTTGCGAGTCGCGGTCGGCACAAACAAGCAAACCGTTTCGATCAACGGGAACACGACCATCACCGAATCCGGAGTAACGGACAACTACACCGGAGGACTCTACGCCCAACGAGACAACTCGGGGACATTCAGTCGCGACGAGTTCACGATGGTTCCCGAAGTCGGATTCACACTTGGTGTTCACCTCACCAGTTGCCTGGACGCGACGGTCGGCTACTCCCTGCTCTATCTTCCAAACGTCGTTCGCCCCGGTGACCAAATCGATCGCGACGTTGATCCCGATCTGCTGGCACCACCCGGTGTCGTGACGTCGCCGTCACGTCCCGAATTTCGGTTCATCCAAAACGACTATGTGGCTCATGGGTTAAGTTTTGGCGGACAGCTTCGATTTTAACACACCGGATCGAGAAGCCCCGTATCAACAGATGCTCGGGCTCTCTTCGCCCTGGGCGGTCGTTGACATTCATCTGGACCACGAAGTCCAGGAGATCCGCGTGTATGTCGAACACACTCGTGGTGCGAAGTTCTGTTGCTGAGAATGCGAGCCTGAATGTCCTTGCCACGACCATGCTGAGGAGCGTCGTTGGAGACACCTCGATTCGTGTCAGTTCAAGACAGTACTGATTGCGAAAACGCCGCGAGTGAAGTGCCCGACACATGGTACGAAGAATGCCAAGTTGCCATGGCCCGAAAAGAACATTCAGTTCACGATGTTATTTGAGCGATTTGCAATCGACGTGCTCTTGGGCGCTCAAACAGTTCAAGTAGCCAAAGGAATTCTACAATCCAGCTGGGATGAAACATGGCACATCCTGAAGAAGATTGCCAAAACCATCCAGGAACGATTGCCCAACGTTGTGATCTACTGCATGCACGGAATCACCAATGCCGTCGCGGAAGGCATGAACAGCAAGATCATGTCCATCAAGCGTCGGGTAGGCGGCTACCGAGATCGAGAGAATTTCAAAACGGCAATTTACTTCTACTATGGTGGACTCGATCTCTACCCACGATAAACCCGGATGGCGTTTTTTTTGGTTTCGGCATTTGACGCGAACTCCCTTGCCCCGTTCTGCTGTAGTTTTATTCAGGAATCCATTTGCAACACGTTTTTCGAATCCTCATGAAATCCGGCGGCAGCCTCCTTTTCGTCTTTGTGCTTCTTTGGCTGCCTGGTTGCCAACCAAGCGATCAAACCAACGCTTCGCAAACCAATTCGGGCCGCGAAACGGGTGATACGACGGCTGCATCCAATGGACTTTCGGGCGACACCTCCACGGGAAAGAACCCAGGCAGCTCACAGCAGATTCGGCAGCAAATCTCCGCCGCCGTCGCCGCCCGCGACCCTCAGTTGCTGAGATCCGTTTCGCGACGGGCGATGCTCGCCTCCGGCGATGACTCAGGCGTCTACGAGACACTCGGCAACGCGTGGAACACACTGGGCGAAACCGACGATGCAATCAAGATGTTCGATGCGGCAATCGAATTGGCAGATGTTCCGTCGGCAGATCTGTTCGAAAAGACCGGCCACGCCTACATGTCGGTAGGAAGAACCTTCGATACGATCGAATTGATGAAACGCTGTGTCGAGCTGCATCCGAAAGACTCCGAGCGCAGGGTCTCTTTGCTCGGGTTGATGATGAGCCAAGGCCTCGATCGCGAAGCGGTGGTGCACCTGCGCTACCTGATCCAAAGGGGACAAGCCGGGGTTTCCGAACTTGTGATTGCGAGTGACTTGTCACGTCCGCAGGCCGACAACGAAATGTGTCGCCAAGCATTGAAATTGAACCCGTCGGATCTGCGACCTCAATATGCGATGACGCGATTCGATGCGTACCATCATCGATGGGACGTGGTGCACGAACAATTGCAACCTGTGGTCTCGGCGCATCCAAAATTCGTCCCGGCATGGGCATTCCTGACCCGTGCAGCGGTTGAACTGAATGACCTGGACACTTTGCAGCAAATTGCTGCTCAGGAATTCCCAAAAGGCTACGAGGAACATCCGCAGGTTTGGTTGGCGAGAGGTGTTTGGGCCGATCGAATCGGTGACGTCTCGCTCGCCGCCGCTGCATACTCGGAAGCCGTTCGGCTCGCGCCAAACCACCATGAAGCACTGACCAAGCTGACCGCCGCGTTGGCGAGATCAGGCGATCTCGAGATTAGCCAAACGGTGGCGGAACGCGCGGGACAGGTCAACGAACTAAGAGAAGCCGTCGATGGTTTTCTAAGCTGGCGGCGAAACTCGCAACGTCTCGCGGTTGTGATTGCTGAAAAACTGCAGCAACTTGGCCGTCAATGGGAAGCTGTCGTCTGGCTGCGAACTGCTTTCTCATTGCCGCAAGACCCGGTCGAGAACATCAAGCCAGCGTACATGGCAGCCAGGAGCAATTTGACCGGCCAAACACCTTGGCAGACATTCGACTCACAGTGGAAATTTGACAAATCAGCAACAAGCCAAAAGTTTGCAAAGATCAAAGAGCAGGGTTGGTTCAACCAAACATCCACAACCGATCCTTCGACAAAAGCATCCTCAGGAGGATCGCCACGGAAATCTCCGACTCGAAGCATCAGCGACCGCAAGTATCGAATGATCGATGAAGCCGCTGCGAGAGGACTATCACACACGGTTGGAATGAAACGCCCATCAGCAAAAGATGGGCTGTGGCTGTGGCAATCAGGACTGGGTGGCGCCGGGGTGCTGGATCTCGACTTGGATGGCTGGCCCGATCTTCACTTAACAGCATCCGGCGGCGGACAGCCAGGAAAACGTGAAAGCCAACCCAATACGACCGCTCGAAACTTGGCTGGGAATTTTGTCGACGTCTCGAGAGAAAGCGGCCTGGCAGACACGGGATTCACTCAGGGTGTCAGCATCGGCGACTTCGATGCGGATGGATTCCCCGATTGTGTGATCGCGAACATCGGCATCAACACACTGTACAGAAACAACGGCGATGGCACGTTCACCGATGTCACTCGGTGGATGTTTGACGATCCAGATGCAGCAATGACATCGGACGGAAACGCACGAACCGAAGTCGGAACGGACTCTCGCAATACATGGACATCATCCGCCGCGATGGCAGACATTGACCAAGACGGATTGACGGACCTGATCGAGGTCAACTATTGCGGCGGTCGTGCGCCGTATCAACAACGATGCCTGGATGGAAAGATCGACGCGTATCGATCCTGTCAGCCGAATTCACTGCCGACAGAGCGGGACCGGGTTTATCGCAACCGGGGCCTTCTCGCACCGACGCCTCTGTTTGAGGACCAAACTGATTCCTGGTTCTCCGACAGCGACCCGGGTCGAGGATTGGGGATTCTCGTCGGACAGATTGATGGAACCGAAGGGTTGGATCTCTACGTTTCAAACGACATGACGGCCAATCATTTCTGGCGTTTCGACTCCGTCACCAAGACATTGAATGAACAAGCCACCATTCGCGGCGTTGCGTTCAACCATCAGTCCGCCGCCGAAGCCTCCATGGGAATCGCGGCAACGGACGCGGATGGTGACCTGGATCTTGATCTGCTTGTTACCCACTTCACCGACGAATCCAACACCTTCTACGAACAAATTCGAGACGGGCTCTTTCAGGACACGACGGATTCCGTGCAACTCGGTGACTCCAGCCAAGACATGCTCGGATTCGGAACTCAATTTGTCGACTTGGATGGTGATTCGATCGATGAATTGCTGGTCGCAAACGGTCACATCGATGACTTCTCTCACAAGGGCCTGCAGTATGAAATGCCGGCCCAGCTCTTCGCCCTGGACAAGGGCAACAAATGGCAATGGGTTCGCGATTCGGCCACCGGACCATACTTCGAAGAGCCACGCATGGGACGAGCAATGGCGACGCTGGATGCCAACCGAGACGGTCAAACTGACTTGGTCGTCACCGACTTGTTTCGCCCCACGGCGCTGCTAGTCAATCAAACGCCTCGCGTATCCGAGATCATGACCGTGCGAGTCGTCGGCGTCGAATCAGAACGAGATGCGGTCGGGACAACCGTTTTGGTGACCAGCAGCAACGGCACCCAAATGCGACAACGAATGGCGGGATCGGGTTACCAATGCTCAAACGAACCGATCCTAACGTTCGCGATTCCAGAAAAGGATTCAGAGGTCTCCATTGAAGTTCAATGGCCGAGAGGTCTCACGCAGAACATCACCGTTGCGTTGCCTCAGCGAGAACTTTTGTTGGTTGAGCCGTCTGACGACAACTGATTCGCAACTCACTTGCGTCGCAACGGAAAATCCTTTCCAACGATTCTTCCATCACTCCCATTGGTCCGCACTCAGCTCCATCCAACGCTCTTCGGCTTCGCCCAACTCGGATTCGATCTCTTTCATCTGATCGTGCAAACGAACCGCTTCGTCTGGATCGGTTTCAGTCAACAGTTGCTTGTTCAGATCCTTTTTCTCGTCGTCCAGTTTGGCGATTTTTCGCTCGAGATTCTTGACCTCTTTTTCGCGTTTCCGCTGGTCCTTCTGATCTTGTCGTGAATCACCGCTGCTCTTAGATGCTCCCGTCTTCGGAGCAACTCCTGCCGCCTTCGCGTTCGCGTTGCGAACCCGCTCGCCTTCGTCAATTTCTTTCTCGACGGCTTCGCAGTAGGTCTCATAGCTGCCGAAGTAGTTGCGAACCCGGCGGTCCCTGACTTCGATGACGTTGGTTGCCACTTCGGCCATGAAGTGACGATCGTGGCTGGTGAAGATCACAGTGCCTTTGTAGAGCTTCAAAGCATCCGCGAGAGCCTCAACGGTTTCCACGTCCAAGTGGTTACCGGGCTCATCAAGCACCAAGACATTCGCGGTACCGAGCAACAGACTCGCCATGCATACACGAGCACGCTCGCCACCGGAGAGGACTTTGATTTTCTTTTGAATGTGCTCATCGCGAAACAACAGTGCGCCCGCCATCGCCAACACGTCTTGGCGAGTTGTTTCGGGATCCGAAGCGTACTCCAGATGTTCCAGGATCGTTTGGCGCTCATCCAAGGTCGTGTAGACGTGCTGGGCGTAGGTCCCGATCTCGATTCCGTGGCCCCATTTCATCGAGCCTTCGATGGGGTCGAGCGAGTGGACCAGCGTCCGCAGCATCGTCGTTTTCCCTTGACCGTTGTCTCCCACGATCGCGGCGCGTTGGCCATGTTCGATTTCCAACGAGATGTCTTCGGCGACAACGTGTCCTGGGTAGCCGATCGCTAGCCCTTCGCATCGGACGGCCGTTCCTTGTCGAGGCTGAACACGCGGCGCGCGGATGTTGACCGTTGGTTCATCACCCACAATCTCCGTCGTCTGCAATCGCTCGAGTTGCTTCGCTTTGCTGCGAGCTTGACTGGCCGTGGAAGCATTGGCTCGGTTTTTGTCGATGAAACGCTGCAGCTGTTTTTGCTTGGCAACCACCGTCGCGTTGACGCGTTTTTCGTGCTCGCGTCGTTCCTCGCGATATTCGAGAAATTCCTGGATCTTCCCGGGAAACATTGTCAGTTGCCCGCGGGAAAGTTCGAGCGTCTGGCTGCAGGTCGCCTTCAAAAACGCCCGGTCGTGACTGACGATCAACGCGGCTTTGCCGAAGTCCCGCAAGAAGTGCTCCAGCAGAATCTGGGTACGCAAATCCAAGAAGTTCGTCGGTTCATCCAGCATCAGCAAATTAGGATCGTGCAGCAACAACGCCGCCAGTTTGACGCGAGTTTGCCAACCGCCCGAGAGAGCCTTCACGGGCCCCTCCAAATAATCCCCTTTCAGCTCGAATTGGCCAGCCACTTGGCCGCATCGCCAATCAGGTTCGCCGCTGTCTCGCATCAGAAAATCGAGTGCCGATTCACCCTCTTTAAAGGGATCGTGCTGACGCAGATAGCCAATCCGCAGGTTCGGATGGTGAATCACCTCGCCCTTTTCGACCTCTTCTTCGCCAAGCAAGATTCGCAGCAACGTTGATTTCCCGGCTCCGTTTCGTCCCACGAAGCCAACCTTGACGTCATCGACCAACGATGTGTTGGCCCCGTCGAGCAAGACTTGGTCGCCGAACCGTTTCTCGGCGTCTCGGAGCTGAATTAAAACGGCCATTCTGAGTAAATTTCTAAAACTGAAAGAGTTGCAAACGAAAGACAAGCGGTCGGAAAAAACGTTCCCAAATCCACCTCGTCGCGTCAAACGTACCGATAACCGAGGAAAAGTTCACCCGGTCGTCCTACCCACCCCGGGATCGGTTCCGTACAGTAGACTCAGGCGCGGCAACGGCACCCCGATTGGAAGCGTGCTTTTGACGCTTCTCCCACCTTCCACGTTTCCTTTCCTCCTTTGCGAGCCGCTTGGCGATGGCGGTTCGTTGCGGGACTCATGAATAGCTATTCGTTGGACTACATCGACGATCTGTACGTGCAATACGTGCGTGATCCGTCGAGCGTTTCGGAAACTTGGCGTCAATACTTTGAGCAGTTCCTGGTAGGGGCCGGCGCGCGTGTCACCGCTCCTCCTGCTGCCACCCAAACGAGTGCGCAGACTGGCTCCGTCTCCAATGGGACGACGTCGGGAGCACGCTCCGTGGTGGCTCCCGCATTTGCCTCGGGCCAACCCGGCAGCTCCGCGGACACTTCCGAGCGTCCAGGTTCCACCGGCGATCAAAACGTTGATCAGGCCCTCTGGTTGGCTCGAATTCAAGACCGCGTGGACCAACTCGTTCGCGAATACCGTGTCCGCGGTCACTTGGTTGCCACCCTGGACCCGCTGGGATTGTTCGAACACACCTGTCCCGAACTGTCGCCACGAAGCCACGGGCTGAGCAAGCAGGATCTCGCTCGTCCTTTTGATAGCAGCATTCTGGAAAACGTTTCGGGCAGCACGCTCGATGTCATCCTGAACAAGCTGCAGTCCACCTATTGCCGCAGCATCGGTGCGCAGTTCATGCACATCGACAATCGCAACATTCGTGATTGGCTGCAGCGTCGGATGGAAACAACAGAAAACCGCTTGGATCTGTCACACGAAGTTCAACGCCGGATCTACACCCGACTGGCTGACGCGACGATCTTCGAAGAATTTGTCCGTCGGAAATTTGTCGGTGCCAAAACATTCTCGCTCGAGGGTGCCGAAAGCCTGATCCCTTTGATTGACCTGGCGCTTGAAAAAGCCGGCCAGCATCAAGTCAAAGAAGTCGTCATGGCGATGGCACACCGCGGTCGCCTCAATGTGATGGCGAACATCCTGAAAAAACGGGCGATGAATATCTTCTGGTCGTTCGATGACCCGACGCCCGAACTCAGTCGTGGCGGCGGCGACGTCCGCTATCACCTCGGATACAGCAGCGACTGGAAAACCGCGTCGGGTGACCGTCTGCACATTTCGCTGTGCTTCAACCCCAGCCACTTGGAATACGTCAACACGGTCGCTCTCGGCCGGACTCGTTGCAAGCAAGACAATCGCGGCGACGATGACCGACAGGATGTCATGACCGTCCTGATTCACGGCGACGCTGCTTTCGCCGGTGAAGGGGTCGTCCAAGAAACACTGAACCTCAGCGAACTGAAGGGCTACCGCACCGGCGGAACCCTGCACGTCGTCATCAACAACCAAGTCGGTTTCACCACCGAACCAGACGAAGGCCGCAGCACGACGTATGCGACCGACGTGGCCAAGATGCTGCAGATCCCGATTTTCCACGTCAACGGCGAAGATCCCGAGGCGGTTGCTCAAGTCGTATCGCTGGCAATGGACTTCCGCAAGGAATTCCATCGCGACGTGGTCATCGATTTGTACGCCTACCGCCGCTGGGGTCACAACGAAGGCGACGAACCTCGCTTCACACAGCCTCAGATGTACGCCGAAATCGACCGTCGTCCCGGCGTCCGGCAACAGTATCTCAATCGCCTGCTGAAGCTTGGGAAAATCACCGAAGCAGAAGCGGATGAAATCAGTCGCGATCGAACTGAAAAGCTTGAAAGCGAATTCGAAGCCAGCAAGCACGAATCGTTCGTCCCTGACACGCAAACGTTGGCCGCGAATTGGCTGGAGTACTTCGGTGGCCCTGAACCGGCCGATGAAGTCGACACGACGATGCCGGTCAAACGTCTGAGCGAGTTGATCGACTCGCTGACTCGTTTGCCCGAGGGTTTCTCGCCGCACAAAAAACTCAAACGGCCCATGCAGCAACGCCGAGAAATGGCGGGCGGCGAACGTCCGCTGGATTGGGCCACCGCGGAAGCCGCTGCGTTTGCATCGCTGCTGGATGCGGGACACCCGATCCGCTTGACCGGTCAAGATTGCGAGCGTGGAACATTCAGCCACCGCCACGCGGTCCTGCATGACATGCGAGACGGAGCCGAATATTGCCCGCTCAAGAATCTGCACGACAACCAAGCTCGCTTGGAGCTTTTCAACAGTCCACTCAGCGAAGCTGGTGTGCTCGGCTTTGAATACGGTTACTCACTGGACTGCCCCAGCGGCTTGTGCATGTGGGAGGCCCAATTCGGTGACTTCTGGAACGCTGCTCAGGTGATCGTGGACCAGTTCATCGCCAGCGCCGAAGACAAATGGAATCGCTTGTCCGGTTTGGTCATGTTGCTGCCGCACGGCTTCGAAGGCCAAGGCCCCGAGCACTGCAGTGCTCGCGTCGAACGCTTCTTGGCCATGGCAGCTGAGGACAACATCCAAATCTGCCAACCGACCACGCCGGCTCAATACTTCCATTTGCTCCGCCGGCAAGTCATCCGCAAATGGCGCAAGCCGTTGATCGTGCTGACGCCCAAGAGCCTGCTGCGTCACGCGGAAGTGACCAGCCCGCTGGACGTCGTCGCGGAAGGCAGCTTCCGCAAGATTTTGCCCGATCGCAAGGTGCCACTCGAAGGTGCCAAACGACTGGTGCTGTGCACTGGCAAAGTCTACTACGACCTGCTCCAAGAACGCACGGACAAGAACATCGAGGGAGTTCCGATCATGCGTCTGGAACAACTCTACCCGTTGTCTCCCGATGAAATTTTTGCTGCGTTTGAAGGCCTCGCCGAAGGATCGGAGATTCGTTGGGTACAAGAAGAACCCGAGAACATGGGCGCGTGGCCGTACTTGAAACTCAAGATCGGCGATGAACTCAACAAGCGTTTCCGGTTCACCAAAGCCACGCGTGCGGAATCGGCCAGCCCCAGCACCGGGTCAATGGCGGCTCACAAATTGGAACAAATCGATCTGCTCAAAGCCGCCTTCGAAGGCATCAACTGAGCGTGCAATCGCTCAGTCGGCCGTTGCGGGAAGACCAAAAAAAACGCTGACGTCTATCCCGACGGCGTCACGTTGGCTGGCTGTTTTGAAGGCCACTTACGTTGCCTGCCTTTGCTAAACCGCTTCAAGGCGAGCTGCATCAACGTGACCGTTACCAGGGACGCGCTGGGAGCAACGAACAGGATCTGAGAAGCAAACCGGCTCGAATGATGCTGGCCGACAAGCTGACGCCAAACGTCATCTGCCAGCGTCCACCCCGCCTGCGACTGACTGTGCAAAAACGCACCGAGAAGAAAGACGCCAAACAATATACCCAGCCTCTTCGACCATGATTTCATCATCACGAGGTAGTTGGCGATTAACGCGGGGACGCCCGCAGGGGTCGTGTAACTCGCGATGGAAACAAGTTCACGATTGAGCCCCGAGACACGAATCAATGTGATCAACGCCGCGACGATGGCGGTAAAAATCAACAGCCACCGGATCGAGACGCTGGGCTTGCGAGATTTCGATGGACGAATTCGCCAGGGAGGTGTGGCAGACCAACGAAAATTTGCAGCCTGAATGGCACAAACAACCATCGCTGGAATGACCATCCCAATCTCGAATCCCGACTGGAAACCAAAGATCACGACACCCCAACAGATACAAACGCTCGCAACGCACCAATGAGGCCATCTAGCTCCAGGCGAGAGCAAAATGGCGGCCATTGTTGGCAACATCACAAACAGCGAAATGAACAGCCACCAATCGGCCGCGGACTCTCCATCGAAACCGGTTGTCGCTTCAAGCACAAGATACAGCAGTAACTGTGCCGTCATCACAACCAAAGGCACGACCCACCAACTGCGACCAAGAGCAAACGCGTTGTTGGACTTGTTCAGCACGACTCATTCACTCGCCAGATTGAGACATCAGATCAAGGGGTGAACAACCAATGCTACCACGCCGAGTCGTACAGTTTTGCAACCAACTCGTCGGTCCATGCCGTGCCGTCGGACTGGGTGTACCCGTGGTGACCTCCCGTGGGCATGGTCAAGACGCGAGTTGATTCGTGCACTCGGTCGCGTAGCGCAACGAACGAATCCACTGGAACCAACGGGTCATCGGCTGCGGTGACGATTAACGCGGGAACATCGATTCGCTCCACGACCGAATGAGCCGAAGACTCCGCGTAGTAGGTTCGCTCATCAGGAAATCCCGCCATCGGAGCGGTGATCCGGCGATCAAATTCGCGAAGTGTCTTTGGAGCCCGACCGTCCAATAGGCTGCCCAGTTCTTCTCTCATCTGCAACGTTGACTTAGCCCGCCGAAGCAACTGTGTGATGAAGTAGTGGTTGTAAAACCGTAGAGACCAGGACTCCATCCGGTCACTGCACGCTTGCAAATCAATCGGCGGTGCGATCGCAAGAATTGGACCGACTCGATCCCAATGCGAAGGTCTGGCGTCCAACCCCGCACCGATTCGTCCCGCCGCACGCAGCAATTGGTTCCCGCCCAAGGACGTTCCCACCGCTCCGATCGGGGCAGCTTGATCGCCGGTCAAACCGGCAATCCGCTCAATGGCGGCCAAGACATCTTCGCTTCGTCCCGCATGCGTGATGCCACGACAAAACGCGACTGATTCGCCACACCCTCGCATGTCCAACCGGAACACGCGGATGCCGAGCGCCAGCAACCTTCGCTTGAATCGGACCATGTAATCCGCGGCGTGGCAGCCACAAATCCCGTGCAGCAGCAACACGCTTCCTCGGGGAGCACCCATCCATGATTCGGGAGTATCATCGTGCAGAATCAACGTGTCGTTATCAGACACTGGCAAACGATGCTTTTCTGATTTGACGCCGCTCGATAGCTTTTGCCATTCATTGACCGTCATGGTCGGCCGTGGCGCAAGCAACGTTTGCAGGTGCCCACCCCGGCGCCATCGATGTGGCACAAAGCTCGGCGGTTCGAACCGATGCACTGAAAACGTCATCTCGTTAAACTTTCGCTCATGAAAACCATTCGCACCTTTTTGGCCATCCCGTTGCCTTCTGATCTCGCCCGCACAGCATCGCGTTGGATGGCGGAAACCAAAAGCCCAGGAGACGGAATCAAATGGGTTCCCGACGAGAATCTCCACCTTACGCTGAAATTCCTGGGCGAAGTTGACAACGTCGAAACACCGGCCGTCTGCAACACGCTGCAGGACGCTTGCGAAGACCTGGAACCCTTTGGGTTGGTGCTTGAGGGTGCCTCCGGAATCCCCGATTTGGAACGCCCTCGGGTACTGACGGTGGCCGTCGATGATTTCACATCCAAACTGACCCATTTGGTCGCGGATCTTGAAAAACGATTCGCTGCACTCGGATACAAACCCGAACCCCGAGATTACCGGCCTCACCTGACTGTGGGACGAACGCGAAGCGGAACCCGTCGTGCCAACTCAGACGTCATTAATCGCTGGCGAAAATTTGAAGAGGATGAAATCGGCGAATTCAACGTCCGAGAAATTCATGTTGTCGGCAGCTTCCTTGAGAAACAGGGGCCGA
Organism: Rhodopirellula bahusiensis; assembly: GCF_002727185.1. Classification (NCBI taxonomy): domain Bacteria; kingdom Pseudomonadati; phylum Planctomycetota; class Planctomycetia; order Pirellulales; family Pirellulaceae; genus Rhodopirellula; species Rhodopirellula bahusiensis. The sequence goes on from NZ_NIZW01000001.1 coordinate 607,501, forward strand.
CCTACAACGTGCTCGGACGAGTCCAACTATGACGTCGGACGCCGCACCTGAACTGCTGCTTTCGATCGAATCCACCTGCGATGAAACCGCAGCAGCAGTGATTCGCCGTGACGGCACGGTCCTTGGGCAATGCATCGCCACCCAAGAAACGCTGCACGAACAGTTTGGCGGGGTCGTTCCTGAGATCGCCGCCCGAGCCCACCTGGAACGCATCCTGCCGGTGATCGACACGGCGCTGAAGCAAGCCGATGTATGTGGCGAAGATCTCACCGCGATCGCGGTGGCCGATCGACCTGGGTTGGCTGGATCGCTGCTGGTCGGTGTCGTTGCTGCCAAAACGCTCGCCTTGGCTTGGAGCAAACCGCTCATCGCGCTCAATCACCTGCACGCCCACTTGTACGCGTGCCAGTTGATCGACGGGGCACCCGCGAATATCTATCCGGCGATCGGCCTGATCGTTTCCGGTGGCCACACCAGCCTTTATGTTTGCCACACCGCCATCGAACTGGAATACCTCGGCGGAACAATTGATGACGCCGCCGGCGAAGCCTTCGACAAAGTCGCCGCGATGCTGTCGCTGCCATTCCCCGGCGGCGTCGAAGTCGCCAAGCTCGCGTCCGAAGGAAACGACAAGACCTACTCCTTTCCTCGCTCGATGATCCACGACCCGGGCGATGACTTCTCCTTCAGCGGCCTGAAGACCGCGGTTCGGTACGCGATCGCTGGTCCCGGACGCCAGGACTTTTCTACGCTGGAGATTTCAGATCAAGTCAAAAGAGACGTTTGCGCCTCGTTTGAAGCAGCTGTAGTAGATGTTTTGGTTTCTAAGTGCCGCCGAGCGATCAAGCGGCACAAGAATCGCAACAAATCAAATGCAAACGAAGCCAATCGGCTGATCGTCGGCGGCGGCGTGGCAGCCAACCAACGTCTGCGACGCGACCTACAAGCGGCGGCCGATCAAGATGGTTTTGAGCTTTGGATCGCCCCGCCGCACCTGTGCACTGACAACGCGGTCATGGGCGCGATCGCGTGGAAGAAGTTCGAAGCCGAACAATTCGCGTCGCTTGACTTGGACATCACCCCCGGACTGCAACGAGGCTTCTGACGACGCAGACCAACCATTATCTCGAGACCATTCGCACCTATGAAATCTGCTTCTCAATCGCTCACCGGTGAATCAGCGGTGCTGACCGAACTGCAACTCGGCCACAAATCGCTGCGATGGGTCGATCGCTACAGCCGATTGCTGGACACGCGATTCCGGATCCCTGGGACAAAGGTGCGTTTCGGATTGGACTTCATCCTTGGACTCGTTCCTGGAGCCGGCGATGCGATCAGCATGGGCCTTTCCGGAATCCTGATCGCAACCATGGCGAGAAATGGAGCCAGTCCGCGACTCGTACTGAGAATGCTGGGCAATGTGGGCCTGGACGCATTAGTCGGCACCATTCCCGTCTTGGGCAATATCTTTGACTTGTTCTACAAAGCCAACCATCGCAATCTGCTTTTGTTGCGAGAGTACTACGTCGAAGACAAACACCGCGGCAGCGTTTGGCCGATCCTGATGGCGATCGTGATTTCGCTCATCATCCTGCTGGGATTGATGGTGATGATCTTCGTGTGGTGCATCAACGCCATTGCGAATCTGTTCTAAGAAATCGCCACTGCATCTCGTGTGACAAACCAAGTCGGCGATTCAATCAATCGCGATGGGAACAATCCCGCGGGCAAGTCGCTAGCGGAACTACGAACACTGGCGAGTGCCTGACGCTTGTTCGATCCACCGATCAAGAACCAACGCTGCCGAGCGGAGTTGATCGCGGGCGAGGTCAACGTGTAGCGGTAGGTTTCCATCTTCGGCACCCAGTTTTCCACGAACCAGCGATCGTTCTGTTCAATCGCCTTGGTTTCAGGAAACAATGATGCCGTATGCGCGTCGTCGCCCATTCCCAAAAGAGCCAGATCCCAGGTCGGGACGTCGGATCCCGCGAAGGTTTCTCGCAGAGTCTTCTCGTAAGCTTCCGCCGTGGCCGCTGGGTTGTCAGGGTCCACAGGCACCGGGAAAGCACGCAACGAATCGGCTGGCAAATGAGACAGCAATGCTTCGCGAACCATGCGGTAGTTGCTGTCCAGATTGTCTTCGGTGACGTTGCGTTCGTCGCCCCAGTAGAACTCGATGTTTTGCCACGGCAACGCTTTCGTCGCCAACAGTTCATACAGACGTTTGGGGGTGGATCCGCCGGACAAGGTCACTCGGAAAACGCCTCGCTCATCAATGGCTTCTTTCGCAGCTTTGCAAAAAGCGTCCGCGGCGGCGTTGGAAAGCTCATCCAAAGATTCAAAAATTTGCACGTTGCATTCTCAATGTTGGGGAAATCAATACAGATCTAATTCGGCGACGACGCCGACGCGAATCACTCAAATGATTCGGCGTCGCTGGGAAAACTTGCTGCCTTCACTTCGTCGCAATACAACTTGGCCGCTTCTCGAATGCTGTTGCCGACATCGGCAAACAACCGAGTGAACTTGGGCGTGTAGCCTGACGTCAGCCCAAGGATATCGTGGGTCACCAACACTTGGCCAGAAACATCTCGCCCCGCGCCAATGCCAATCGTCGGAACGCTGACCGCATCAGTGATCGCGGCGGCGGCTTCGCTGGGAACGCATTCAATCAACACGGTGAACGCACCCGCGGCCTCGGCGGCTCTTGCATCCGCGACCAATCGCTCAATGTCGCGTTGCAATCGGTAGCCACCTTCCACGTGAATGTTCTGTGGACGAAGCCCGATGTGGGCCATCACCGGGATCCCGGCCCCCACCATCGCCTGAATGCGTTCGGCTTGCTCGGCACCACCTTCCAACTTGACCGCATGGCACTGCGTTTCTTTTAGAACACGAGCCCCGCAACGGACGCTGTGCAGCAAATCGAGTTGGCCATCCGGGAAAGGCAAATCAACCACCACCATCGCGTGCTCCGCCGCCCGACCGACCATTTCCGCGTGGTAGATCATTTGATCCATCGTCACCGGCAGGGTCGTGGAATGGCCTTGGACAACCATCCCGACCGTGTCGCCGACCAACAAAACGTCGACGCCAGCTTCATCCAAAATTTTCGCGGTTGGAAAATCATACGCGGTCAGCATCGTGATTCGGTCGCCACGATCACGCATTCGCTGCAGCGTTCGGGTGGTGATTCGCGATTTCTTCTTTTCCGGTTCCGTCATTCTGTTCGCTTTTCGATGGGGTCGCTCATTCGGCGGGAACGCGATGCAGCATCATCAGCCGAATCTCCACGCCTCGAGGCTCACCATCCTCGCCCATGATTCTTGGGCAGGTCAATGAGAGGCGTCCGCTGCCCTCCGACAAATCGATCCGGCCGAGCGACAACTTCTCCCAGTGCTTCTCATCGCTCTCCGCCCGCGCCGATCGGTCTTTGTCCAAGTGAATCGGTCCCGAAGGATTCGCCACGGTCACCTCTGAGCCGATTGTCGCCGTCGAATCACCTTGCCTCCATTCCAAATTCAGCTTTGTCCCCACCGCCGACTCGGGACAAGCGTAGTACAGCTCAACCTCGAATTGCCCCTTCGCCAGCACGTCAACATCCCACGTGATTGCATCGTCGGTGGAATGCCAATTGGTCATGTAGCTGCTGTTGGGAAACCGATTGCTGCGGCGAATCTCGCCAGTCGCCTGGGCATCGCGAGCCGGCAGCTGCGTCCAAGCGTGCTCGGGGTGCCCGACAGGAAACACCTGTTCCTCGGAATGATTCCGCCCACGAGGCTTTGTTTCCACCGCCCATTCTTCAAGAGCCCGTTTGAAACGAGCCGCTGCAACGGGCTTGGTCTTGGCAATGGATCGGGTCTCCCCCGGATCGGCCTCCAAATCAAACAGGTCGCCGTTTTGGTGATAGCGATATTGGTTTGATCGAACGCTGAGTTTTCCTTTCCAAGCGGTGAAGATCAAACGGCGTGCGGGCTCGGTTTGTGGGTCGACCAAAGCATCCCGCAGCGAGATACCATCCAGCGGTCCAGCGATGCCTCCCACCTCCACGTCGCAAAGATCCGCCAGAGTCGGCAGCAAATCAATCGCTCCCGCGATTCCACCAACGGTTTGCCCCGCCTTGAGTTTGGCGGGGTATCGAATCAGACACGGGGAGCGCAACCCGCCTTCATGAACAGCGCCTTTGCGACCTCTTAACCCGCCGTTGAACCGAGACCCGTTGGGCCCGTTGTCACAAAAGAACACGACGATCGTGTTTTGAGATAGCGATAATCGCTCCAAGGCGTCAAGCAAGCGTCCAATGTTGTCGTCAATATTCTCGCAAAGAGCGAGCGCTGCCCGCGTGTGCTGCACATCTTCCTTCTTTGCATTCTCTGGCCTCGGGTCGGGCACAATCTCCTTGCCTTCGAATTCTTTCCAATCTTCATTGGGAACCTGCATCGGTGAATGGGGTGTATTCAGCGGCAGATAAACCAGAAACGGGTTCTCACGAGGTTGTTCCATGAACTCGATCGCGTGCTGCGTGAGGTCATCCACGATGAAGCCATCTCCCTCCACAATTTCTCCGTTGTGTTCCAACATCGGCGAAAAATAGTTGCCCCAGTGCCCGCTACAGAAACCGTAGAACTCCTCAAATCCGCGAGCGTTGGGATGATACGGAGCCTGCATTCCTGAGTGCCATTTCCCAAACGCCGCCGTGGCATAGCCGGCGTCCTGGAACGCATCGCCAATGGTCCGCTCAGCGACGTCAAACCGCTCGCCTCCCGCCGAGGTGCTGAACACGCCCGTCCGAGTGTGATAGCGGCCCGTCAGAAACTCCGCTCGAGTCGGCGAGCAAACCGCACACACGTAGAAGTTTTTGATCTGCACGCCATCCCTAGCCAGCGAATCGATGTGCGGTGTTTGCAGGTTCGGATTGCCATGCAAACTGAGATCTCCCCAACCCTGGTCGTCGGTCAAAACAACCAGCACATTCGGTCGCGAATCAGCCTGAGCCTGTGCACAGGTCGCAACGCAAACGAAAACCGAAACCAACAACGACCAAACAAGATTTTTGCGAACGAGGGGAATGACGCGCACTATCGACCTTTGCACCAGTGACATGGAACCGAACTCCGCAAAAGCAGAAGAACTGACACAGTCCTCCCAGACGGAACGCCAACAGGATAGCTGACCGGATTCACCGTGGGGGAATCTGCACTTGGACCACTCGATATGTGCGATCCGGTGGCGGTCCTAGGCACCTCGACTATTCTGTGGGTCGACGCATCCAATCATGGCCTTTTCCTTTTCTCAAAGATCGATCCATGCGAGTTCGAAAAGCGGTCATCACCGCCGCGGCCCCCAACCAAAACACTCTCCCGCTGCAACGTTTGGTGGATGGTTCGGGCGAGGAAAAAACAGCTCTACAGCTGATCGTCGAGGAAACGCTTTCGGCGGGCGTGGAAGAGATCTGCGTCGTGATCCAGCCTGGCGACGAGGACAACTACCGCAAAGCCGCTGGTGGCTCACTCGGCAACCTCCAATTCGTTCACCAGGAACGACCGCTGGGCTACGCCGACGCGATCCTGCGAGCCGAATCGTTTTGCGGCGACGACGCTTTCTTGCATTTGGTAGGCGACCACCTGTATTTGTCGGCAACAACCAAAAGCTGCGCGTCTCAATTGATCGAAATGGCCGAGCAACACGCCTGCCCGGTCTCTGCTGTCCAGTCCACTCGCGAACATCGCCTGCCGTACTTTGGCATCGTCGCGGGAGCCAGCGTGCCGCGATTCGATGGTTTGTATGACGTTCGCACAGTCGTCGAGAAACCAACCCCAACGCTCGCCGAACAATCGCTGATCACGCCGGGACTGCGAAGCGGATACTACCTCGGCTACTTCGGAATGCACGTCCTAACGCCCGCCGTCATGGAATGCTTGCACGAGGTCGTGGACGACAAGAGCATGGAACGCCCTTCCCTTTCCGATGCGATGGCCAAACTGCCTCACCGCGGAAAGTACCTCGCGTATCAACTGCATGGGCGTCGCTACAACATTGGTGAACAGTACGGCGTTTTGATCGCTCAGTTGGCAATCGGACTGTCGGGACGCGATCGAGACCTGTTGCTGACCGAGCTTGTCGAACTCCTTGCCACACGAGCGGAACAGCCAGTCACGGCGGGGATTGAACCATCGGCGGAATCATCCTCGACGGAAGGATCCAACTGATGCCGGAACTACGCTCCATGAACTCGTTGATTGAAACGATCACCACCGATCAAGCCGACTTGCGAGACCGGTCGCTCGAATCGTTGGTGGAAAACGCCTCGCTGGCTGAGTTGCTCGACCACATCGAGGAACTGGATCGCTTTCGTCGCCAAGAAAAGAACCTTTATCAGCGTGTGCGAGCGTTGTTCTTTCTGTCAGCGATCTATCGCTACCACCTTCCTCCACGACTGGATCAATCCAAGTCAGGCAGCATTCCGTTCGAGGGCTACGAACATCTTCTCGGAAGACGTTTTCAAGAAGCGATTGATGACTTCCTCGAAGTCCAATCTGCCAATGGCCCCAGTGATTCGCTCTCCAGCGCTCTCGCGTCCGCTTACCACGAACTGGGTTTTCAAACGCTGGCCGATCAAGTCCGCCATAGCGTTCGCACCGTTCGCGGTAACCAGTGGATGTTCCGTTTGGGGCATGTCGCCGAACATCCACTCCGAATTCGCAAAGAGCTCCTGCCCACTGAAAACACCCCGCATGTCTCGCCAGTGTTGAAAGAAACCACGGCCGTGCGAATGGATGTCTCGCATTCGGCTTGGAGCGATATTTTCTTTTTGGGAATGGATTACCCCGAAGGCGCACGAGTCATCAACGTTTCCGTCGACCTGGGTGTTCGCGGACGCGACAATGAGGTTCGGCCGCCAATCGAAACCTATTTGCGAGTGATTGATCAACCGGTGTTTCGCTTGGTCAGCGTCGACCTCAACGCCAGCGTCGAAGTCACGACGGTCGCTGAGATGTTCGATTTCGCCAGAGACTACCTGGGACTACTCAAAGCCGCCGTGATCGCGGCCGGCGTCGTTCCTCCGGGCTTGGAAGGCTGCGGGTCCGACATGGCCTCGCTGCTCGAACGCGTCGTCGGTCGTGGCAAAGGCTTGGAACTGGTCTCCAAGATCAACGACATTCCCAAAGGTTCACGACTCGCCGTTTCGACCAACTTGCTCGGTTCGCTGATCAGCAATTTGATGCGAGCAACCGGCCAGATTCAATCACTTCAAGGTGAGCTCACCGAACCCGATCGACGCCTGATCGCCGCTCGTGCGATCCTCGGTGAATGGATCGGCGGTAGCGGAGGCGGATGGCAAGATTCCGGCGGAGTATGGCCCGGCATCAAACTCATCTGCGGCCAGACTTCCGGCGAGGAAGATCCCGAGTTCGGCATCAGCCGTGGGCGTCTGATGCCCGACCATGAAGTCCTCGGTGAAGATCGAATCAGCACCGACGCCCGACAAAAACTGCAAGATTCGTTGGTCGTCGTGCACGGCGGGATGGCCCAAAACGTCGGTCCAATTTTAGAGATGGTCACCGAGCACTACCTCGTTCGTGGACGAGAACAATGGATCGGTCGCCAAGAGGCGATGACGATTTACGACGAAGTGGTCGACGCACTGCAACAGGGTGACATCCGTCGCCTCGGTTCGCTGACGACCAAGAACTTCGAAGGTCCGCTGCAGACCATCATTCCCTGGGCGACCAATCGGTTCACCGATGTGATGATCCAGCGTTGCCGTGAGCAGTACGGGGATCTGTTTTGGGGATTCTGGATGCTGGGTGGCATGTCCGGCGGCGGCATGGGTTTCATCTTTGACCCCACCATCAAACAAACTGCACAGGATTGGCTCAGTCAAGAAATGGTGTCGGTCAAACGGGAATTGGAAACCGCCCTGCCGTTCGCGATGGATCCGGTTGTCTACGATTTCCAAATCAACGACCACGGAACTTTCGCGGAGTTGCTGCCTGCCCAGTCCGCTGTTTTGCCACAGAAGTATTACGCTTTGATGATGCCCAAGTGGCTTCGCAAACCGCTGCGTGAATTGTCACCTCAAACCCGCGAAGAACTGGCCGGCATTTCGCGACGCTGCAGCGACCCGAACGACCGCGACGCCGACGCGGCATTGCTGCTTCGAAGCGTTCTGCCATCGGACAACCAAGCCGCTGGTAAGAAGAAGGACAATCCGAAAACAGACCATGATTCGCTTGCCGCGATTCTAAAACGAAGTGGGTTTGACCGGGCCCAACATGAACAGATCCGCGCTGACATGCGAGCAGGAAAGTTTGGTTTGGCTGCCAACCGACTTTCTCGTGACCTCAAAATCACCGACGTCGCTGAAACCCATGTCACCGACGCTCGTGATGGTTTGGACGACCGCTTGGCGGACATCGGTTCCAAGGCCATTGCCGACGGACAAATCGGAGTCATCACGTTGGCGGCGGGTGTCGGAAGCCGCTGGACACAAGGCGCCGGCGTTTGCAAAGCCCTGCATCCGTTTCACCGGTTTGCCGGCAAGCATCGAAGCTTTCTCGAAATACACCTCGCGAAAAACCGGGCTGCCACGTCGCAACACGGCGGCGTGATCCCACACGTCATCACGACCAGCTGGATGACCGACGAAGCAATCCGCACCGTTTTGGATCGCACACGAAACTACGGCCACCATGGGCCGGTGCATGTCTCCAGCGGACGAAGTGTTGGATTGCGAATGGTTCCGATGGTTCGAGACCTGCATTTCCTTTGGGAAGAAACCGCTCAACAGGTCCTGGACCAACAACAACAAAAGATGCGTGAAAGTGCCCGATCAGCGATCGCCAATTGGGCCGAGCAAACCGGGGAAGGTTCAGACTACACCGACAACGTCGCTGCACAGTGCGTGCACCCAGTTGGACACTGGTACGAAGTCCCGAACCTGTTCCGAAATGGAACCCTGTCTCAGCTTCTTCGCGACCAACCATCACTTCGCTACCTGATGTTGCATAACATCGACACTCTGGGGGCCAACGTGGACCCGGCGTTGTTTGGTTTGCACATCGAATCCGGAGCCACGCTCAGCTACGAAGTCATCCCGCGCCGCCTGGAAGATCGGGGTGGCGGTCTGGCCCTGGTTGCTGGTCGCCCGAGACTGGTCGAAGGTCTCGCGATGCCCGACGAACGAATCGAGTTTGGGCTTAAGTATTACAACTCGATGACGACGTGGATCGACATTGATGCCTTGCTGGAATCGTTTGGCTTGGATCGCGACTCACTCAAAGATGCGTCTGCCGTTGACACCGCGGTTCGCGAAATGGCCGCTCGCTTGCCGACTTACATCACGCTCAAAGAAGTCAAGAAACGTTGGGGTCACGCTCAAGAAGACGTGTTCCCAGTCGCCCAATTCGAAAAACTATGGGGCGACATGACGACGCTTTCGGACATCGACAGTCGGTTCATTGTGACCCCCATGCGTCGCGGTCAGCAACTCAAAGAACCCAGCCAACTCGATGGCTGGAACCGAGACGGAGGCTCCGCCTACGTCGATGCCCTCTGCAAATGGAACGAGTCCTGAGTCTCTGAGTCTCTGTGGCCCTTTCCACTCCCGAATCACCAATCCTCGGTAGGCTCACTCAACAGTGCGTCGCCGAGTAAGAACCATCCGATGACGCCGAGCAAAATCACTGCAAAAGCGACCGCGATAGAGACTCGCATGAACGTCGGTCGATTCTTCAGCCAAACGTCAGGGATCGAGATGCAAGTCGGCAACAGAAGGATCAACCCGTACAACCAAGCGGGATGCTCCTCATAGGTATAAAACCGACCGGTTGCCGTGGTGCTCGCCGCTAACAAGAGCACGGCTGGAAACAGCCTGCCGATGTTTGACTTGGACATCAACGAAGCTGCGATGGCAAAAACGAACGTCGCCACCAAAGCACTCACCATCCACTCCGCCAAACCACCGTAAGCACTGGCGGCCAACAGCGTGGGCGCGACCAAACCAGCTAAAGCAACCCACAGCACCCAGGACGCTGCACCGTTTCGTCGCATTCGGTCCAACGACCAAATATTGATCAAGGTGGCCCCGGCAACGGACGCCATCCAAGGACGATGAAGCGGCAACATATCCGTCCAACCATCGCCGGTGGGCATGGTCCACATCGCCGTGGCGATCGATCCCAATCCCGCGACCAACCACCAAAACCCAAAGTGATTCTTGGCGTCGATGGATGGATCTTTTGCAGGTGCCCAAGAACACCCCACAAGCAGCAGCGATGAAACAAAGATCGGTGCCAAGACGATTTGCCAAGACTCGAGGGCCGACCAATCCAGTTCTTGCCTCGCTAGCATGCAGGCAGCCACTGCCGAGGACCAACCCAGCACCGCAAGCATCGCTGGCACGCGTTCCTGACCAACTGTCAGCTTGGATCGCTGAAACGCCCAAGCACCAATGACAAACGCCAGCGACAGGATCGCTGGCGTCATCACAGACCAAAGTAGAATTTGTGTTTCCACGGTCTTATCGCTTGAAGACCAATAGAGTTTGGATGGCAACCTTGTCGTTGATCTTGCCCTTGCCGTAGGTCATGCCCCACTTGGTTCGATCGATGTCAAAGTTGGCAGCCAAGACCAGCATCTCTTCCGTCAACTTGGGCATCGACGGGATCGTGACCTCGACCGTTTTCCCAAGCATTGTCAGATTCCCGACAATGTTCACCGTGTCTTTCTTTGGGTCATGTGCGATCTTGGTCGACTCGAACGTGATCTTGGGGTGCTTGCGAACGTCAAAGAAGTCAGGGTTCTTCAAGTGGTTGGTCAACTTGTCATCGTCGGACCAAAGACTTGTCGCATCAATCTCAATCTTGAGCGAGCCCTTGCTGGGGTCCTCGACATTCAACTTGACGTCCGCGGTGAACTTCTTGAAGCCACCATCATGCTTGCCATCCGGCTTCGCACCGACGAAAGAGATCTTCGACTTTTCCGTATCCAAAGTTGGTTGTTCCTCAGCGGAACCAACCACGGAAGAAACGCAAACCAGCGTCAACATCAAGGCAACACGTTGCAACATCTTGAACAAACCCTCGGAGGATGGGGACAAAGTGATCTCATGGAATCGAGACTCCAACGTCAATGTCCGGATCGCTTCGTCATCCGCCTATCGAAGGCGAAAACTCTGGCCGGACATTCTCGTTGCTCGTCGATCCCACAATTGTGGCACGCGTCCGACCGCCAAACAACAAACTGACCACCCCGCGAGAGGCAAATCAGCTTGTTTTTCGGGCAATGCACGGGAGATCACCTCCGGCGCAACCGTCCCATTTACTCGGGCCAAATCGGCTTAACCAGAGAACACAAATCCTTCGCCATTGTGATCGATCTTGATCACCGTGCCTTCGGGATAGCTGTTCTTCAAAATTGCGGATGCAAGCGGGTTTTGAACCTCGCGCTGAATCACACGTTTGAGTGGCCGTGCTCCATACGCTGGGTCGTAGCCCACTTCTGCGATTTCGTCGATCGCGGCATCCGAGATCTCGACGGACAAACCGTTGGCTGCCAATCGCGAACGAAGCTCCTCCAGTTGCAATTCAACGATCCGGCGGATCTGAGACTGTTGCAAAGGATGGAAGATCACCGTGTCGTCGATCCGGTTGAGAAACTCGGGCAAGAACCTCGCCTTCAATGCTTCCTCGACCGCCTGACGCATTTCGTCTTCCTCTCCACCTTCCTCGGTAACGCGTTGAATCACTTGGCTGCCAACGTTGCTGGTCATCACGACCACCGTATTGGTGAAGTTCACCGTTCGTCCTTGACCATCCGTTAGTCGCCCATCATCGAGGACTTGCAACAAGATATTGAAGACATCCGGGTGAGCCTTCTCCATCTCATCGAGCAAGATCACCGCATAAGGACGTCGCCGAACAGCCTCGGTCAACTTGCCGCCCTCTTCGTAGCCAACATAGCCGGGAGGGGCACCAATCAATCGAGACACACTGTGCCGTTCCATGAACTCACTCATATCAATGCGAACCATCGCGGACTCGTCATCAAACATGACTTCCGCGAGTGCCTTGCAAAGCTCGGTTTTGCCGACACCCGTGGGGCCCAAAAACAAGAACGAACCAATCGGTCGGTTGGGATCTTGCAAACCACTGCGACTGCGACGGACCGCGTCCGCAACTGCGGTGACAGCTTCGTCTTGACCAACGACGCGCTGATGCAAACGCTCTTCCATCACCAACAACTTGGCACGTTCGGTTTCCATCATTCGAGTCACAGGAACGCCCGTCCAAGTGCTAACAACCTCGGCGATCTCTTCCTCGGTGACTTCCTTGCGAAGCAACCGACGTTTCTCATCCCCTGGATCTTCTTTGGACTGGTCCGCTGACTCATCACGCTGCTCGGCCTCATCAATTCGAGCCTGCAGTTCACGAAGCCTTGATTGCACCTGCAGCATCTCACTGTAGGCATCCTCGGGGCTTTCGCCACGGAGTTGCTTCTCCTTGGCGTCCGCGTCCAGTTGAGCGAAACGATGATGCAACTGATCCACCTCTTGGCGAACCGATTGAACGTCGTCCAAGCCCATCTTTTCGGCTTCCCATTGCTCCTTCAAACTCGCCAATTCAGCCTTCGCGGATTCCATTTCTTCTTCCACGTCGACACGTTTGGCGACAGCAGAAGCCTCCTGTTCGTCCACCAACTGACGATGCACCAATTCCAATTGACGCAGTCGTCGTTGCAAACGGTCGATCGGCTCAGGCACGCTCTCCTTTTCCATCGCCAAACGACTGGCGGCTTCATCGATCAAGTCGATCGCCTTGTCCGGCAGAAACCGATCCGCGATGTAGCGATCTGAAAGGTTGGCAGCGGCAACCAAAGCACTGTCCGTGATCCGAACACCATGGTGCGATTCATAACGAGGTTTCAAGCCTCGCAAGATCGCGATGGTGTCTTCCGCATTGGGTTCACCCACGAACACGGGCTGGAACCGGCGTTCGAGTGCAGCGTCCTTTTCGATGTGCTGGCGATACTCGTCCAACGTCGTGGCACCGATGCAACGCAAAGCACCGCGAGCCAACTCGGGCTTGAGCAAGTTCGCCGCGTCCGCCGAACCCTCGGCATTGCCCGCGCCGACAACCAGGTGCAATTCATCGATGAACAAAATCACTTTGCCGTCAGAATCCTTGACCTCGCGTAGCACCGATTTCAAACGCTCTTCGAAGTCACCACGGAACTTGGCTCCCGCGACGAGGGCACCCATGTCGAGCGAGACGACCTTCTTGCCTTTGAGGCTTTGTGGGACGTCACCTTCAAAGATGCGAAGCGCCAACCCTTCCGCGATCGCCGTTTTACCGACGCCGGGTTGGCCAATCAGAACAGGGTTGTTCTTGGTTCGACGAGAGAGAACCTGGATCACGCGACGGATCTCGTTGTCACGCCCAATGACAGGATCCAACTTGCCGCTTTGAGCCAACTGGGTCAGGTCGATGCCAAACTTTTCAAGAGCTTGGTAGGTCGATTCCGCATTCGGATCGGTCACGCGAGCTGAACCGCGAATTTGACTCATTGCGGTGAGCAGATCGTTGTCCGACACGCCCAACAATGACAACAGATTCTTGGCCTTGTTGTCGGTGCGAGCCAAACCGACAAGCAAATGCTCGGTGCTGACGTATTCGTCCTTCAAAGATTCAGCCGATGTCGCCGACGCCTCGAGCGCTGCTTGCAGCTTGGCAGAGACACGAGCCTGGCCCATGCCGGAAGCGTTGGGTAGCTTTTCCAGTTCGCTCGCCAGCAACGACTTCAGTTTGGAAACATCGACGTTGATCTTTTCCAGCAAGGGCGTTGCGATTCCATCTCGCTGATTCACAGCGGCGGAGAGAACATGCAGCGGATCAATTTCGGCGTTGCCGGCGGATGTGGCTTGAGCCTGCGCTTCGGCCACGACGTTTTGAGCTTGGGTCGTTAGTTTGTCGATTCGAAAAGCCATGGGAGTCTCCGAGCAGAGAAGTGGGTGGGAAAAGGAGGTGGGTCGCGAAAGCAATTTGAAAGGTCAGCGATACAATTCCCGCGCCGAACGGTATCACCAGAGACAAAACAACAGGCATAAAAAAAGCGAGCGCCCGCCCGGCTGCGAAACAGCCGGGCGAGACTCGCCGCTATCAAAAACGTGCGAGCCGAAAGGATGGAACCATCCGACTCGCATCGGTTAGGTCACTCTTTGACTTCGAACTCCGCGTCAATCGCGTCGTCATCGTCATTTCCGCCAGCAGTCGCACCAGCGGCGCCTTCTGCGTCAGCTCCTGCTTCGCCAGCAGCATCGGTCTTTTCGTACAAGACTTTGCTGAACGCTTGCGAGGCGGCTTCCAATTCGTCCGAGGCGGCTTTGATCTCGGCCAAGTCGTCGCCTTCAGCGGCTTTTTTGACCTTTTCGATCGCAGCGTTCATCGGAGCTTTGTCATCATCGGACAGCTTGTCGTCGTTCTCGCTCATCAACTTCTCAAGCTGGTAAACCTGTTGGTTGACCTTGTTGCGAGCTTCGACCAACTCGAATTGTCGCTTGTCTTCTTCGGCGTTGGCTTCCGCGTCTTTCTGCATTTGCTCGATGTCACTGTCGGACAACGCGCCGCTGTCTTTGATCTCGACGTTGGCTTCTTTGCCTGTTTTCAGTTCCTTCGCCGAAACACTCAGAATGCCGTTTTGGTCGATGTCGAACTTGACTTCGATCTGAGGCACGCCACGCGGTGAGGCAGGAATGTCTTCCAGGTTAAATTCAGCAAGCAATCGGTTCGCGTTGGCCATCTTGCGTTCCCCTTGGAACACTCGAACGGTCACGGCGGTTTGGTTGTCCGCTGCGGTGCTGAAGACGTTCTTCTTCTCCGCAGGAATCGTCGTGTTACGTTCGACCAATGCGGTCATCACGCCACCTTCGGTTTCAATCCCGAGCGTCAATGGAGTCACGTCGAGCAGCAACACGTCGTTGCGGTCACCGGCCAAAACACTGCCTTGAATCGCGGCACCAACGGCAACGACTTCATCGGGGTTCACGCCTTGGTGAGGCTCCTTGCCAAAGATGCTTTTGACAACTTCGCGAACCTTCGGCACTCGCGTGCTACCACCGACCAAAACCACTTCGTCGATGTCTTTGGGGTCCATGCCAGCGTCTTTCAACGCTTGCAAAACAGGCCCACGGCAACGTTCGACCAACGCATCGATCAGTTCTTCGAACTTGGATCGAGTGATCTTCATCGTCAGGTGTTTCGGCCCCGAAGCGTCCATCGTGATGAAGGGCAAGTTGATATCGGTCTCAGGCAAAGTACTGAGTTCTTTCTTTGCCTTTTCGCAAGCTTCTTGCAAACGCTGAAGCGCCATCGCGTCGTTGCGAAGGTCGATCGCGTTTTCCTTTTGGAATTCGCTGGCAACGTAGTTGATCAACGCTTCGTCAAAGTCATCGCCACCGAGGTGCGTGTCACCCGAGGTGCTGACAACTTGGAACACGCGGCTCTCTTGCTCTTCGTCGCCACTGTCAGCCACTTCCAGAACCGAGACGTCGAACGTACCACCACCCAAGTCAAAGACGATAATGCTTTCATCTTTCTTCTTGTCCAAACCGTAAGCCAGTGCGGCAGCGGTTGGCTCGTTGATGATCCGAGCAACTTCCAAACCAGCGATTTGGCCGGCGTCTTTGGTCGCTTGTCGCTGCGCGTCATTGAAGTACGCAGGAACGGTGATGACCGCTTTGTTGACCTTGTGACCCAAGTACGACTCAGCCGATTCCTTCAACTTACGAAGGATCTTGGCGGAAATTTCTTGAGGGGTGTATTCGCTGTCGCCAACTTGAATTTTGACATAGTCGCCAGCTCCACCGGTGACGCCGTAAGGCACCATCTTTTCTTCCGATTGAACTTCGTTGTGACGACGTCCCATGAAACGCTTGGCCGAGTACACGGTGCGTTTCGGGTTGGTGACGGCTTGACGTCGAGCGGGTTCGCCGACGATGGTTTCTTGTTTGTCGGTGAAAGCGACCACGCTGGGAGTCAGCCGGTTGCCTTCAGGGTTTGGGATAACTTTTGGCTCGCTACCTTCCATGATCGCGACCACGCTGTTGGTGGTCCCGAGGTCGATACCGATGATTTTTTCGCCTTGTGCCATGATGCGTGAGCTCCTGTGTCCGAACGGGATGGTGAGTGTCAAATGATATGAGTTGGGATTTCGCCGGGCCGACCGCGGCCCCTGAGCGGTCCATTTCGTCAGCCTTTTGGTTGGATCACCAGATATGGCAAGATCTGTGCCAGAGCCCTGACAACAGCCCACTTGCCAAAACGACAAACACAAAAAAACACGTGATTCACCGACCAAAACCAGAGTCACACGTTTCAAAAAAATCATTCAAAACCGTTTTGGCAGCCCACTCAAAACTTCGCTCCATGCCACAATGCTGCCTTGCCAAAACGGCAGTCACACTTCGCTCACGCCTGAAAAATTGCTCTCATGACTTCAGCTGAACCACGCGATACGATCGAATCAATCGACACCCAGATCCTTGACCTGCTGAGTCAACGCTGCCAGGCATTGGCGAAGAAAGCGGGCACCAAAACGGACTCGGATTGGGCAAACACGTTGGCTTCGATTGACCGCCTCATTGGCCAACAGAAACCAGACACCGCGTCCGCCGATCCAACGATCAGCCCGGATGTCCAGCGCAGTGTCTTGCGGCACGTCGCGTCGGCTTGCTGGCAAGCGACGCGGTCAGGAACATTTGCATTCTTGGGACCGCCGGACAGTTACAGCCACCTCGCGGCACTCGCCTACTTCGGCGAAGCAGCCAACTTGCTGCCCGTCCCATCGATTGGCGCAGTGTTCGATGCCGTCAGTCGAGGCGACTGCGCCGGCGGAATTGTGCCGATCGAAAACAGCACCGATGGTCGCGTGGTCGACACCTTTGGCCGACTTTCCGAAGGCGAAGTCTCGATCACTGGTGAAGTTCAGCTGGCGATTCACCATCAGCTGCTCGCGATGTGCGATCACGAAGCGATCAAGGAAGTGCACAGCAAACCGCAAGCGATCTCGCAGTGCCGCGTTTGGCTGGCCAACCATTTGCCCAATGCGAAGCTGATCGAATGCAGCTCGACGGCCGCCGCAGCCAAATTAGCCGTCACACAACCCGGCGTCGCAGCGATCGCCAGCGAAGCAGCCGGTCGCCGCCACGGCCTTCGCGTCATTGGCGCAAACATCGAAGACAACCGCGACAACGTCACCCGCTTTGCAGTCCTTGGCCACGACCAACCCGCCGCCACCGGGAACGACAAAACAACGCTCTTGTTCCAAGTCGCCCACCAGCCAGGAACACTGGCCGATGCGATGGGCATCTTCAAAGAACATGAACTCAACCTGACTTGGATCGAATCCTTTCCCCAACCCGGCACGAAGAACGAGTACTTCTTCGTCGTCGAATTCCCCGGGCATCGCCAAGATCCCGCGGTCGCGAAAGCAATCGAACACTTGAAATCCGCAACGCATCACACGGACGTGCTAGGAAGCTACTGCCGACCGGCGAGAGCAGAAAGCTGAGCGACATTCACAACTCGCAGCGTTACGGCTCGTCGATTGAGCCGTCAACGACGCTTTAACGCATGTGGGATGGGCACTCTTGCCCGCCAGGTTGTGGATGTCGGCCAAGAGTGGCCAACCTATATCAAAATCAGCCCTGCCTACCTTCTTACAGCACGGATGCCGCGCCAGCGGTTTGTTCCGCCACCAAACGCTCGATCAGATCCTCGACCGCGATGCCATCCGCTTCGGCAGAAAAGGTTGGAACAATCCGGTGACGCAAGACCGGCAGCGCGAGAGCCTGTGCGTCTTCGAGCGTTACATGTGTGCGACCGTGCAACAACGCACGGGCTTTAGACGCCAAAACCAACTGTTGGCTCGCACGGGGTCCCGGCCCCCACTGGATCCATTCCTTAACCCAACCCTTGGCATCAGGCTCACTCGGACGCGCCGCTCGAACCGCATCGATCACCCAGTTCTTCACATGCTCGGGCAAGGGAACTCGCCGAACAACAGATTGAAATTTGCAAATGTCTTCGCCGCTGACGACCGGCTGAACGTCCGCCAAATCTCCTGACGTGGTTCGCTCAACAATCTCGGCTTCTTGATCGCGTGACGGATAGCCAACAACGACGTGGAACAAGAACCGATCGCGTTGAGCTTCGGGAAGCGGATAGGTCCCCTCTTGCTCGATCGGGTTCTGCGTCGCAAGAACAAAGAACGGTTCTTTCAGAGCGTAGGTCTTGCCGCCCGCGGTGACCTCATGTTCCTGCATCGCTTCCAAAAGCGCCGCCTGCGTCTTGGGTGGTGTCCGGTTGATCTCGTCGGCCAACAGCATTTGCGTGAAAACGGGGCCAGGCCGGAACAACATTTCTCGGCGCCCGGTTTCGTGATCTTCCTGAATGATGTCCGTGCCCGTGATGTCGCCGGGCATCAGATCAGGCGTGAACTGAATGCGACGAAAATCCAAGCTCATCGAACTGGCCAACGTCCGCACCATCAACGTTTTCGCCAGTCCGGGCACGCCTTCCAACAAGCAATGGCCGCGAGCCAAGATCGCAATCAGCAATTGCTCGATCACATCGCTCTGGCCAACCACGATTCGGCCGACCTGTTCTTTGACCTGGGCAACGCTTTGGATCAACGCCTCCGCAGTTTCGATGTCTGAACCTTCGGTGTTGTCTCTGGGAGGCGGTGTGACCATCGTGCTAGACGTCCAAGTTTCGCACATCAAGTGCGTGGGTTTCGATGAATTCGCGACGGGGTTCGACTTTGTCACCCATCAACAAACGGAACATTTCGTCGGCCGCACCCGCGTCGGTCAGATTGACCTTCACCAGCGTGCGGTTGGCAGGATCGAGCGTTGTTTCGCGGAGCTCTTCCGCGTTCATTTCACCCAGTCCTTTAAAGCGAGTCACTTGCAGACCTTTTTCACCGGCAGCTCGCACTTCCGGCAACAACTCTCGCAAGTCTTCGAGTGGACGTCGCAAGTCTTCCCCACGAACGAGCTCGAATCGTGCGGTGGTCGAACCGGTGCGGTCAGCAGGGATCAAATCCTGCAACCCGAACCCAAGTGGGTCCAAGTCTTTCAAGCCGCTGTTGATTGTTCGGACCTCGTGAAGCTCGGCCAAGTGAGCGACCACCTTTTCAGGTTCTTCACTCTTAGGCTGTTCCTCGCCTTCCACTTCCAACTCTTCATCCGGTTGGTCGATATCCAAAGTTGCGTTGTTGTCGGCAAGATATGTCTCAACGTCGGCTTGCTTCATGAACCAATGCTCTTCGCCTTGGATCGTCAGCAAAAACGGAGGCAGCTTGCCGGTCACAGGATCAAACCGTTCGCTGTGCACACGCAGACTGACACCACGTCGCTCGAGTGCGACAATCGCGTCTTCCATCGATGCCAGTGCGACGCAAAGTGCTCGCATCGCATCGCCTTCGGCACTGCGACCATCTTCGGTCTCGAATCGCGTGTCGTTCAAACCACGTTCGAGCAACTGGCTCTTCATCTCCTCTTCGGACTGAATGTAGTACCGGTTCTTGCCCTGGGAGACGCGGAACAACGGCGGCTGAGCCACGTAAACGTGCCCGGCGGCAACCAATTGATACATCTGCCGATAGAAGAAACAAAGCAACAGCGTGCGAATGTGACTGCCATCGACGTCGGCATCCGTCATGATGATGACTTTGTTGTACCGGCGTCGCGTGAGATCCTGATCCGCACCAATCCCGGTGCCGATCGCTTGGATCATCGACTGGACTTCTTCATTGGCCAGCACCTTGTCTTCGCGACTCTTGTACGCGTTGATGATCTTACCGCGGAGGGGCAAGATCGCCTGGTACTCACGCATCCGTCCGCCTTCGGCCGATCCACCGGCCGAATCACCTTCGACCAGGTAGACTTCGCACTCTTCCATGTTTTTGGAGATGCAATCGCGAAGCTTGCCGGGCAAGCCACCGCCACCGAGCGCGTCCTTTCGTTTTCGAAGTTGATCCTTGGCTTTGCGAGCTGCTTCACGAGCCTCGGCCGCGAGCAAACCTTTGCGAACAATCGCCTTGGCCGTTCGAGGATTCTCTTCCAGGTATTTGTTGAGCGCCTCGCCAACACCGCTGGTAATGATGCCGTCGACTTCACCGTTGCCGAGCTTGGTCTTGGTCTGACCTTCAAACTGTGGATGCGGAACGCGAACGCTGATGACCGCCGTCAGACCTTCTCGAAAATCGTCGCCGGTCGGAGTTGTGTTCTTGAACAGGCCTTCTTTTTTGCCGTAGTTGTTCAGCGTCCGCGTCAACGCCGAGCGGAAGCCGGACACGTGCGTTCCGCCTTCGATCGTATGAATGTTGTTGACGTACGACTGAACCGTTTCAGTGAACTCGGTGCTGTACTGCAGCGCCATGTCGTACTCGACGCCGTCCTTCTCACCGACGAACTGAATCACGTCCCCGTGCAGCACATCGCTGGCGCGGTTGAGATGCTCGACAAACTCAACGATCCCACGGTCGTACTGATAGTCGCCGCCTTCGCCGTTTCGTTCGTCCAAGAATTTGATTCGAACGCCACTGTTGAGGAACGCGAGTTCCTGAAGGCGTTTTTGCAGTGTGTCAAAGTTGTACTTGGTGACACTGAAGATCTGCCCGTCGGCCTTGAACGTGGTCTTCGTTCCAGACTTCTTCGTTGGCCGGCCTTTTTGAATGGGGCCCGTTGGAATCCCGCGTTCGTAGCCCTGAGTCCAAGTCGAACCATCGCGGCTGACTTCGACCTCGGCCCACTGACTCAGAAAGTTCACCACGGTCACACCGACGCCGTGCAGACCGCCCGAAGTTTGATAGGCACCCTTTTCGAACTTGCCGCCGAACTTCAGAACCGTCATCACGCCTTCCAGCGTGCTGACTTCGCGATCCAGCTCTTCTGACAATTGATCATGACGTGTCACGGGGACACCGCGACCATCATCTTCGACCGTGACGCTGCCATCGGTATGAACCGTCACGCTGACCGATTTGGCGAAACCGGCCATGGCTTCGTCGATCGAGTTGTCAACGACTTCGTAGACCAGGTGGTGCAAACCGCGAACGGTCGTGTCACCGATGTACATCCCGGGACGCTCTCGCACGTGCTCGAGATCCGACAGGTGCAGCAAATCCTTGTCGGTGTACTCCGAATTTGCCGCCGGCCCGGTCGAGACACGCTCCATTGGCTTTTGCGGGCCAGCAATCTCCTCGGCTGAATTTCCGTCGCCGGAAACCGCACCAGCGGGCACAGCGTTTGGATCCTCGGATGGGTCGTTTGATGCAGGGTCAGTCGAGGAGGAATCGCTCATGAATGGGCGGCCCGTGGAGGCCGTCAAATGCGGGGTTTTTGACATCGGAAGCGGACTCGCCCCCACGTCAAAAAAAAGCGTCAAATAGCAGCCAATAGTCTACCAAATAGAACGACTTTGCGCTAGATCACGTGCGTGGCCAATCCAGGAAACGTTTCCGGTTCCGCAGACAGCCACGAGGACCGATCCCGGGCGAATCAGATGTCACCGAAAGGATCTCCCGCCCCCGCGGGAGCAAAGGGATCTTCCATGGTGTCACCAAATGGATCCGCTCCACCGCCGCCAAATGGATCCGCACCAGGTGCACCAAAGGGATCCGTGTTCTTGGGAGCGGTCTGTTCGGGCTTCTTCTCTTCCAGTTGATCCTCGGCTTCCTCTTCGGTTTCGACGGGAGCGGAGGATTTGATCACCTTTGGAATGACCGAACCGGGACGACGCAGACACTGCATCGTACCGCGATTGTTGACCAGATAGAGACGGTTGGTGTAGCGATTGACCAGCAAGGAGTCGGGCTGAATGCTGGGAAAACGCCCGAGCAACGAGCCATCTTCCATCGCCATCACCAGCAGCGATCCTGACAGGCTTCTCGCATAGATTTTTCCATCGATCGCGCCAAGCAATTCCTGAACACCAGGCACCGTTTGTGGCCAAACCGAATAACCATCGCTGGCCGACACGCACATCAAATTGCCATAAGTCGTCGGAAAGAGGACCTTTTCGTCGAAGAAGATCGGACTGGAGTAAATCGGCTCTCCGGTCGGACGGCTCCACAACACTTCGCCTTCGCGAGTGGCCTTGATGCCGTAGATCTGACCCGATTCAGAACCGAAGAAGAATCGTTCGCCCGAAGCAGAAGCGAGAGCCCCACTGACGATGCCATCCGTGTTCAATCGAAACTGAACGTTGGGTTCACCATCCATTTCCATCACATAGACAAATCCCTGACTGGTTCCCCAAGCCACTTTGTTGGAATCCGCCGAATGTGTTGGCACTTCAAGAGCCGATCCGGCAACGATCTCCGCGAACGGATCGATCGTCGGGTCGACCAATCCATAACCAGCCACCCGATCACCAATCGATGGCACGAGCGCGAACCCATTGCAATGCACGACGCCTCGAGTTGGCACGTACTCCAACGCAGTCACTCCAAACACCTGTCCGTTCTTGACGTCCAGCTTGACCAACTCGCCACCGTTGACGACGGAGACGAACTCTTCGTCCACTCCCAGTCCGCCGTAGCCACGTCGTTCGGATCCAACCCGTTGCAACCAAATCAAATCACCTGACTCAGCGTCCCGGCACTCGACGGTGCCGTCGTCCGACAGGGTGTAGAACCGAATCATCGGAATCTTACGAATCCGCGACTCAGCTTCGATGCCGCGACGTTCTAAGCGGCGGATTTCATTGCGCCCCAATCGCTCGGCTTCTTTTTGGTCTATTGCACCGCGTTTGGTCGCGTCGCTGTCGACCTGAAAACGAGCGTAGATGACGGCCGTTTCGTCGATGACCGGAGTTGCGTCTTCACCTTCGGCAACGGGTTCTGATTCGGCCGGCTTTGGCTCGCCCGACTTTTCGACGATTTCCACAAACACGTGGCTTTGTGTTTGGTGAACGACCATCTTTTGATCGACGATGGACTGGCGACCAGCGGGAACGCTCAGATTGCGGCGCCACACTTCTTCCAACCCAAGCTGGCGGGTCTCGACCGGGCCCAGCAACTCGTGATCAGCGAGCGCGGACGCAGCAAAACCGACCGCATTGGCGGTGACCAGCGTCAATGAAAGGATGAGACGGAAGTGAGAAGAGCGGTGCATTGCAGCAATACCAGAAAAGAATGGGAGCCATCCGGAAGACTGTTCAGCATAATCCACTAAAGCTCCGACCGCGAATTTCCCAATCTGAAGGATTTTGGGTACACTCAGCTCGCGAAAAAAAGGCCGAAAGATCGATTCAAACGTCGTGATCCACACCGTTTTTTCGCGTTCTTCTTTTAGGTCGCCAGCTTCCGCCCCTCTACCGGGCAAGCCCCAGCGGCGTCGTTCCCATTCCCTCGAATCCGCTCCCAGGCAGAATGGCCAAAATTTTGATGCTCGTCGGCGACTTCGTCGAAGATTACGAAGCCATGGTTCCCTATCAGATGTTGCTGATGCTGGAACACGAAGTGGCCACCGTCTGCCCCGGCAAATCCGCGGGCGACTCCGTGGCCACGGCGATCCATGATTTCGAGGGTCACCAAACGTACAGCGAAAAACCCGGGCACCGATTCGCAATCACCGCCGACTTCGATGGACTGCAGCCCGAAACCTACGACGCCTTGGTCATCCCAGGCGGCCGAGCCCCCGAGTACCTGCGGCTGAACGAGAAGGTCCTCGACATCGTTCGCCATTTCGCGGATCAGAACAAACCGATCGCCGCGGTCTGCCACGGGCCTCAAATCTTGGCCGCAGCGGGCGTGCTCAAAGACCGCGAGTGCAGCTGTTACCCGGCCGTCGCCCCCGAGGTTCAGATCGGCGGTGGAACCTACATGACTCCCGGCGAGGGCATGGACACCGCCCACGTCGATGGCAACTTGGTCACCGCACCAGCCTGGCCCGCTCACCCCGCATGGATGCGAGAATTCTGCCGACTGCTCCCATCCGATTGATGAACGCTCCCGATCCCAACCGCGTCGACCCAGCCTCCGGCCTTTCTCCGGATCACGCCGATGCGTTGCGTGATCGGAAATCGCAATTGCAGGCCGAACTGCTTCGCGTCCGTCGCGAAGCGCATGCAGCGAGGCTGGAGGCCAATGCCGTTCGACTCGAAGCAACCGCGTCGCAAATCGAGGCCGAACTGGAATCGATCGAAACCGGGCAACCCGTCGAGCAGCCCAACGTCGGCGAGCCTTCAACAACTGCGTCTGGACACAACCTGAATCCGCCGAAGCTTCCAAGCTCCAGCCGCTTTGCTTCCTGGAACGAAGTTCGCGAAGCGTTTGATTCATTCACGAAGGTCAGCACCCGGCGTGATCTGAGTCACGGTGTTTCGGTACGAGCACCCAAGATGAGGCGTCTTGGTGAAACCAAATCACCGGATGCGATCCCAACCTCACCAATCGCTGATCCTGAACCGGAGTTTTCAACCGAGCCAGGTTCGCTTGAGCCGAGCTCGACCGCTGAACTCGACGCTCACGAAGACTCGCTCCTTTTCGGCGAAGACAAACCAACGCCTTCGGGCGAACCGCTTCCAAGCGTGATAGAAGACGACGAGGAAACGGACACAAGCGGTCGCCGGAGAAAACCTGCCGCGGTGATCGTCAGTGCGATTGTTCACGCGGTGCTGCTTTTCATCCTCGCGGCATTCACACTCAGCAACGCTCGTCCGAAGGATCAAATGGCGTTCTCCGCTTCCGCGTCCAGCGAAAGTGAAGAGACGGCGATGGAAACATTTGCGATCGAAAGCAGCGAACCCATCACCGAGCCAACCCAATCGCAGCCCGACGAGACGCAGTACGACGTCAGCGAAATTGGCGAGATGCCGATCGTCGACATCACATCAACAGCAATGGATTCGGTAGCCGCGTCAGCATCCAATTTGTCGTCGCTTTCCAGCTCTTCGTCTGCTGCTTCGCAGGCGATGCAAAAGTTGAAATCGGACGCCAAATCGCAAATGGAATTCTGCGGTGTCGAAGGCGGCGGCAACCACTTTGTTTACCTTGTCGACAGTTCGGGCAGCATGGGCGATGCCTTCACATCCGCTCGATCAGCGTTGCTCCAATCGATCGACATGCTGACTGAGAAGCAACGCTTCTACGTCGTTTTCTTTGACACCGATAGCGACTACATGCAACTGTCGGGTTCGCCCGAACCAGAGACACGCAGTGTTTACGCCACCGCGAACAACAAACAACAGCTTCGCAATTGGGCCATGCGGATTTCAATGGATCGCGGCAAAGCTCCCTACGACCCACTGCGTTTCGCGTTGGACCTCAAACCCGATGTGATCTTCTTGCTGTCCGACGGTGAGTTCCCGCAAGGC
This sequence comes from Rhodopirellula bahusiensis, assembly GCF_002727185.1. Taxonomy (NCBI): domain Bacteria; kingdom Pseudomonadati; phylum Planctomycetota; class Planctomycetia; order Pirellulales; family Pirellulaceae; genus Rhodopirellula; species Rhodopirellula bahusiensis. Next base: position 632,883 of record NZ_NIZW01000001.1, read on the forward strand.
ATCGAGGACTTGCTCTCCGAAGAGAATCGGTCCACCAATCTGTTTGGTGACACCGACCCGATCAGCATCGTTAACACGATCAGTTACTACAGCCGTGAAGGTGAAAGCCGAATGCGACGCATCGCGGAAAAGAACTTCGGGCAATACCGTCACGTTCCTAAACCCTGAGGCCAATTCTTGGCCAATCGTGTTCCTCAAACGCTCACTTGGATTGCATCACGCGGCCAGCGTCTGCGGCAGTGGTACAACGACCATCGGTTTGGTGCCATCGATGACCATGCCCAACTTGGCAAACGAGGCGAGCAAGTTGCCGCTCAGTTGCTGAGACGCAAAGGCTTGCAAGTCATCGCCGAAAGTGAATCCGACCGCGCCGGTGAAATCGACTTAATCGCCCTTCGCAAACACCCGCGTCTGATGGTGTTTGTAGAAGTCAAAACACTTTCCACTTCGCGTCCGGGCCATCCAGCGGACCGAGTCGACGAAAACAAACAAGCCCGAATCACGCGGGCTGCCCTTCGCTACTTGAAGCGAAAGAAACTACTTGGGATTCCATGTCGCTTTGACGTGGTTGCCGTTTGGTGGCCTCGAGACGAACCTCGACCGACTCGCGTCGAGCACTACGAATCCGCGTTCGATGCCGTCGGGATTGATTCCTTCTTTGGCTGAAACTTTCGCAAATCGACCAAGTTCACTTGTTGATCAAGCCTTCATCGCGAAAGCCTGGACCGCCTCTCGGAAAAGCGAGACTCCGTTTTCTAGCGACTCAAGTTCGATGAATTCATCGACCGTGTGAGCTTGCTCGATGCTGCCCGGACCGCACACGATTCGGTGGCGAAGCTCTTCCAACACCGCACCGTCGGTGGCATAGCAAACCGTCTCCGCTTTTTCGCGTCCGCAGTACGAACTCGCCAACTCACACATGCGAACGAGCGTTGGATCGTCGATGGGCGTTTCCAACGGAGCAACAGATTTGTAGCTACGAAATTGCAATCCAAGTTGCTCCGCAGCGGCCTTCGCTTCCGCCATCAAGCATTCACCGTCCACACTGGGCATCGCTCGCCAATTGGCCCAAACTTCACTGCGATCCGGAACGATGTTGGTCGCATCCGCATGGTCGCTGATGCCAAAGTTGAACGTCAGCGTCGGAGGGTCAAACCGGTCGTCTCGCAGCATCGGATCGGTTTGCGATCGTTCGTGCAGCTCGAGGATTGTTTGCAGCAATGGGATCATCGCCACATTCGCGTTGACACCTCGGTTCGTGCTGCTATGAGCGGCCTTGCCATGGGAGATCACTCGAAACCCACCCATGCCTTTGTGGGCGTGGACGACGCCTAATTCGGTTGGTTCACCAATCAACGCAACCGGATCCAGAGCAACCAATTCGCGATAGGCGGGACTGCTCTGCGCCAATTCCTTGGCGCCGCGAAGCCCGACTTCCTCGTCGGCCGTGCAAACAACCCACAGCGGAGCCGATTGCTTCGACGCATCCAAATCATCGATCGCCGCAAGCATCGCTGCCAACGATCCCTTCATGTCACACGAGCCTCGACCGTACAAACGATTGTCTTCGATCACGGCTTCGAACGGGTTTCCGCCCGGTCCGCCCCAGCGATCCGCGGGAACCACATCGGTGTGACAAAAGTACGCCAGCCCCGTTTCGTTCTCAGGTCGATCGATGGATTGCGTCGACAAATCCCCCGATTTTGAACTCGAATCGGTTGGCAAACGCTTGGCAATCAAATTGAATTTTGGGACACCTTCGCCATCCAGGTACCGCGTTTGCTCACATTCGAACCCTTGCGCCCGCAAACGATCCGCCACCCACTCCGTGATCGCTTGATTGCTGGTATGACTGACCGTCGGATAAGCGATCAATTCGGACAGTAGTCTTACAGCAAGTGACAAAACGAGGTCTCGGTTGGAATAGCCGTGGCAACTCAAATCCGACAATCTACACCTTCAAGCGGCCCCCTGCACCAGTGAATGCCCCCGCCTCCCCCGAACATTCCACTAACTCCGACCTCGACGAATCCGCCCAGCAAACTGATTGGCGACCGTGGGAACGGCTGGGCGAATTAGTCGATGCGGGTGACGCCGAAGGAGTCGAAAACTTCCTTTCAAAGTTAGGACCAAACGATCAAGCGTTGGCGCTCAATCGTTTGGACGAGGAACATTACTGCGCGGTTCTGACGCTACTGCCCGCGGAGGAAGCCGCCGAAATCCTGCGTCACCTGAGCGAAACGCAAGCGGCCGAATTGGTCGACTCGCTCTGTGCTTCGGACGCGGCCGCCATCGTCCAAGAGATGACCAGCGACGAACAGGCTGACTTGCTGGGTGACTTGGACGACGATCAGGCCGAATCGATTCTTCAGGCACTGCCGCCCGAAGATGCCGCTTCGGTTCGAGAACTGGCCGCGTACAGCGACGACCAAGCTGGTGGTCTGTTGGTTCGTGAGATCCTGCGGTTCAACCAGAAAAGCCTCGTTCACGAAGTCATCACAACGCTCTCAGAAAACGCTGAAGAGTTTCGTGACTACGACGTGCAGTACGCCTACTTGACCGACGACGATGAGAAACTGGTCGGCGTGCTGCCGATGCGAAACCTGTTGTTTGCCAAACGCACCGACCCTGTCGCGGACATCATGATCCTCGATCCATTGTCGATTACCGCCAGCATGCCGCTGGATGAACTGCGAGACTTCTTCGACGCCCACCACTTCCTCGGCGTCCCAGTTGTCGATGACACCCACAAACTTCTGGGTGTCGTCCACCGAAACGCAGTCGACTACGAATCAACCCGTGCCGCCGAAAACGATTTTCTGAAAAGCCAAGGGATCATCGGTGGCGAAGAGCTACGAACGATGCCGCTTTGGCAACGATCGCATCGACGACTCAGTTGGCTCAGCATCAACGTTTTGCTGAACATTGGTGCGGCCGGCGTCATTGCCGTGTACCAAGACACGCTATCCAAGGTGATCGCGCTTGCCGTGTTCCTGCCGATCATCAGCGACATGAGCGGTTGCAGTGGAAACCAAGCGGTGGCGGTCAGCATGCGTGAACTATCGCTCGGTTTGGTTCGCCCGTCCGAGATGCTACGCGTCTGGCTGAAGGAAATCAGCGTTGGCCTGATCAACGGAACGGTGCTGGGACTGCTGGTTGCTGTTGTCGCGGTCGTCTGGGACGGCAATCCCTACTTGGGTCTCGTTGTCGGAGTCGCTTTGTGTGCGAACACGCTGATCGCGGTCTCCATCGGAGGCACCGTGCCGCTTCTTTTGAAACGGCTCGGGTTCGACCCGGCGGTCGCCAGCGGTCCGTTGCTAACAACCGTGACCGACATGTGCGGCTTCTTCCTGGTTCTAGGAATGGCAACCGCAATGCTCGATCGACTGATCTAGGCAGTCCAGACTATTTCGGTCGAGTTGCGACTTCGACTCGGCGTGAGTCGTTCAGGTAGGCCATCAAATCGGAGATGTCCTGCAACGACAATTCGTCCAGCAAACCGCTCGGCATGATGCTCGATCGGCTTGGCTGGATCAGGTCCACTTCCGACTCAGCCAACGTGGTCACGTTGTTGTTCGAATCGCGAATCTGCAGTTCGCTGCCGGCTTTGCTCACCATGCCGACGAAGACCTCGCCATCCAAGGTTAGTACCTTTTTGCTGGCGTATTGATCACTCACAACGTGAGATGGATACAAAACGGACTCCAAGATTTCGCGGCGAGTGAATCGGCGAGCGACGCTGGTCAAATCAGGTCCGATCACGGTGCCTTGCGTGCCAGCTCGGTGACAATTCGCACATTGAGCACGAGCGTATACCTCCGCTCCTGCGTGAGCGTCACCGCCCTGCCCTTCATCACTCTCCAGGTGAGAAATCAACTGTTCGAAATCCCAGCGTGATTCGTCTTCCCGCGGCAATTCTGCCGATGGGCGATCCGGGAATGTCTTGGCGTACCAACGCTGCCACGGAGCCATCGATTGCTTCACGCCCTCGGGACGCTGCATTCCGGTCCAGTGTTCAAGCAATTGCTCCACGCTTTCGAACGTTGTGCCTTCTTTTTCAGCTCGCAGCCCCATCAAAACCAATGACCGAAGTGCCATGGGATCATCCGTGGCGATGGGAACGCCTCGAAGACGCGTGACGACTTCATTCGCGGCCGGTCCATCCAAGACGTTCAAGCTGCGAACCAAGTAGTCCCAGTTTTCTCCGTCAGGATTCTGAGCCAATGCCATCGCAACAACGGCACGACGTTGGGGCTCGGTTCGCCAGATTTTCCGTAAGTGTGCGGAGGACGCATCGTCGGGAGCGGACGCCAGCATCGCGATGATGCCGGTTCGCAAACGGCGGTGAACGTCGTCCACTTTGTCCTCTTTGGTCAGCTCGTCATCCAGCGTGCGAAGTTTTGCAGCGGTTGCCTCATTGATCGGTCGCTCCAACTGGAACAAAGCACCAAGGGCGGAGTTTCGCCAGCGACTTCCTTCATCCAGAATCGCTTGAATGTCGTCTTCGGAAAGGTGACGAGCAAAATCTCGCGTCACACCGACCATGTACATGGGCAACGAGCCTTCGCTGTCTCGTCCGGCAATGCCTTCGTAAAATTTCAACAATGCGAATCGCTCGCGAGCCGACCACTGACGATCGATGCGTTGCAAACACATCGCGGCCAGAACGCGGTCCAACTCCGGTGCATCGGATTCCAAGTACTCCATCGCACGCGGGACCAACGACTCAGCTTGCAGGTAGCTCGCCAGACGAATCAGCTCGTGATTCATACGAGAATCACCGGCTGGGAACTCATCCGCAATTTGCTTTGACAACCACTGGACTTCGCTCGCCTTGATGTTGCAACGATGCAGCGTGACTTGGCACAGACGCAGCGTGTCGACAAAGTCTTTGTCGCTCAAAAAGTCCTTCATCATGTTGCTGGTCCGCTTCAGCACCAACAACCCGGTCGCCTTGTTCGTGTCAGCGGCAACAAGTGCCAACATACCCACCAACGCGGTCCGTGTATCTTCGTGAAGGATGACGGTTTCTTTCCATTTCGCAGCTGGAATACGCTGCAGAACTTGGCGAGCCACATAGGAAAGTGTTCGATCCTCATGAGCGAGTAAATCGATCAACGGTTGCGGATCGTCAGGAATCTGATTGCTTCGCAGCATGGCTTCGCAAACCGCGCGACGGACTCGCAAGTCGCTGTCGCTCAGCATCTCGTTCAAGCGAGCCTTCGCACGCGATGACGGGTTCAAACCAAGCTGAATCGCGGCGCGACGTCGCACCAATTCGCTTTCCGCTTTGGACAATTCGATCAACAAATCATCGCTTGGGACGGGACCATACATTTGCATCAAGTTCATCGCGCGAATGCGATAGGAAGGCGGATTTTCATCGCTGTAAGCGACGCCGGCCAACTGTTGATCCCAACTGCTTCCCAGTTCACGGCGAATCGCAGCGATGCGTTGACGCGACCAAGCCGCATCCAATTGAGGCTGGCGTACCGCGGCGGCGATACCGCTGCCGAGTTGCTTCATCGCGTCTGGAATTTTGCCTTGATAGACAACGCGGTACACACCACCGGCGGTCCCACGACCACCCGTGCAGAAATACAATGCTCCGTCCGGACCAACCGCCAAATCGGTAACGTTGAGCGGCTGCCCTTTCAAGAACACTTCGCTGTCGGCTTGGAATCCGCTGCCGTTTGGTTTCAGCCGGACGTTCAGAATCCGGCCTTCCGACCAATCCGCCATGAACAAACTGTTGTGGTAGCGAACCGGGAACATGTGGTGCTCATAGCACTCGATCCCGGTTGGGCTTCCACGTCCCGTGTCCAACACGTTTGGCAAACGGTCGATGTAGTACTCAGGCCATTTTGCCCAGCCTGTTCGCCATCCGAACTCACTTGCTTCGGTCACATCCATCAAAGCGGTTGGACGGTACCAAGGAGTTTCCACGTCGGCTTCCATGTCCGCATCGTGCACGAACAAGTTGCCTTCTGGGTGGAATGCCAAGTCATATGCGTTTCGTAGTCCACCGGCAATTCGCTCGATGACCTTGCCTTCGATGTCGGTCCGAATGATCGTTCCACCGGGAGCCTTCACGCCACGACCATGTCCGCCGGGATCTTCGTAACGAGGCAGCAAGTCGCCTTCGTAGATATCCTTCAGAGTCTGGCCGCTGCCGGTTTTTCCAATCGGTTTGACGTAGCTACCAACCGAAACATAGATCATGCCGTCGGGACCAAGACGCAAGCCGTGAGGACCGTGCTCGCCACCGTTGCCACTGAACTTGACGATCGTTTTCACTGTTTCAAGTTCGCCGTTTCGATCTTCATCGATCAAGCGATACAGAGCCGATCCATCTGGCCCATCGGCGGTCACGAAGACTTCGCCATTGAGCGGCAGGATGCCTTGGATGGACTCCACCTTGTCGCAGTAAGTCTGAACTTCTTCGGGGACGCCGTCATCGTCTTTGTCGGTAACGATCAAGAGCGGGCCGCCTTCTTGCGAAAGCAACACGTGTCCGAATTCGTCAAACGTCATCGCGATGATCGATCCGACTTGTTCGTCGTTGATCAAGCGTTGAACACCGAAGCCGCGTTGGATTTGAAAGCGTTCGGAATTTTGCTTGGCGGTCTCGACTTCGACGCTGGGTTCGCGATCCCAAGGAGCGGTTTCACCAAGCGGACCAAAGGTCGACGCTGGCTGCCAGGCTCCATCGTTGTAAGCTGCCGTGTTCCACAAGGGGATTTCTTGCAGGTTGGTTTTCCAAGTTCGATCGGAACTGAAGGTGAACCATTTCTCACCAGTCTCGGGGCGGATGGAAACTCGAGCGACGAGAGCGGCGGTGTTGCCGCGAGTGTTTTGAACTTGGACCGCGACGACATTTCGTCCCGGTTCAATGTAGTCGCTGATGTCGAACTCTTGCATCTGCCGATAGGACTCGCCTTCGCCGACTTTGCGACCGTTGACGTGCACCTCATAGGCATCGTCTGCGGCGACTTCGATGATCGCTTCGCCACGGTGACGCAGATTCAATGACTTGCGAAACCAGCACGTTTCCCCGTTCGGGATGGCTTGATCAGCAGTCGTTCCGGACGCCCAAATCCACTCCGCTTCCGCCGCGAAGGTTCGAGTATCCCAGCCTAAACACAAAGCACCGACGGCAAGCGTCAACGCGATCAAATGGAATCGTCCAGCAGACATCCTGATTCAGCCTTCCATGGCGTGGAGTCAGTCATTTTCGGTGAAAAAAGGCATCCAACACGCCTATTTCCAAACATTCACTCTCCGCAATAGCATTTCGCGATGGATGGTCGCAAGATCGAATCAGCGGCTCTGCCACTCTTGAATCGCGGGAATCGGAGTCACCAACATCAACACGTTGAGCAACAAATTGTCCCGAATCGTGATCAACATCACGATCTCGCTGACAACGAACAATCCGACCGACCAACGCCAGGAAAACTTGGACGAAAACCAGAACCCCAACATGCAAGCCACCACATCCATGATCGAATTCGCGATCGAGTCGCCGGTGTAACCCACCGCCATCGTCGCTTCGCGGTAACGCTCAATGATCAGGGGCGAGTTCTCCAGGATTTCCCAGCCCACCTCGAGGCCCGCCGCGATCAAGAACCGATGCGTTCCGTTCAAACGCGGCACCCAAAGGAGCACCCAGAAAAACAACACGCCATGCAAGACGTGCGAGAAGAAATAAGGATCGATCAAGTGTTGAGAGTTGTGGGCGGTCCAAATGTCCCAGGACCAAGGCACCCAAGAACCACACTCACACCAAAATCGACGGCCCATTCCGGCCAGGACCAACACCATGCCAGCGATCAACGCACAGGCAACCCATGCGCCCGTCCACGATCGGTTTTCGAAGAACCGATCGTCGGTACTCTCAAGCATGCCGGATGAACTCGCGGTCAACGGAACCGGGCTCCGATCAGCGCAAATCGTCGCGATCGATCACCGGGTTGGCGGTGCCCTGCCCGATTAGAACCAGCAAACCTTGTTGCGGGCGATTGGCATTCATCGCTTGAGCATTGAATGGAACACCATAGCAAGCGTAGGTGCCCGTCGACGTGTCCAAGACATAAATGACCGAGCGACCAACCGGGTTGCTGCTGCTTCGTGGGAAGTCAGCTTGTCCGGTGGCCATGATGTAGGTTCCGCCTTTGCCATCGGTCCCCAACGCGTCAGCGACGTTCACCGTGAACGTGGCCGCGAAACGACCGACTCGCGGGTACATGACCGAACACTGAAGCAGTCCCGAGTTGTGATCCAGGACAAACAATCCATCGGCTTGGTCGCTGACAGGCCCGGTCGCGAGCGAGAACTTCTCGCTGCTGACCGCGGCGGTCGCGTTGGCGATGGGCAGATTCTGCCAATCGGCCAGGCCAGACGAACTCGAACCCTCCGCGGTGGTTTCTGCAGAACGACGAGCCTCGGAGGCGACACCTGCGAAGTAGATGGCCGCCCCAACGGCAACCAACGTCACTCCGACCATCCATCCGCGATTCCCGCAGCATCGCGTTGATTCGGTTGGAACGACTGGCAAAAGAGCGGGATCAGCAATGTCTTTCATGAATCGTTTCTCGGCTAGCGGCAGTGGGAGGGAACAATGGAGTTGATTCAGCCTGTGATTGTACGCATCGGCTGAGAACTTTACGATTGGAATCTCGTGTCCTGGACCGCCTCTTTCCACGTTTCTCGCGAAAATCATCATGTCACTCAATGCTCCCCTGAACCGCAAACTCCGCATGGGAATCGTTGGCGGTGGCCTGGGATCGTTCATTGGTCGCGTTCACACCGTTGCCGCTGGACTGGACAATCGCAGCGAATTGGTCGCCGGAGCCTTCTCCAGCAACCCTGAACGCAGTCGCCAATCCGCCCCCGGATACGGCGTCGATGAATCGCGAGCCTACGGCAGCTACGAAGCCATGCTGGACGCCGAATCGCGGTTGCCAGAAGACCAACGAATCGACTTCGTCAGCGTTACCACACCCAACCACACGCACTTTGAAATCGCCAAAGCCGCGGTCGAAGCCGGCTTCAACGTCGTCTGTGACAAACCGATGACGTTCGATTTGGATCAAGCCGAACAATTGCTGAAAACGGTCGAAAACTCCGACGTCGTCTTCGCACTGACTCACAACTACACCGGTTACCCGCTGATTCGCCAAGCTCGTGAAATGATCCTGGGCGGCGAGTTGGGTGAGATCAACGCGATCCGGGCTCAGTACATCCAAGGCTGGCTTCGCGACAAACTGGAAGACGACGACCAGAAACAAGCCGCTTGGCGAACCGATCCGTCTAAGAGCGGTGCCGCGGGTGCGTTCGGCGACATCGCCACCCACGCCTACAACTTGGGTCGCTTCATGACCGGCGTGCTGCCTGAAACGGTCAGCTGCAGCCTGAAGTCATTCGTGGAAGGACGCCAACTTGATGATTATGGCACCGCCGTGATTCGCTACGAAAACGGTGCTTTGGGAACCGTCACCGCCTCGCAAATCAGCCACGGCCGCGAAAACGATGTGGAGATCGAAATCGACGGCACGAAGGGTTCGCTGAAGTGGCGTCAAGAAAACCCGAACGAGTTGCACTACCGCCAAAACGGCAAGGCTCACCAAATCTACACGCGTGATCCCAACGCGCCTTACATGCACGAAACCGCTGCGGCATCGTGCCGTTTGCCATCGGGTCATCCCGAAGCCTTCTTCGAAGCCTTCGCAAACGTTTACGCCGCCGCGTTCGACGACATGGCCAAACGAGCCGAAGGAGCCACCATCGATCGCAAGAAGTCGCTCTACCCGAGCGTTCATGACGGCGTCGAAGGCATGTACTTCATCCAGCAGTGCGTTGCCAGCCACAAAGACAACGCGGCTTGGTTGCCCCTGAAGCACCCCGTCGCTCGCGTTTGATCGGCGATCCTGCTTATGAACCGCGCTGCTTCTGTTTCCGTGATCATGCCCGCTGCAGGCAGCGGGCAACGCTTTGGCAGCCAGTCCAACAAGCTGTTTGCGATCTTGGATGGCAAACAGCTGTGGCAACACACCGTCGATCGATTCCACAATCGCGGCGACGTCCGGCAAATCGTGCTGGCGGTTTCCGAAGAAGACGAGTCCACGTTTCGTGAGCAAATCGCGGCCATCTCCTCCGCCGCTCCGATTCACCTCGTTCGTGGCGGCGCGACACGCAGCGAAAGCGTTGGTGCGGCATTGGACGCGGTCAAGAAATTCGCAGCCGAATCCGCGGTCGCCAATTCATCCACGCCAACGCTGGTCGCCATTCACGACGCCGCTCGACCGCTGGTTCGTCAGTCCGACCTGGACCGAGTCTTCGCCAAGGCGGCTGAAACCGGCGCCGCCATCCTGGCCGCTCCCGTTTCCGGAACCCTGAAACGAACCACGGGCAACGGATCGGAAACCGTCGATCGCCGCAACACTTTTGTCGCGTTGACTCCCCAGGTGTTCGCGATCGACGTCATTTGTCAAGCTTACGCACGCGACCGAGGCCGCATGGCCACCGACGACGCTCAACTGGTGGAGCGAACCTCTCACCCAGTTCAACTTGTCCCTGGTTCCGCTGACAATTTGAAAATCACCTTCCCCGAAGATCTCCGCATCGCGGAGGCGATCCTGAACGAGTGCCGAAGCGAATTCGTATGACCACTTCCAACGCCACCAATCCACTGATCGAAGATCTCCGTTGGCGTGGTTTGCTGAATCAAACCACCGACGAAAACGGAATCGCTGAGCTGCTCAACTCCGGCCCGCAAACGATCTACATCGGGTTTGACCCCACGGCGACCTCGCTGCACGTCGGCGGCATGATGCAGTTGATGATGCTGCGTCGCTTCCAACGCGCCGGCCACAATCCGATTGCCTTGGTCGGCGGTGCCACCGGGATGATCGGCGACCCCAGCGGCAAAAGCGAAGAACGCAACCTGTTGTCAGCGGATCAACTGCAAAAGAATGTCGATGGCGTCGCGGCTCAAATGCGTCACTTCCTCGACTTCGAAGGCGAAAACGCAGCCAAGTTGCTGAACAACTTCGACTGGATGAAGGATTACTCCTACCTCGAATTCCTTCGCGACGTCGGCAAGAACTTTCCCGTCGGTGCGATGATGGGCAAAGAATCCGTCCGCAGCCGGTTGGAAAGCGAAGCCGGCCTGAGCTACACCGAATTCAGTTACATGTTGTTGCAGGCTTACGACTTCGTGAACCTCGCCCAAACACATGATTGCCGAATCCAAGCCGGAGGCAGTGACCAGTGGGGAAACATCACCGCTGGAATCGACCTGGGTCGTCGCATGCTGGGCAAGCAATTGTTTGGCATCACCGCGCCGCTGCTGACAACCAGCGACGGTCGCAAAATGGGCAAGACCGAATCCGGCGCCGTGTGGCTGGATCCCGATCGAACCAGCCCCTACGCGTTTTACCAGTACTGGATCAACGTCGCCGATGAAGACGTGATGCGTTGCCTGGCCTACCTGACCGAAATCGAGCGAGCCGAATACGACGAACTCGAAGACAAGACCAAGAACGATCCCGGACAACGCACCGCACAGAAACGACTGGCTCAATGGTTGACCGAATTGGTGCACGGCGAAGCCGGAGTCCAATCGGCTCAACGAGCCACCCAGATTCTGTTCGGCGGTGAACTCGGCGACACAACAGACTCGCAACTGCGTGAGATCTTTGCCGATGTTCCATCGTGCGACGTGCCAAAATCGGCTCTTGAAGGCGAAGGCCTGTGGATCGTCGAAGCATTGCAAACCGCAAAGCTTTGCAACAGCGGCGGCGATGCTCGACGTGCCTTGTCCGAAGGCGGCGTGTACGTCAACAACGCTCGCGTGGAAGACGTTCAAAAACGTTTGACAGCCGATGACCTGGACGGCCGATCCGTTTTGGTGCTTCGCCGCGGCAAACGTAAATACGCCCTGCTAAAAATCCAAGATTGAGCTTGATCATGCGTCGGTGGCTGGCCTCTTTGGCAATCGCTTTGCTCCTGAGTTCACTCGGGGCACCGGCCACTCTCATCCATGCGTTCGCACAAGAATCGCAAACTTCGGCGGAGGGAACCACGCTCGTTCCCACCGCAGAGTTTCGACTCGATGCCCGCCCCGGCACCGGTTCGATCGACCGACAAAACGACCTGATCACGGTCAACTGCCCTGCCCCGCAAGAAGAAGCCTGGGCGTTGCAGGTTCAGTGCAAGCCGATCTCAATTCCCGTGCAAGAGTCCGACGTGTTCTGCGTCTCCTTCGACGCACGAGCCATCGCATCCAGCACGGATGGACTGGGAAGCATTCATGTCTCGATGGCGACCAACGATCCCTGGGAACCAATCGAAGAACCCAACGGGTTTCGCTCCTTCGACGTTCCCAATCAGTGGCATCCGTTTCGAATCTGCTTTCGTGCCAAGCAGGACTACGACGCCAATCGTGTCTACGCCTCGATCCAGTGCGCCGAGAAAAAGCAACGACTCGAAATTCGCGATCTGAAATTGGTCGGGTTGGGAAACGTTCCCGACGCGAGCCTTCCGTTCACGCGGTTGTTCTACCCAGGCGCGGACAACGATTCCTGGCGAACCGAAGCTCAGCGCAGCATCGATCGCCATCGTAAACGCAACCTCACCATCCGAGTGGTCGATGCCGCTCGTCAACCGCTGGCTGGTGCAACCGTTCAAGTTCAGCAGCAAAAGCACGACTACGCATTCGGAACGTTCGTCGGCAACACGCCGATCCACGCCGGCGAAGACGCCGCCAAATTTCGCGACCAAACCAAGCATTGGTTCAACCGTGTCACCCTGCCTCGCTACTGGGCAGACTGGGGAACGGATCGTCCCGCCGGGGTTGTCAAAGCCGATGCGACCGCCGAGTGGGCCATCGACGCGGGATTCGAAATCAAGAACCACTTGCTGCTGTACCCACAGTTCATTCCCGATCGAGTCAAACAACTCACCGATCAACCCGCTCGATTCCAAACCGAAATCGAAACCGCGATGGACGCCGCTCTGGAGCGGACACGTGACATGCCAATCGCGGTCTGGGATGCCATCAACGAACTTCGCGATGTGTCACTGGTCGGAGACGTCTTGGGAAGAGACTACTACGCCGACGTGTTCAACCGCGGCCAACGCTCACAGCCAAATGCTCGTTGGTTCATCAACGAATACGGATTGATGACCGGCGGCAGCGAACGCTCAAAACATCTCACGACTTACATCCAGCAGATCGAACAAATCTTGGACAGCGGAGGAACCGTCGAAGGCATCGGTGTCCAAGGGCACTTCCAAGCCGACCTGATCACGATGCCGGAAGCCTGGAAAGTCCTCAACGAGCTGTCACGATTCCAATTGCCGATCGAAATCACCGAGTTTGATGTCGACACGCGTGACGAAGCCACCCAAGCCCAATTCACTCGCGATTTTCTCACGCTGGTGTTTGCCCATCCCGCGACCACCGGGTTCACGACCTGGGGTTTTTGGGAAGGCGACATGTGGCGTCCCCATGGCGCCATGATTCGCGAGGATTGGACGATCAAACCCAACGGCCAGGTTTGGGAAGAACTGATTCTCAACACCTGGTGGACCAACCAAACCGTTCAAACGGATGCCGAAGGCATTGCCACCGTCCGAGCCTTTCGTGGCAGGCATCGCGTTCAAGCCGAAGCCCAGGATTGGGCACGGATTCAAACCGTGAATCTACTCGAGGATAAAACCATCACCTTGCAAATTGGAGTTGGCGGTGAGTGACCTGCCACCGCTTCCGTCGGAACAATTGCTGATCGATCACCTGGCTTCTTCCACGCGTTCATCGCTCGCCTCCGCGATCGTGATGTCACCGGGACGTGGGCAATCCGCCAATGCATTGGCGGACTCATTCCCAGGTTCGAAAGTCACCAGTTGGTTCGTGGATTTGCACCGCGCCGAACGGGCTCGCGAGGTGACCTCCGAAGACGTTCATGTGATCTGCCAACCCGATCTTCCCGACACCTCGTGGGATCTCGCTTTGCTGCCGGTCTTGAAAACCGGCGAAGCGGAGATGAATCGCAACCTCATTCATCAATCATGGCAAAGGCTGACAATCGGTGGTGAACTGATCGCTTCGGCCAACGCTCCCAAAGACACGTGGTTGCTGAACCAGTTGCAGGCTCTCGGCCCCAAAGTCCGATGCCACGATCACGCGACCGGACGTGTTTACGTCGTGCGAAAATCATCCGAGACATTCAAACCGAAAACCTTCGACGCCGAATTCACTCACCGAGTCGACGATCGCATCCTGACCGTGCATTCTCGTCCATCGGTGTTCTCTCATCGGTCGGTCGACCGAGCCGCCGCGGCAATGATCCGGCACGCGCCGATCCCCGAAGGATCCACAGTGCTGGAACTCGGATGCGGTAACGGAGCCGTCGCAATGGCAGCCGCCGTGCGATCACAAACCGGTCACGTTTACGCCGTCGATTGCAATTCGCGAGCCGTCCAGTGCACCGAGCGAGCGGCAGCTCAAAACCAAATCAAGAACCTCACCGCGATCGTCAACCACAATGGAATGCTGCCGGACGTGCCAGCTTGCGACATCGCGTTGCTCAACCCGCCCTACTACGGCGACTTCCGAATCGCCGAGCATTTCATGGTCACCGCCGCGAAGAAACTGCGATCAGGCGGAGAAGCCTACGTCATCACCAAGCAAACCGATCGCTACCTCGAATACGACTGGTGGCCGCTCGAAATGACCGACCGAACAACCGCCCAGTCCTACGACCTGCTGCGTTTCACCCGCGAGTAAGCGCGTCTGCATGAGTCCTTGGCTTTCATCGATTCTGGGCGTCCCACACAGGTCGTCTTGTCGAAAGACTTCTGCCACAGGATGGAACCGGAGTGAGTGCCCGGCGGCTGAGACCGAGCGTGGCCACTCCCATCAGCCGGAACGCGATCGCGTCCGTTTCCGAATCGCTGGTCATCGAGGAAAAACCGATGATACGCCGAAGTGAGAATGAGCAATGGGTGTTGGGTGTCACCATCCGGCGATCTGCTACCCCAGTTCTCCTGGGCATGCGTTTGGTCAAAAGAACTCCGTCCCGTTTGATCGGTCCTCCGTCCCGCACAAGGGTTTCGACGCAGAGTCGCGAAGGCGGTGAGGGACCAGACGGAAGATCAGGCGTTACCGCTCTCCCCTGCGTCTCTGCGACTCCCCGCCTCTGCGTCAACTTCTTTCAGAATGGAGCGAGATCCATGGGACGGTGGTCATTGTTGAAAGGATGCGTCTGATTTTGCCCCCCGCCCCCTTTTGCACGCTCTCGTCAAAACGTTTTACTTTTTTCACCGAGTCGCGGGACGGCTGGTTGCTTTCTTGGCACGAGCCTGGGCCTTTTCGATGCGTTCTTTTTCGACGCGGATTTCGGCTGGGGTTCGAGTGATGACGGGATCGTTGCGGTTGATCAGCGCGAGCATGTCCACCACCAATTCATGGCGACTCAGGTAATAGCATCGTTGCGTGCCTTCTTGCGCGTAATCGACCAATTCAGCATGTCGCAGCACCGACAGATGCTGGGAAATGTTGGCTTGTCGGGCTGGCAGCAAGTCCTCCATGTCCGTGACGCACTTGGGCCCGGATACCAACTCTCGCAGAATCGCCAACCGAGTGGGGTGCGAAAACGCTTTCAAGAGTTCGGATGTGGATCGAGATTCAGTGAGTTCTGACATGGTGTTCACGATTTCGGTTGATCGGCGAGTTTGATTTCAGCTTCCAAACGTTTCTTGTTCATCGCGCCCATGAACGATCGGAACATCACGCCACTGACGAGGGTTGAGAGCGTCACAGTGAAGAACGCTGACAGGATCAAGTCCGCCAAAAGGGACCCGCTGTCGACGATGACGGGTTGATAGATGGCGATCGCAAGGAACACGATCCAGTGTTTGATGCAGTAGAAACACTGGAACAAGTACCCCGGCATGTGGCCGAGTTTGTTGGTGAATCTTCGCCATGCGGCGAAGACTTCGGTTTGCGTGATGGTGATCGAAATACTGCTGGCGGCGATGGCAATCGCCACGCAGGCCCAGATCGCTTGGATGGTTTCGGTTGTCATGTTTGTCGTTTGGGTTGTATTGCGTTTACGATCTTTGGGGTGTTTGGCAATGATTGATTGAGTCGAATATTCGAATGTGCGAATGTGTGCATGCGGATGGGAATTGTCAAACGGATTGGCGGTCAGGCTGAGATGGGGGCCAGGAAGAAGACGGGCGAGGGAGCGAGCCAGTAGTCAAGATTGTTGCTGCCAGGAGTATTGCCCTGGGGCCTGGCTGTTTTATCCCGAAGGGATTACGGACATTAGCCGTAGGACTGGAAAAGGTGTCGGACACCGAATTGGGTGATTGGGTAATATTTCGTTTCATCGCTTCAGTTTCTTTGGGCGTCCGCGTGGTCGCATCGTTGACTCCAGGCCGAAACGACGTTTCAACCCGTAGGATGGACACTCTTGCCCAAGACCAGTTAATTCCCCATCCAAGCCCCAGGCCTGAAAGGCCGACACAACCTTTGCCGGGGGCGTCAGTCCCCGGTCTTTGGGTGTCGGTGTCGGAAAAGGTGTCGGAACCGAATTGGCTGACTGCGTGATATTAAGTTTCACCGCTTCAATTAATTCGGCCATCCGCGTGGTCGCATCGTTGACTCCAGACCGAAACGACGTTTCAACGCGTAGGATGGGCACTCTTGCCCGCCTGAGTCGGCCAAGACCACCCATCACAACCCGATGCGTGATCGAGGAACGCCCCCAACTCCCACGACGGCCCCATCCGGGGCGAAACCCAGACGCCAGCCACCATTCATTTTTCGAACGTCCCGTGCAGCGACGTAGGCCATACCGAACGAAGCGAGCTACGGCAGGGGACATTGTTTTCGGTGGCCAGCCAAGCTCCCTAACTCGCCACCTCAGTTCGCTGTGAACACCAACACACGTGGCTCACCCGATGCGTCACTCTTGGCATGGGCGGTCTCTTTGTTTTCGAGCGTCCCCTCTGCCATGACCTTTCCGGTTTTCGGATCATAAACCCGGTACGATCGCGGAACGTCCTTGCAGAGAATCGCCGAGTTCCCGCCCTCAGGCAAATACAACACGAACAGTTTCCCTGGCACCAACAGACCACGTCGTCCATAAGTGCAGTCCCAATTCGGCTCCATGTTGGCAAGCGGCAAACCCTCCAAGATTTTCGCTGCGATGCCGGGATACTTGGAACCTTCAAAGTCGAGTGCTTCACGCCACCCTGCCCCCGGTGCGGTGCACCAATCGGCATGACCGGGCTCGTTGGCATCGAGCCGCCATTGCCACAGACTGCCGGCTCCGTAGACCACCCCCATCGTGCCGCCGGCGGTCAAATTGCACCACGCTTCGTGGCCCTGCCACCAACCGGCTCCTTTGCCGGTACGACCAATGTTTTCATAAGTGGGTTCGCCATTGGCGACCGCTTTGACAGGACGATTCCGCCACATGTCAGCGACACGTTCAGCAATATGTTCGCCGCTGTGGCCCGTTTGGCACCATTGGAAATCAAGCCACGCTTTGTCTTGATGGGTGCGATTCTTTGCATGGGGCGAATAATGAATTCCGGTTGGCTGTTGATAGGCGTCCCACTTCTCGATTTCCGTTCCCGCAGTATCAAGTTGCTCGACGATGGAGGCTTTCTCGGCGGGACCGTCTCCTCCCACCAACCAAATCGCGGGGCGGGCACCGTAGCGAGCGACGAGGTAACGGCAATACCGAGCGTAGTCTTCCGCACTGACCACGTTGCCTGCCGTGCCTCCGCCTTTCCATCCGTACCCATGGAACACAGGTTGATAAACCGGTGCGATCCCATGGGATGTCAACACATCCACCAACTTGTCAAACGTCTGAAAGTAGTCCGGGTTCAGCTTTTGTAGCGACCCGTTCGGTAGGTCTTCAAATCCAACCTCGAAACCTTCCGCTTCGGTGCGAGAACGCGGCCCTTTGGTCTTCAGGTCCGGTTGCACCGTCATCAACAACGCCGCGTTGTACCCTTTGTCCCGCCGATCCTTCGCATACGTTTTCACTTGATCGACGGTCGCTCGCCAAGGCAGTGCCCAAGCCGTGTCAGCACACAGCAGTCTCGCTGTTCCGTCCGCATGAATCAGGTTTCGGCCGCCTTTGGGAATGCTCCAAAAACCATGCTGCGTGAACGCGGTGGGCGTTTTGGTATTGGACGCGACCGATTGGAACGAACCGGTCTTCCCGTTCAGCCCTGGGTCTCCGTCTCGATCAGACGATTGCCAACGCCAATTGCCGGATGAAAGCGGTGATGCAAATCGGACGCGGAATGCTTTGCCACCATCCCAAAACATCTGGCGCCGGATCGTGATTCCATCGTCGTGAGTGAAGTCCACCCACGCCTCCACATCCGTGTAAGGATTGAGAGCGTCCTGCTCTGCTGCGAAGTCGAGTTCCACCTCATGCCACTGCTGACATTCAGCAATCGCTTCAGCCGCTCCGGCATCGATCGCACCAAGGCATGCAGCACAATAGAGCAGACCGGACGAGAGAATCAGTTTGTTCGTCATGCAATTTCTCTGTGGGGTTCAGCCGAGAAAAGTCGGCCCAAGTCATCGAACACAGCACCAAAAGGTAGCCTATCACAACCACCAGTATTCATACTTCGCACTCGCGGGCATTGTACCCACATTCGATGCTCAGGACCGATTACCTTCGCCATAGCCTTGGTCATCAATAAGGCAAAAAACGTCTCTCAGTAGCACGTTGAAAAATCGCACGGATCGGTCTTCTTCGAAGGTTTGGAAATGAAAGGCGAGCGTCTATCGCTACACCAAGAATACCACCTGCCTCGCCCGCAGCACGGACGACGGTGTTATCCAAATTGGCCTAGCAGTGTCAGATGGGTTGGATGGAAGACCATCACGCTGTGGATGGTTCTTGTTCCGATGATTGGCTGCAATTCAAAACCGGCGACTGATCAAGCGGAAGTGAAACCGCCGCGAGTGACAGACACGATCGAACCAGATCAGACGTCGGGAACATCGGACTCAACCACGAGACTGAAACCAAAACAGGTTGCCGAACCGGCCCCGGAATCCTTTCAAGTCGACCGAGTCCAGGCTTTGATTCAGGCAGGTGATTTCGAAGCCGCCGGAAAGGTCTTGCATCAGCATTTGGTCGCCAATCCAAACGATCCGGTCGCATTGTTCACGTTGGCTCAATTGCATGCGGCGTCAGACGATCTCGAAACAGCCATCAAGACGCTAAGGCATCCTGCGATCGAAGAATCCGACGCTGCCCTGCCCGCTCTTGGCACAACGGCCGATTGGCTGGTTCAACTCGGGCGTTCCGAAGAAGCCGCAGACTGCTACCGACGAATGCTGCAAGTCGCTCCGGATGCGGTGATGATCCACCGACGCCTAGCGAGCCTGATGATTCGAACGGGCCGTACGCCACTCGCTCAGGCCTCGCTACGACAGCTTTGCCGCAGCGGCAACATTCAGCTACCAGAACTCGCAGCTTTGATCTCGATATCCCAGGCCGACAGCGATCGACCAATTGGCCCGGTTGCCGAAGCACGTCGCTTAGCAAAACAACACGACTATCAAGGAGCTGTTGATCGACTGGCCGCACGTTCAGAAACGGAATACCAAACACCTGACGTCAGTGCGTTTCAAACTCGAATGCTGGCCGAAACACAACAAGACAAAATGGTTGCAAAGCGACTCGTCCAGGGTCGCGTCGAACAAAAAGCCTATTCGGACTACTGGGCCGCACTGGGGATTCATTCGCTTCGGCGAAAGGATGTGGAGACCGCCATCACAGCGTTTTCGAACGCCATCGCGATCGACCCAACCGATGCCAGTTCGCTCCAACGTCTCAGCCAAGCCTATCGAACATCGGGCGATGTCGAGTCAGCCGACCGATTGCACAAACAATTCCGGCGTGTCCTCAAAACAATCCGACTGAGCAATCAAATTGCGGCGTCACCTTCGGAGGCCACCGCCATCGAAGACCTCGCGGACGCACTTGATTCACTCGACCGGCGTTTGGAAGCAGTATTGTGGCGAACCATCGCGGCAAGCCACCAACCCGACGCGGGTGACAACATACAAACCCTGCAGACCCAATTTGCTCGCCTTGCTGAATCAGACGACGCATTTCCGTTCACTCCTTTGCCTGAAACATTGCAAGTTCCCACGTCGATCGCAACTGAAGAGCCAGACAACGTCTCCAAGCGGCATCGGTGGATGGCCTCTCGGCAATCGGGCGTTTGGCCGGCACCTCCTACAACCGCGTCATGGCGAAACGTCGCCGCGGACGTCGGGTTGGATCACCAGTTTCGAGTTGCCAAGACGCCGCAATCCAAAGCATTCTCGATCTACCAATCGCTCGGTGGTGGTGTAGCGGCGATCGACTACGACTTGGATGGTCGCTGCGACCTCTATTGTGCCCAAGGAGCTGCTGATCCACCAGAATTCCGGTCCGACGAGCCCAACCCGCTCTACCGGAACACCGGCGAGAAAGTGACGGACTTCAGTCACTTGGCCGGAACAGGCGAAACGACGTACACGGTTGGTGTCACTGCGGGCGACTGGAACCAAGACGGGTTCGACGACCTGGCGGTGAACCAGTTTGGGTCCATCGTCTTGTTAACCAATTGTGCCGATGGCACATTTCGACGCGACGTTTTGCTTTCAAAGCCAACGACCTGGTTGCCGTCATCGATTGCCATTTCCGATGTCAACGCAGACGGACTGCAAGACCTGATCGCACTGGCCTACGCTGACAGCGAAGGGATCTGGAAGAAACCACCGGTCAATGAAGAAGGTCGGCCGACATATCTAATCGGGCCGGCGAGTTTCTCTGGTGCGGCCAACCTAGCGTTGCTCGGAACTTCGACTGGCTGGGAGACTGATTTCGAAGAAATCCGTACACCGGAGGCACCAGTCGCGGACACTTCGCTGGGCCTCATCATCGGCTTGAATTTGAAGAACCGACATTCCGAGCCAAACGATATTGAAAACCAAGTCAACTCGATCTTCATCGGGAATGACCAACAAAATGATCGCTTGTGGACTCATTCCAATCTCACCGCAAACGCGTGGACAGAAACGGCCATGGTCCATGGATGCGCTTTTGGCAGCTTCGGCAATCCATCCGCTTCGATGGGAATCGCAGCAGCTGACTTCAACCAGGACGGACACGATGACTTGCACATCACCAATTTCCAGGACGAACCAGCTTCCCTGTTCTATGGCTGTCGCTCAGGCTTCCGTGACCATTCCATAGGAAGTGGTCTTCACCGGCATAGCTTCAGTGTATTGGGATTCGGCACCGCAGCATTGGATTTCGATCTCAACGGCCTTCCCGATTTGATGGTCACCAATGGATACATCGACGACCCAGCCGAGCAGGATCAGCCGTACGAGCAGCCGATGCAGTTGCTGGTTCGACAAGACAAGAAATACCGTCTTCAAACAGTGATGGACCCGAGTGGATACTGGGCGAAACCGCATGTGGGTCGAGCGATGGCGCGGTTGGATTTCGATGGCGATGGCCGAGACGACGTCGCCATCACGAACCTGACTGAAACATCAGCGATTCTGGTCAATCAGACCGACACCCTCCATCACTGGATCCGCCTTGCTCTTGTGGGCAAAGACTCTCCGCGGAATGCCATCGGTGCAGCGATCACCGTCGTGGCGGGCGAACGCACTTTTTCGCACCGGGTGACAGCTGGTGACGGCTTCTTGTGCCGCGACCAGCCGGCAATGACCATCGGATTAGGCAATCACTCAGAAGATGTTTCAATCGAGGTTCGGTGGCCAAATGGACACACTCAACGTTGGGACGATGTCTCGATCGACTCCGCTTGGCTTCTGACCGAATCCGATTCTCTGCCCTTTCAAATGCCACCCTTTTGAAGGCTCATCTTCATCGTGATGTCAGTCTTCATCTTCTGGGCCTGACCCGCGACATCAATTGACATGTTGGCAGCGGTTCCGATCTTCACTTCTGAACTCAGCGGGAAAATCGCATTCTCTTTAATGATTGATTTGCCTGATCCGTTCGACTCAAGCGAATCCAACCTGAGCTTCGTGCCGGGTGGCAGCATCGGGTTTTCGATGTCTTGCGGGTCGGCTTGTTGCTCCAACTTCACTGACATCTGAAAACCGTCGTCGGTCATGTTCGTGATCGTGTGTGTCGATGTTTGATCGAGCTTCATGCCATTGGCAACGATGCTTTGGCTGACCTTCCATACCGCTCCCATTCCAATTGCTTCTTCCGGAACAGGAGAACTCAAGCGGTTCATCGCGTCCTTCATTCCCGCAAGCATCTGTTTGAGCTGCGGGGAAAGATCATCGGGCACTTCATACTCGCCGCTCTTTGTCAGACCTCGGTTCGTAACGACGCCTCGCCCAATCGAACCGATCATCGGCTTCAACATCGTTTCGATCGTTGCCTTCAATGGCGACGGGTTGTTCGGATCATCGATCACTTTCATGTCGGTGTATTTGAATTCGAAGGACACGTCGCCCTCCGATGAAACGTCCGTGACTTTGATCTCCAGCGTCAATTTCTGCGGCGGCATTGGCTGGGATGGCATTGCGACACCACCCAAGGACACTTGCTGTTGCATTTCCATGATCATCTCGGACGTTTGAACCGTCCCGACCTCGGGTGAAAACCGGACAAGACGTCGTGGCTCGTTCCCGGCGCGTACCAGCTCGACATCGATTCCCAAACCATCGGCGGCATCCTCGGAATTCGCCAGCGGCGAAAAGATGGAAAGGGTAAAACAAAAAAAGAAGCACTGCATGAATCTGGTTGACGAACCCATCATTTGTCTCGCAAGTGATTGTGAAGCGACTGCATGACGGCATTCGCCATGTCCAATTCGAATATATCAGGAGCGGTGGGTCGGTACTGTCAGGCGGTTGCGATAAGCTTTCACTTCTCTATTTGATTTGGACGGTCACGCGACTGTTCTTTCTCTTTCCGTTCGGCGGGTAATCCGGTGTGCTGGTCTGATTGTTGATGGTGGTTGATTTTCATAGCGGGACCCTGCGACTACGCGGCTGGCAGGACGTCGGGTGGTCGCAAGCGTCGGTTGCCGAGCGAATGAGTGGAATTCCTCTCGTCTTCGATGATCGCGACGATTGCTTTCGTTGTGATGCAATGTGGGCCGGAAAATTGCAGGCTCGCTTGAGAAACTTGGAATCCGATTGCTCCAAGATCGACTCGGTGTCGACATGGGAATGGCTGGCTGGACCGGATCCAACATGGCAGCCAAGTTTTCGCGATCAACGCGACATTCGGTTGCGTCCGGACCAGGAACAAGCGGTCAGCGATTTCGAGGCCGGTGGACGCTGTGGTCTGCTGGTCATGCCCACCGGCACCGGCAAAACCGTCGTCGCGATGGAATGTATTCTTCGTGCCCAGTGCAGCGTCTTAGTCGTCGTTCCGGTGCGTGACTTGATGTACCAATGGCACGAAAAAATCCGTGAGGCAACCGGCGTCGACGCGGGCTTGATAGGCGACGGAGTGCATCGAGTATCACCGATCAGCATTGCCACGTATGACTCGGCGGCAATTCACATGCCTCGAATTGGTGACCGTTTTCAGATGCTGGTCTTTGACGAAGTGCATCATCTCTCGGGCGTTTGGCGAGGCGACGCAGCGAGAATGTCGACCGCGAACTTTCGCATGGGATTGACTGCGACGCTGCCATCCGACGAGACTCGCTTGCAAGCGTTGCACACGCTCGTTGGCCCGACGCTGCATCAACAAACGATTGGGCAAGCCAAAGGAAAAACGTTAGCGGAATACCGCGTTCACCGAATCGCCGTCTCGCTGAGTGAGTCGGAACAGAATGCTTACCGAGGACTATCGGAGACGGTGCGGGAGTTCGTCGCATCTCAACGCGATCTGGATCCGACATTCCGCTGGGAAGACATTCACAAACTATCAGCCGCGGTGGACACCGAACCGGAACGTGCCGCCGCGGCGCAAAATGCGATGCGTGCCTACCGTGCCAAGCAAAAAATCGAGGACCAAGCCGAAGCGAAGATGCGAACGCTCGAAGATCTGTTTCGGTTGCACAGTGGCCAGCCCGTGATCGTATTCACGGGAACAAACGTGATGGCCCGAGCGGTGTCGATGCGGTTCATGGTTCCGTGCTTGTTGTCACACTGCGCGAAGAAAGAGCGTCGCGAGGTGTTGCAGCG
This sequence comes from Rhodopirellula bahusiensis, assembly GCF_002727185.1. Classification (NCBI taxonomy): domain Bacteria; kingdom Pseudomonadati; phylum Planctomycetota; class Planctomycetia; order Pirellulales; family Pirellulaceae; genus Rhodopirellula; species Rhodopirellula bahusiensis. The sequence goes on from NZ_NIZW01000001.1 coordinate 657,121, forward strand.
ATTTGCCGATGGACGCTATCCGGTGCTGGTGGCCAACCGAGTGCTGGACGAGGGAGTTGACCTCCCCGAAGTGAAAACCGCCATCGTGCTGGGAGGGTTATCGAGTCAGCGTCAGGCAATTCAGCGACTGGGACGTGTGCTCCGAAAGGGTTCGCGAAATGAACAAGCGGTGCTGTATGAGATCGTGGCGGATGGGACCAACGAAGTGAACCGCAGCCGAACACGACGACGCAATGATGCCTACCGGAAGACACCCTGATGCTGCGCAGCGAACATTCGATCGTTCAGCTCAACTTTGACAACCGATCCTTGAAACCGGATCGGCTGCAGAGGGTTCGTGACGCTGCGTACTTGGAAGCGGTCGACGCTTGTTTGAAACTCTATCGAACAGGCGTCGGCGAGATCCGACAAGACTTGCACCGAGGTGTCGCGGAAGTCCTCGCGAACATCCCCGGTTGTCCGCCCAAACGCATTGCCGCTTTTTGCAAACTGCTGGATGACTTCAGTGAATACGATCGGGATGGGCAATCCGCCAGCCGATTGCGTCAGCGTGTTTTCGAAGCTGCCGCGCCGCTTCATCCAATCGTGACGGTTCGCGAGGGAATCTTTGAGCACGATCTGTCTACGGCTCGACAAAAGGTCTGCGAGTCCCTGGGGATGACGTGGGAGGATATCGAGTCCAAGATGTTTTCGGATGTGATCGAGTTACAACACTTGCATACGTTTGACAACGACATATCTGCTGGAGAGGTGCTTTCGGCCTACAACGTCGCGCAAACGCAGGCGGCTTTGTACCGAGCGACCTCGATTCGAATCGATGCTGGCTCGGACTTCAAAGCGATTGCTAGGCACGCGAAACTCGCCCAATTGATGCATCGCATCGAACGCATTGAAACGATGAGGAACGGGAAAGCCCGTCGCGGCCTTCGGTTTGACCTCGACGGGCCGGGCTCCTCGCTACGTGAAACGACTCGCTATGGAATTGGGTTCGCAAAGTTGCTGCCCAAGCTGCTGACGTGCCAGGACTGGCGATTGACGGCACGTGTGCTCGGCCCCAAAAACCAAGCGTTTCGATTGTCCCTGTCACCGAAAGACGGCCTCCGTTCTCCTCTCAAGCCGGAGGAAGATTTCGATTCTGAGTTTGAGCGTTCCGTGGATGACGCCTGGCATCGCAATCCCCCAGCTGGATGGCAACTGGAGCGAGAGACCGAATTGTTGGTCCGAGGCCAGAGCGTCTTCACACCCGACTTTGTGATCCGTCATGACGACGGTCGTGTCATCCATTTGGAAGTGATCGGCTTTTGGACACCGGAGTACCTACAGGACAAAGCCGAGCGAATTTCGAATTGGGTGGAAAACGCCGCAGCCAAACCAAACAGCAATCAAAAGGAGAACCGCCGTTCTCATTGGCTGCTGATGTTTCCGAAGCAGCATTCCGCTGGAATGGCCGAACTTGCCGGTCAGTTGAAGCTTCCCTTTCTTCGATTCGACAAACGACAAGATCCATCCGAATGGATTGAAACGGCTATCGCGAAAGCTCCATGACGCGATTTTGCCAACCGCCGAATTGACTGGACATCCTGGCAACGTTCAGGGACAGAAGCCTGTCATATAAGAGGTGGCAGCGTGGATGCACCCACACTGAAATGGCATGCAATCGAGTCGCTGATGTTTAGGGCTCACAGCGGCACTTTGATGTGATCGTCAGAACGATGCGGCACCCCCTCTTTCTTCAATGACGGTCGCATCACCACAAACGACATTCAGCGGTGAGCTGAATCCAATTCTATTTTTGGCACTAGACATCTGCTACGTGCAATAAAGAATCGATTGGGTCAACCTTTGAAATCCTGCGATACCTATAACCACCCCCTTTCGTTTGGCTGGTGTTTGTTTTCGCTTCGCATGTTGTTCTTGCAATCGTCAGTTGGAGTCTTTGATGGAACGTTTTCGCAATCGCAAACAAGGGTTTACCCTTGTTGAGCTTTTGGTGGTCATCGCGATCATCGGTGTCTTGGTCGGATTGCTGTTGCCGGCAGTTCAAGCTGCACGTGAGGCTGCACGCCGAATGAGTTGCAGCAACAACGTCAAGCAAATCGGCCTGGGGATCCACAACTACCACTCCGCCTATAACAAGTTGCCAGGCTATCGCACCGGCACCACAGATGGCGCCACTTGGCCCCCCGGATACAGCGACAACTGCAATCTTTATAACCTCAACCCTTTGGTTGGAATCTTACCGTTCCTTGAGCAACAAGCTCTTTGGGAACGAATCGCCAACCCCAGCGTCGAAAACTCAAACGGGACCACCCGAGCGGCGACGGACCCATGGCCTGCGATGGGACCCACCGTCGATGGAAACGATCAATACCTTCCTTGGGTCACCGAGATTCAAACCTTCCGATGCCCCAGTGACCCAGGTGTTGGAGCACCGGCTTATGGACGCACCAACTACGCTGCCTGTTTGGGTGACAGCTATGGCCAACCCAATGGCGAATTTGTTTGGTGGCACACGGAAGATCGACTGGACAACCAAAGCTGGGTGGTGAATGGCCGCGCCGGTGATCGTGGAATGTTCTTTGCCCGTCGGCAAACTGCCTTTCGAGATTGTTTGGACGGCCTCGCCAACACCGTTATGTACGGCGAGATCACAACCGACTTGGGTGACAACGACAAACGAACTCACGCTGCCGTTCATCAAATCAACGGCGCGTCGGCACTGGAACACAATCCTTTGTCATGTCGCGATGGCCTCGACCCTGAGCGACCTCAGTTCTGGGACCAAGCCGTCAGCTTCACCACCTGGGGTGGCGAAGCACGCCTTCGCCGGGGTGCTCAATGGGCCAGTTCGTTTGACATCATGGGTGGCTTTCACACGGTCCTAGCGCCCAATAGCGAAATCTGTACTGATGCAGGTGCGGGGGACTGGGGCGGAGTCATGACTGCCCGTGGAAATTATGGAGCGTCGAGTCGCCACCAAGGCGGCGTCCACGTTCTGATGGGTGACGGAGCCGTGAAGTTTGTCACGGACTCGATTGAGGCCGGCAACAGCTCCGCCGGAAATGTCACACCAACCGCCAACAATGCGGGATACCCGAGTCCTTATGGTCTCTGGGGTGCCCTGGGCACTCGGGCCAGCAAGGAAATCCCCGACATGTCGGACTTCTAATCACAGATTCAATTGGAAAAGTAATATGAACGTTATCAAATTTTCTTTCGTGATGCTTCTATTCAGTGCGGTCGCCGTCGGATGCGGAGACGACAGCGGTGCCAAAAGCATCTACGACGAGGACGAAATGGCGAAGTATCGACAGACCCCTGAGGAATTGAGAGAAGGGATGCTCAAGGCCCAAGAGGCAAGTCGAACCAAGAGCAAAGAAATGGCGAAGCAAGCCAAAGAAAGCTAGCTGACCAGGGTGCAAGCGAGTCTTGCCCGATCGTTCGTTAGCATAGGTTCGCAACGGCCACAGCTCGTGGCCGGAGCGAACTCCGGGACGGCATCAATCAACCAGACGCCAGTCTGGTTGATTGGCAGCAAAGAATTGAGCCAATAGAAATTCAGTCGGCGTCGACCATGTCCATGAAGCCGATCATCATCTCGTTCCAACTTTGATCGCCCCAACCAACCGTTTTGGTTGGATCGGGATTGCTTAGGTTGTATTCCGAGTTGTCGAAAATCGCACGGCAGCGAATAATGGTTCCTCGAGGTAGTTTTCGTGGTTCCTTCAGGATGTATTTCATCTGCCAGTTGAAATCATAAGCAGGAACGTCCAGCAGAATTTCTTCTTCACCATTTGGAAAGTGTGCGGTGTAGCGGAACGCTTTGCCGCGCAAGTGCATGTGCGGAGTCATGCCCAGCAGGTTCTGGTCACTAGAAACTGTGTGCTTGGCGTTCACGATGTGATTGGCCTCGCCTGGTGGGATCCGAAATCTCGAGTTCGCGGCAATCTGACCTTCCAACTCTTTGTCGACGTTGTCTTCGTCAGTGAATTTCACTCCGATGTACGACAAATCGCTCTGGGCGGTGCCGTTGGGGGTGTAGTGCATCTCGAACAACAACTTGCTGCCCGCTTCCACGTGGATTGCAACACCATCATCTAAATCGACCGGCGTGCTTCCAGGTGCATAGCCAACCAACACCTTCCGGAGATCCACATTCCGGCCGCCCGGCGGAATCACATAAACCAAGATGTGGTGAACGACGGCTCGGTTTTGGGGACGTGCTTCGCAAGCCACCACAAACTTGTCTTCATCCCAACCGGGATCAATCACAAACCGCTGATAATCAATCACTCCTTCGGCGGGCACATCAAAAGGTTTGTCCCGCATCTGGATGATTTGGTCGGGTTCGCCAATCTGCCAACCAGTCGCGAAAACGGGTGGCTCCGGCAAATTGGCTGGATCGCCTTCCGGCATGCCACCATCGACCCATTGCCCGATCAACTCCTTTTCGTCTTCGGACAAACGAGCGTCGTTGGCAAACTCACCGTGAGCTGGATTGGCCGACCAAGGTGGCATGCGGTTGTTGCCGATCACTTCCAGAATCGTGTCTTCCCATCCTTGTGTGTCGTCGTAACTGGTCAACGTGAAAGGCGCGATCTCGCCTTCACGGTGACAACTGACACAACGTGCGTTGAAGATGGGGGCGATGTGTTTGGCGTAAGTGATCTCGCCGACTTCAGCCACTTCTTTGGTTCGTCCGATGTGGCACCCGACCGCCTCGGTCGTTGGTTGGGTGATTTCGTCACCTGACAGCAACTCTTCCACTGCGATCGCCAAATCGGATCTTGTTTTCTTGTCGCGTGCGTAGCCGACTCCATACTGGTCATCGATCCGGCCGTGGTAGCGAACGACGCGATCCGCATCGATCAAAAACACCTCGGGTGTGCGTTTGGCCTTCATGGCATCCGCGAGGACGTTGCCTTTGTCCTTCAGCATCGGAAACTTGATCTCGTGACGATGCACGTAGGAGGCCACTTCAGTCAGGCTGTCTTGTTTGTTGGAGTTGATTCCAATGACCTGAAGCCCGCGATCCCCGAACTTCGCCTGAAGGTCGTTCAGCCGCGGACCATACAACTTCGCCAGCGGGCACTCGGTCCCCAAGAAAACGATGGCGGCGCACTTCTTGCCGGCAAAGTCACTCAGCGAAACAGGTTTGCCATATGCGTTGGGCAGCTCAAACATCGCCACCTGGGTTCCAACCGGCGAAGCAGAAGATTCCTCTGACTGGCGCCCCGTCGCGGCATTTGCGAATTGGATTGAGACGATCCCGCCAACCAACCAAGCGACTGTGAAACAAACCAAACGACAATGCATCTGAGACCTCGTGCGAAGAGAATCAACGTGAGGACGTAGTTTCGTCAAATGCGGGGTGCGTGTCACCCGCAGTTCCGTGTCGAATTGTACGGGGCGGGCTTTGTCGGTCTTCAAACTGCTCCGAATTCTGGCGAATTCGGCTACCGGAAGCCCTTAGCGGATGTGGCGCAAGCCACCCGGTTTCGCCCTGATGTTGAGTTTCAATCTGGCTGGTGGAACCAACCCTACCATCTCCAAGGCGGTTTCGGGTGTAACGGGCTGTTGATTTAGTTGTATACCTAATGACAACAATTAGCCGATGGGCGTTGGTCCCGGTTGGCGTCTGGCTAACCGCCGCTAACGCGGTACGGCTCACTAAATCGACAGGCTGCTAAGGCAATTTGAGTTCGCTCGACCATGTCTGGTTCGCTCGATACCAATCCACGGAGGCCGCCAATCCTTCGTCCAGTTCGATCTTGGGGGTCCAGCCGATCAATTCCTTCGCCTTGCTGATGTCGGCGGAGGTCGTTTTGACGTCGGCTTTGTGGAACGTTTTGTGTTCCACCTTGGCTTTCTTGCCGAGCAAGTTCTCGAGTCGGCCAATGATGTCGTTCAACGAAACCGGTGTTCCGCCACCGCCCAAGTTGATGACTTCGTATCCAACCGGTTGAACCGCCGCGATTGTGCCCGATGCGATGTCAGACACGTACGTGAAATCGCGAGACTGCTCGCCGTCGCCAAACAGTTCGATCGGCGTGCCTTCGTCAATCCATTTGATGAACCGGAAGATGCACATGTCCGGACGACCTGCGGGGCCATACACAGTGAAGTAGCGGCAAACGGAAACGTCGATGTCGTATAAATGGTGATACGAGTAAGCCATCGCTTCCGCGGCTTTCTTGCTGGCCGCATAAGGCGAGATCGGCGTGTTGACGGACAACGTTTCGACAAACGGCATCGGTTGGCCAGCGTACAACGAAGAGGTTGACGCGAGGACGTATTTTTTCACGCCGACACGCTGCATTTGATCCAACAGATTCAAACTGCCCATCGCATTGGTCGTCATGTAGACGTGCGGGTTTTCCATGCTGTATCGGACCCCCGCTCGCGCGGCCAGATTCAGCACGGCATCGAATGAATTCTCGTCAAATATTTTCCGCAGCGTCGATGCATCTTCGATGTCACCTCGCACGAAAGAAAAGGCATCACCTTGGGAAGTCAATTTCTCCAAACGGTGCTCTTTCAGGCGTACATCGTAGTAATCGTTGACGTTGTCGATTCCGACCACACGGTGACCGGCCGCCAACAACTGCGAGGCGACTTCATTGGCGATGAAACCAGCACATCCCGTTACCAAGTACGATTTGGGCGACGAATCGGGCATCTGTTCTGATCTCTTGGTTCGGGGCTTCTGAAAGTTCGCTGGGGTTTGGCGAGGTTCAAACTATAGTGGGCCGCCAGTTCCACCATCCGATTTGTTGCCACGCAGTCTAGTCCATGAAACGCCCCAAAATAGCCGTCTTCTTTGGAACCCGCCCCGAAGCGATCAAGGTCGCTCCGGTGATCAAACGACTCGCGAATGATGACCGATTTGAACTGCTGTCCGTTTCGACCGGACAGCACCGAGAAATGCTGGACCAAGTGATCGACATTTTCGGTCTGCCGGTGCACCACGATCTGGGCGTGATGACGCCCGGCCAGACTTTGGCAGGCCTCTCATCAAAATTGATCGCCTCGATCGATCAAATCCTCGAATCGGAGCAGCCAGACTTTGCTCTCGTGCAAGGGGACACGACGACGGTTTTGATGGCATCACTCGCCTGCTTCTATCGACGCATCCCAACCGGTCACATCGAAGCCGGCCTGCGGACGGGCAATTTGGCCAGCCCGTTCCCCGAAGAAGCCAACCGGGTTTTGGCCAGCCCGATCAGCACGCTGCACTTTGCACCAACCTCTGTCAGCGAAGCCAACTTGCTAAACGAACGAATCGACCCGGCGAAAATCTTTGTGACGGGAAACACCGTGATCGACGCGTTGCACCTGGAGGTCCAACAACAATCCGATCCCGCGGTTGCAGCGAAGATCGATGAAGAACTGGGTTCGGTCTTGCCGAGTGATTGGCGTGAGCAACGGTTTGTGCTGATCACCGGTCACCGCCGGGAAAACTTCGGTGGTGGGTTTGACGAGATCTGCGGTGCGATTTCAGAGCTTGCCGAACGATTTCCTGACGTCCGATTCGTTTACCCAGTGCACTTGAATCCCAATGTATCGGGACCAGTCCAGAAGGCGTTGGGCGACTTCAAAAACGTGCTGTTGTTGCCGCCTCAATCGTATCGCCCATTCGTCGCGTTGATGCAAGCTTGTGAGTTGGTGTTGACGGACTCCGGCGGCGTTCAAGAAGAAGCACCTGGACTGGGCAAACCCGTCTTGGTGATGAGAGACACGACTGAACGTCCCGAAGGAGTCGACGCCGGAACAGTCCGCTTGGTCGGCCCCGTGCGTCAGAACATCGTCGATGAAGTCAGCGAGCTACTCAGTAACCGCAATGCTTATGACAAGATGGCCAAAGCCTCGAACCCGTACGGCGATGGCACCGCATCCGAAAAGATTATGGACGCGATCGCACAACACTACTGCTGAAGAGCTTTTGACAGCTCCGCTTCGTAGGCTCGGCTCAGTTGTTTGTAATCGGCCTGAATCTTCGCCGGCACATCAACGCCCGCGGCATCATCGACCAAGGCAGCCATCACATTGCCAACCGAACTGGCGTTGATTTGCCGCTCGGTCAACAAGACCGTTTGATCCGAATCGATCACTGCTGCACATCCTGGACTCAATCGCAGCAAACCAAAGACGTCCGTCAATGAACTGGCATCCAAGACGGTGACCGCGCCCGACCATGCGGTTGCCAATTCGCGTCGAAACCCAGCGTCTTCGGTTGCAACGACCCAGCGGACTCGAGACAGATTGGATTGTCGCGACTGAGTGATCGCCGCAGCGATCCAGCGTGGTTCCGTGGCCGAGACTTCTTCGTCCTCTGACAACCGAAACACAACCAATTCCGACGCTTCGCCATCAGGACGCAAGGCTCTCATCGCATCATTGGGCAATCGTCGCCCCAGCGTGGACGATGGCGGAGGCGGTGGCACGGGCACAAATCTCGAAACACGCTGAGGTGTGAATGGCGGTTGAAAGTCAAACCGTGACGCGGCATCTTCGCCCGGACCGGGAGCAAACTCCGCACGTCGAAATTCCAGAGTCAACGAACTTTGGCGTGGGTCCAATCCTTCGATCATCGGCAGCGGCAACTCGACGCGCCGAATCACGCTGACCGTGGGATCAATCCAAAACACATAGGACTTGCCTTCCGTCTCCGCCGCGATGCGTCGCATCTTTTGCCCGGCGAAATTCGCGTCGGACAACCACTTCAACTTAGCAGTAGGCTCAAAGATTCCTGACATCGGGTCGCCCGCGAACAACCATTCCAATTGCGGAGGCGGGCCCGCCAATCCTGCCGACAACTTGGACCGCAAGACTTCATCGGCTAGCACGCGATCGAGGTCCAATCGTTGGTTCTCAGGTTGCTGCCAAACATCGACCAGCATCTGCGAATCAAAGTGCCGCGTTTCCGGCTCGTCAAACCAGGCATTCAATTCGACTTGGTTCGATTGAGATGGCTCACTCGCTCGCAGTCGAACCGAGTACGCTTGGACATCCAATTGCCGGCCGGTCCAACGCACGCGAAATGGTGCCCGTTGTTCTTGCTTCCCGCCCGAGAACAATTCGGACGAGGCATCCGCCATCGGAACCACACGCAGCACGACTTCGCTGGTGTCTTGGTAGTACGAGCTGCCTCGATACCGAGCAAAGATTTGTCGCAGTCGGTCACGCGGTTCACCTCGCGCGATTACAAACTGCTGAGGCGTGGTCGCGGTTTCTTCGGTCGACGATGACGAGGGGGAACATCCCATTGTCCATGGGAAGACTCCCACGACCATGCCGCACGCAAACATCCATTTCGCGAACTGTCGAATCAAACCGTTACGCTTTCGTTTCGCTCAGTGAATCCATTGGAACTGCTTTGCACAACAATCGCTTCTCAGCCGCCGACCGGCCGCATTTCCGGCAAACAAACTTAGCCGATCGAATTTGTTCCGCCAGCAATGGCAAAGCTTCTGCGAGGGTGGATTTGTCCCACTTGCAAATCGACTTCTTAGGCAGTTTCGATTGAGTCAAATTGAAATCAGTGGTCGTAAGTAGGAATTTCGCGACCATCGATCGAGGCGGCCGCGCGGTGAATGTTGATGTCTTGAGTGTACGTCAACATTTTCACGGATCCATCCACCATCGCCGCATTCCAGCCGTGTGGGTGAGCACTGCCGAAGTCGTGACAGGACAAACAATTGTCCGGTGTGTCGAGCGCCGGTTGCCGGGCCGCGAATCGGACATACGAATGGGTGGTGGTTCCAATTCCCGTGTAACCGGCCAGCGGGGCTCGGTCGCCATAGCAATCTCCGGTCGTGTATTTCAATGAATCCATTGCTTTTTCGCCCAGCAGATACGTGTGGCTCAATCCGTCAAAAACCCGATTCAGCCGTGTCCGACCACCCAATCGCCAGACCCCGTCATACTCGCTCTCGATGATGCGGTGGTCGTCCTCGTTCACCGTGGCGGGCCCACCACACATGGCGTAATCCGTCCGACCACCAGATTCGCCGTAGCGACTCAAGTAGGGTTCCAACAATGGATAGGCGTCCGCATCTCGTCGGGTTGGGCAATGGAATGTCGCGACGGCAGACTGAACATGCTGTTGCACCCGATCAGTCGGCGAGACCATCGGTGCAGCACCGATTTTAGCGAGCGGAGGTGCCAAGTCAGCTTGCTCCATCAAAGCCATCGCCTGGACCAACCAATTGCCTCCGTTGAACCGGGCGTCGTACTGCCTCCGACTCTCGAAATCGACCAAGAACGGCGGGACTTCGCCAGAGTAGCCGGGCAGATCGCGAAACATCGACTCGTAGTTTTGACAAGCCAATGCGATTTGGCGGATTCGATTGCGACACTTGGTCTGACGAGCTGCTTCGCGAATGCTTTGAACCGCCGGTAAGAGTAGAGCGATCAAGATGCCAATGATGGCGATCACGACCAACAATTCCACCAATGTGAATCCGCGACGATCCACCCCGTTTCGCTCAGTCCTCACGGTCAAACCTCAATCATACGAATGGTTTGCGAGCCGATTGTCGAACTCGTGAAAAACAGCTTTGAACACCCGCCGACAAGATCAAAGACTTCAAAAATCAGCCCCACTGGGGATTCACCCGGGTGCGCCGGAGATTTCCGCGATCGATTTCACCCACGCTCACGGTCCGAATGTGCCGGTTGTACGAATTTATACCTCGATAACGGTCACGCGTGTTCGAACCATTGATTCCACCCGGCGGCGGCGGCTCCATGTACAGAATTTCCCTCGGGTTCGTCGATACGCCGAGTAGCTGGACCATGTCGCCTGAAATTCGTGCCGCTCACACGCCGAGTTTCGACTTTCAAGCGACACGCCGAGCGCGGTCCGCATGGACCAGGGGCTTCAAGGATGAACTCCCCTCCGAAACACGCTGGGAATGCGATGGATCGCAATATGAAACCACGAGATCTGACTGGTCAGGACCGCGCCGATCGAACCGCCAAGGGCCGGTCTCGTCGTGGTTTGCTGGTCCGACGTGTTTCGTTGGCGATCCTGATCGCGTCGGTCACCGCTTCCGTCCATGCGGCCGATTCGCCGTCGAATGGGAACGCGAAATCCAGCCGAGTCTGGCAACCGCGGCCGTTGGCACTTCCGCCGACTTCCGCGACCGCCCCCGCATGGAAACCACCGTCGGCCCAACCCGCCATAGTGGCTCCGGCTCCTCCGCCGGTCACCATCATCATGACCGCTCCGGTTCCAGCCGAAGAAGCTCCCAAGATCACACGGCGCCGCCAAACCTTTTCAAGTGACAGCGCCACAGCGTCGCTTGGAAAGACCGCATCATCGACTTCTCGTCCGATGCCCGCTTCAGACCCGATCAACCATCACGCTCGCACGGCCGAGCTCGCACAGTCGGCCGTCAGCCAACTTCGCAGCGCTCACTTCGCGGCACGTCGCGGCGCACTGCATACCGCGAAAGAGTCGGCGACTCAGACGCTTCGAATCATCGCCTCGCTGCGAGACTCCCAAACGGGAGGCAACCTGCACACGTCACAACTCAACGAAGCCATCACCGCGATTCGCGAATCGACGGACTTCACCGGTCGCTACGGGCCGGTCGATCAAGCCGCATTGAACCGATTGGTCGAGGTGCACGAAACGCCTGCGCTTCACGGTGTGAACACATCGTTGTTGACCGCGGAACGTGCGATCGAAGCTTACCTGAACTACGCCCGTCAACGATGGGTCGAAGCCACCATCGGTGGACCGCTCGCCGCTGAAGCCACCATGATTTTGGCGGACCTGGAATCCGCGACGCTCACGCCACAATCAAATTCGGATTTGACCGAATCACGTTCACGGTTGCACGCCTCGGAACTGGCGTTGATGTATCGACGTGCCGCCGTTGAGATCGGCCCCGACAACCCACAAGCCACCGCCGAGCTCGGTCGCAACCTACTCAGCCGTTCGATGCCTGCGATCGCGAAAGAATTGTTGCTGCTGAGCGTGCAACAGAAACCCACTCGACAAAGCGTCGAAGATTTGATGCGAGCGGCAAACGAATCGGGCGACGCCAATTTGGCTGCTGAGTGCCAGCAACAACTCGCTTCGACGAATTTGCCCAGCGAACTTCCTGTTCAACTGATGTCGCCTTCGCAATTCGCGAAAACTCACCAGCAGTTCGCCGGTTCGGGTCAACACATCGCGTCGAGCCAGCACAGCGCATCGCCGCAACATGCTGTGTCGAACCAGCAGACGACTCAGCAGCAACCTGCGTCGCATCCATACCCTCAAACGGCTTCGCGTCCGATGCCGCGAAACTCGATCAACCAAGGTCAGTTGATCGTGCCAGCACAAAACGGACGTTCGCCGCAATCACGAATCGTTGACCCGTCGATGCCCGCTGCTCCTTCTCGTTCGACAACGCCCCGCGGCGGTCTGTTTTGGTAATCCAAACCAACGCCCCCACCGTCCACCCGATTTCGATGGATCGTCCCATGAAACCAACTCGTCTTCGATCGGCGTTTCGTCGCGTTTGCTTGGCAACCGGTTTGTTGTTGCCGTTGGTGTTCGCGGACACCACGTCCGCGCAGGAATTGGTCGCACCTGGACAAGCGACTCCCGCAACCGATGCGCGACCGACAATCTTGGGCGGCAGCACGGGCACGTTGCCCACACCGTCGTTTGCCATGGACGCCCTGCCGGACAATCCGCCCGTCAATGAAGACGAACTGCTCGAGGTCAACTCGCTTCGCGATTACCGGCAGCGGCTGGAAAAGCACAACTTGCGTGCTGAGCAAGCCAAGTTGGAAGCTCGCGCCCGTTTTGAATCACGCTCTCGCGATCTGATTCCCGGCCTGCCTGCAGGCGCCTCCCCACCCGAGACAACCGCGCCGCGCAAGAACTTATTGCCCGAAGCGATTCCAACGCCCGCGCCGGCAATGCCCTCCACACCGCCGCCAGTCCCACCGACCTTGAAGCCGCCTGCTGCTCAGCCGCAAAAAGCGCAGCCGCAAGCCGTCCAGCCTCGTACAGAACGGACTCGTACAGAACGGACTCGTACAGAACAGCCGGCCGCAGACGAGGAAACCTTGTTGGAATTGCCGCCACCGCTGCGCCCTCGTCAGCGGCAAACGGATCGAACAACTCCCGCTCGTCCGCAACGCTTGGGCGGCAACGCGCCATCCACCAAGACGCAGGAGCTTCCGGAGTTCCGTCCAGTCCCGAATCGCAATCGAGCCCAACCGTCGACGCGTGACAAACAATCCAAGCGTCTCGATGCGCTAAGAAACGAAGACGCCGCCGTCGAATCTTCCAGCGATCTCGAAGCCCCGCGGAAGTCGCCTGCTTCAGAACCACGATCGACTCGACCGACGCCTCCATCCAAACGAGGCGACACCCCCCAACAACCAAACCGTGAACCGGAGACCGAGAAACCGGCCACTGATTCACCGGCACCTCGTTCGCGGTCGGTCGTCGACACCGAGACCATGGACTCGACGCAATATTCGACCAACGCGAACCACAACGGATCCGCTCAAAGCCACACGGATGGAACTCCTTCGTGGCCGGACTTGATGCAAGATGAAGTCACACGTTGGCCATTGCCCGCTTCGTTCGCGTCGCACGGTGGAGGACCTTTGTCGGGTCATCCCAGCTCGGTCACCTGCTCGACCTGCGGTGGATGTGTGGATCGAAACGGAGTCGGCGCCGAACGACTGAGCAAGACGCTTGGTGTTTGCACCGGAACCCGCCCCGCGTGCCAGTGCTGGCGCTGCCCTCAAAGCATGCCATTCAACGTTTACGGACCCGGCAACTACGTCGGACCTGCTCGCAGTGCACCGGTGCACGAATACCGATTGCGTGGCGGCGACCAAGTTCAGTTGACGTTTTTAATCAAGACCGTTCGCTCGGTGGGTGCATATCGACTAGTAGTCGGCGACGAATTGTTGATTGAATCTGAAGCCGATGAAAAGCTCACTCGCGGAACGCTCGAACGTGGTTTGGAAATCCAACCCGACGGAACGATCACGTTGCGTTTCATCGGCCAGATTCACGCGGCTGGGCAAACGATCAGCCAGCTTCGCGAATTGCTCAACGAACGCTACGAAGAGTACTACCCCGATCCTTCGATCGACGTGACTCCCGTTGCGACGGGCAACATCGCCCGACAGATTCGCGAAGCCATCAGTGGTTCCGAAGGATTCAACCCTCAACAAACCGTGCAAACGATCACGCCCGAGGGAACGCTTCGCTTGCCTCGTTTGGGTGCTGTGCCCGCTCAAGGCCTGACACTCAGCGAATTGAAACGAGAAATCATCCTGCGATACGACTCGATGTCGGCCGGCTTGGATGTCGAGGTTGTGCTGGAGCAGCAGGCTCCTCACTACGTTTATGTCCTCGGCGAAGTCACCACGCCGGGCCGATTTGAGATCGACGCACCAACGACCGTGCTCGGCGGGATCGCGTTGGGCAGCGGGTACGTGCCGGGTGCGAACCTGCGTCAGGTCGTGATTTTCCGCCGCGGTCCGAACTGGGAATTGCTGTCCACGGTGCTGGATTTGCGTGGCGCGATCATGGGCAAGGACTCCCGCCCGATGGACGAGATTTGGCTGCAGGACGGCGACGTGGTCATCGTCCCCCCCAGCCCGATCCGATTGTTCGATCGCTTCGTCAGCCAAGTCTTCACCGAGGGCGTTTACGGAATTGTGCCATTCACTGGCTTTGGGTTCTCGTTCGACGAGGGCAACTGATCGGTTTTCGAAAGTTGCTCCGGCGACTATTCTTTCGGGTACTCCACTCGGAACACTTTCAACCGATTCCAGAGCCCTCTGATGCACTATCAACCATTGCCGTTCGATCGCGAATTGATCGACCGAATCATTGAAGATCACCCCACGCCATTTGTCCTGTATCACGAAGACGGGATCCGTGACCGGGCTCGCGAATTGACTGATGCGTTCGCTTGGAACGAAGGTTTCCAGCAATATTTCGCGGTCAAAGCCACCCCCAACCCGCACATCGTCGCAATGATGGCCGAGGAAGGTGGCGGGGCGGATTGCAGCAGTGTGGCCGAGCTGATCACCTGCGAGCGTCTGGGCATCACCGGCCAAGATGTGATGTTCACGTCCAACAACACGACCATGGAAGAGTTCGAGATCGCCAACAAACTTGGCGCGATCATCAATCTCGACACACCACATCACGTTGAACAAATCGCTCAACTGAGCCCGTTGCCGGAGATGGTTTCATTCCGCTTCAACCCGGGACCGGAACGCCAAGGCAACGTCATCATCGGCGATCCCAAGGAAGCCAAGTTCGGCAGCACTCGCGAGCAACTGATCGATGGCTACCGTCGCTGTGCCGAACTCGGCATTTCGCGATTCGGTTTGCACGCGATGGTCGTCAGCAACGAACTGAATATCGAAGCGTTGTTGCAAACCGCGGAAATGCTGTTTGAACTCGCCGCTGAAATCCATCGCGAAACGGGAATCTCGGTCGAGTGCATCAACCTCGGCGGCGGAATCGGTGTGCCTTATCAGCCCGGCCAAGACCCTGTCGATCTGCCTGCCTTTGGCGATGGTGTTCGCAAACTCTATGAGTCGATCTTGGTTCCCGCCGGAATCGCTCCCGTGCGAATCCTGATGGAAAACGGTCGTGCGATGACCGGGCCCTTTGGTTACTTGATCACCAAAGTCATCAATCAGAAATCGTCCTACAAAGACTACGTCGGCGTGGACGCTTGCATGAGCAACCTGATGCGTCCGGGCATGTACGGGGCGTACCATCACATCACCGTGATGGGCAAAGAAGACCAACCCGCGGATCGCACCGTCGACATCGTCGGATCGCTTTGCGAGAACAACGACAAATTCGCGATCGATCGCAAGATACCGGCCACCGAAGTCGGTGACATCGCTGTCATCCACGATGCCGGAGCTCACGGCCACAGCATGGGATTCCAGTACAACGGTCGTCTTCGTTCCGCAGAGATCGTGTTCAACGACGCGGGTGAGTTCCGAGCGATCCGCCGCGCCGAAACGTTCGACGATTACTTCTGCACCGTCGACTTCGATTCCGTCAAAGTCGATCGCAAACAGTCAGCCACCGTTGGCTAATCAACCACTTGCACGCTGGGCCTCCTAGCACGTTGGGCTCCCGAGCCCGGCGACTGATTTCATCACCACCCTTCCCTATCGAGTCTCCATGCCCAAACTCACCGTCGAAAACGTTGGCACCTTTGAAGTCCCCGCTGGCAAACGTTTGATCAAAGCGTTGGTCGAAGAAGCTGGCACCGACCAATTGCACGCGTGCGGTGGTGTTTCCAGATGCACGACTTGCCGAGTGGAGTTCGTGGAAGGCGAACCTGAGCAGATCACTGAAGCCGAGAAAGAAACCCTCCGCGTTCGCGAAGTGACCGAGCCCGGCGTTCGGCTCAGTTGCCAAATCAACTGCGACCACGACATGACCGTCCGTGTGATCAGCCGCCTCGAAGGAAGTGGTCGGAAAGACCAAGGCGGCGCAGTCGCCGATGAAATTCAGCCCGCTCCCGAGTGGACCACGAAGTAGTTCACTTCAAAGTGGCATAGGCCTCTGGCCTGTGGGGCACAAAATCACAAGCTAGAAGCTTATGCCACAGGCGTTAGCGAGCTTGAGGTGGAATGATGTTGGCGAAAGAGTCGATCTTGGCCTGGAGCTTGCTTCGAATTTCTTTTTGATCGTCGGTCAAGGATTGCAGCGGAGACTTTTCGTTGCGGTCCATCTCAACGTCGAAGAACGATCCGTCGCCATACAGTTTGTAGCGTTGGTTGCGAGCAAATTCGCGAGCCTTGTTGGGACGCCCGTTTCGTTCATACCACATGAACATCGATTCGCGACCCTGCCCCTCGATGCCCTGCAACACCGGCAAAAAACTCTGCCCATCGATGGTCAAATTCGCGGGAACTTCGGCGTCCGCGACTTCACACATCGTCGGCAAAAAATCGCTGAAGTCGATGATTTGCGATGTCAAACGCTGGGGCTGAATCACGCCTGGCCACTTCGCGATGCAGGTCACATGATTGCCCGCGTCGACCATCTCGCCTTTTGCACCCACGACCTCACCAAACCGAGTCTGGGTGACGATCGGTTTGTCGGTGCCGTTGTCTCCCGTGAAGATCAACAACGTATTTTCGCGAATACCGAGGTCGCCCAGTTTCTGATCAATGCGGCCGACAATCTTGTCGACGTACGCGACCATGTCGCCGAAGTATTCTGGTTGGCCTTTGTAAGTCTTCGATCCATGCGACGTCGGATCCCAATCTTCTGAATCAGGCGTGGGGCAAAACGGGCAATGAACGAGTGCCATCGGATAGTAGGCCAGGAATGGCTGATCACGATTCGTTTCCATGAAGTCGCAGAGGAAGTCCGCGAACAAGTCGGATGAGAACTCGCCTTCGTCGTAGTCTTCTTTCGTACCGTTTCGCTCAAGTCGTGGGTTGGGATACCGAGTGTCACGTTTTTGGCTGTCCATTCGTCCGCGAGTGTGTTGCCACAACAACGACTCTTCGAAACCAAAGTGCCGTGGCGAATCCAGCTCGCTTCCCAGTTGCCACTTTCCCGCGATGCAGGTTCGGTAACCAGCGGACTTCAACAGATGAGCAAACGTGGTCTGCTTCCGGTCAAGCATTCCAAACTTCACGTAGTTTCGCTTGTTGGTCATGCCGGTCATCAGCTTGACTCGCGACGGCGTGCAGATGGGTTGCGAGTAACAATGTTCGAACCGCAGACCTTCGCTGGCAATCCGGTCGATATTGGGCGTTTGATAGTCGAGGGAGCCGTTGGATCCAATGCATTCAAATCCCATGTCATCGGCCATGATCAGCACGATGTTGGGACGGTCGCCGGAACGTTGTGGGCTGGGTTCGTCAGCCGGGACCGATGCCGCGGTGAAGGCCAATGAGCAGGCCAAGATGCCAAGTGTGGACCACAAAGTTTGCTGAAGCATGTTGTTTCTCGGATCAGTGTTTGGGCTCATCAGTTCCAGCTCAGTTGGAGTTCATTTGCTTCGAAAGATTCGCATCACACCGGATAACAATGCCAGCACACCAAGGGCCGGACCAATGGCCAGCAGCAACCGAGGCTGAGCGGCAACCACGACGATGCCAATCACGCCAGCGACCGCCAATCCAGGCGGCAACCATCGGGCGGGGCGTTTGAGAGAATCCCACGCCAGCCACAACGCTCCCAGGACCAAACCGACACGCAGCAACGCCGCCGTCACGAAGGCATGGGTCGACGCCGATCCCAGCGTTTCCTCACCGATCCCCGCGAAATAGAACACTCCGCCCAGACAAAGCATGACCGCCGAGAGGATTCCGATGACATTTCGCCGCCAAGAACGCTCGGGTGTCGAAGCGGAAGTGTCCACCGGTTCACGCTTTTTCCCGCTCTCTTCACGCGATGTTTCCACCGCGGCTGCGAGCATCTTCAGTGCAATGCGTGAATAGTTTGGCATGGCCACCCTGGGCGGGAATCTCGGAGGTAAACAATTCCTGGAGTATACTGACAATCCGCCGAAGGTGCCCCGGCAAACCGCCACTGGCGTCCGGGCATCGGCTATGTTCCGCCCGACTTTGCTCCCCTCCCCCCACAAAAACCAACCCATCGAATGATGAAATCATCCTGGCTCACGTCCTTCCGTCGTGTTCGCACCCAATCATGGGCATTTGCCTCACTCGTCTGCGTCAGCACCTGCTGCGGTTCGCTCGCCAATGCCGACGACGCACCCAAACAATCGGCACCTGCGAAGACTGAATCGCAAACTCCCGCAACCGAGATGCAATCGTTGTTCGATGGCAAATCACTCAGCGGTTGGACCAATCCGTACGAATGGGGCAAGACGGAAGTGGTCGATGGTGAAATCCACCTGACCGCCGACAAGAAGTTCTTCCTGGTCACCGAGAAAGTCTTCCACGACTACGAATTCGAAGGCGAAGTCAAACTTCCCGAAGGCAAATCCAACAGCGGCTTCATGGCTCGTGGACAAGTCAAACCGAACGAAGTCTTTGGGTACCAAGCCGAAGCCGACCCCACCGATCGTCGCTGGTCAGGTGGCCTCTACGATGAACGTCGTCGCCAGTGGCTCAACCCGTTGTGGGATCAACCGGAAGCCCAAGCCGCATTCGATCGAGATCGCTGGAACCGCTACCGCATCCGCTGTGTTGGCAATCACTTGCAGTTTTTCATCAACGATGTCCCCACCACCGACTACTTTGATCCCGTTGATCTGAGCGGCCGAGTCGGACTGCAACACCACGGTGAAAAAGGCCAGACCTATCGGTTCCGAAACTTGAAGGTCCGCAACCTGGGCAGCCACGAATGGAAACCTTTGTTCGACGGCAAGTCATTGGACGGCTGGGAAACCGTCGGTGGCGGCACGTGGACCGTGGTCGACGGCATTCTGCAAGGCCGCGCCAGCAGCGAAGCCAACGAGCCCAACGGCATGCTGTACAGCAAGCACCCCATGACCGACGGGACCTATCGAATCGAGTATCGATTCAAAAAGGGCGACAGTGGCTTCTTCGTTCGCAGTGAAATCACTGAGAACAAACCATTCGTCAAAGGCGTCCAGTGCGAAATCGATAACTCCGATGAAGTTGGCGGCCTATACCAAACTGGCGGAGCGGGTTGGTTGGTGCGTCCTCTGCATTACCTCGAAACCGGATTCCCCAAAGACCGGCATGCCGTTGTCAATCGTCACTGGAAACAAGCCCGTGAAGGTTTGCAGCTTGACAAAAAACCAGTGACCTCCGGCGACGATGAAACGCCTTGGAACATGATGACCGTCAGCGTTCATGGCAAACGCATCGTCGTTCACTTGAACGATTGTTTGGCCGTCGACCATGTCGTGGAAGACTTGGCTGACTCCGGAGTGATCGCCTTGCAACTGCACGGCAACCAAGACCTCGAAGTCGACTTCCGCAAAGTTGAAATGCTGGTCCCAACCAGCGAAGAGTAGAGCTCCGTCCACGACGACAGGTGACGTAGGCCAGGTTCCACCTGGCTTTGGTGACTGGCCGTTGGATCAACCCCGTCGATCGAAGCCTGAATGGCGATCACGCCTCGCTTCTACCGAAGCATCGGCTTGGGTGCCAGGTGAGACCTGGCCTACGTTGCTGCACGGAAACCAAGACCTCGAAGTCGACTTCCGCAAAGTCGAAATGCTGGTCCCAACCAGCGAAGAGTAGAATCCGTCCACGACGACAGGTGACGTAGGCCAGGTTCCACCTGGCGTTGGTGACTGGCCGTTGGATCTGCCCCGTCAAACGAAGCCGGAGTTCCGATCACACCTCGCTTCTGCCGAAGCATCGGCGCGGGTGCCAGGTGAGACCTGGCCTACGAGCCTTGATGTGACGCACGTTGCGGTCCAGGGCAAACCATCACGCGTTGGCAGCGGCCCAGGCGGCGAAGTTCGTGACGGTGTCGTCTTCACGGTTGCCGACTGGCAGACTGGTTTCGACAAAGTCACTGACGTCGCAGAGATCTGCGATTGAATCGACGATCACGTCGGGGCCGTAAGCGAATTGGCCCAGGTCTTCTCTTTTTGTGCCGCCGGACAATGTGAGCACCGTTCGGTAACCCATTTGGACTCCGCCGAGGATGTCGGTTTCCATCGTGTCGCCCACCATCACCGTTTGTGATGTGGCAAGCTTTAGTTCCTTCCGGGCGGCTCGCATCATGATGGGGCTGGGTTTCCCCACGCTGAAGGCTTTGCGTCCTGTAACCGCTTCAAGGTACGCGACCGTGGCCCCGCAACCTGGGCGTGTGCCGTTCTTGGTCGGGCAACTGGGGTCCAAGTTGGTGGCAATCAGCTTGGCACCACCAAGGATCATGTCGACCGCCGATTCCAACGCATTGAGCGTGATTGTGCGACCTTCGCCGACAACAACAAAGTCCGGTGAATGATCCACGATTGAAAAACCGTTCTGGTGCATCGCTTGCAACAAACCACCTTCCCCAATGATGTATGCGGTGCCATTGGGTTTCAACTTGGCGAGGAAGCGTGCCGTTGCCATCGCACAGGTGAAGATATGAGACTCCTCTACAAAGATCCCCATCCGTTGGAGTTTGGTTTGAACGTCACGCCGAGTCCTTTGGCTGTTGTTGGTCAAGAACAAAAAAGGAATGTCCTGTCGAATCAATACGTCGATGAACTGATCGGCTCCTGGGATCAGTTCGCTGCCGCGGTAGATGACACCATCCATGTCGATCAAAAAGCCCGTTTTCATCAAATCACTGCAAGAGGTTCGGGAGTTGAAAACTTGATTGACAATAGTTTGCCAATCTTGAGAACTCGACCTCGAACGCAGCTTTCATACCAATGATCTAACGGTAGATTCGTGCCCGCTGCATATCAGCACGGTTGGACGACCGAACACGTGCGTGAACCTTGAACACCCCCCTGCTCATTTCAACAGCACATTGCACTGAAACAAAAAGGCAGGGTGAATCATCAAGCAATTCAGCTCACTTCACCTCGAGTGCGTGGCTTTCGCTGTGGCTGTTGTACTGAGGTGCGTACATCGATTCGATGCTCGCCATCCCAGTCTGATAGTTGCCGCGAAGCTGCACACGACAGCGAGATTCCAATACATAGGTGCCTTTCCTGAGGTAACCAATGAAGAAATGCTCGGCCGCGTCTCGGGTGCTTTGGTAATAACCCAGTGCATCTTGTCGCCGGTATTGAGACAACACATTAACGGGCTCGGTGCCGCTACCGCGATGGTCTCGCAAGTGCAAGAATTCCATGTCGCGATCACTGCGGATGATCAACCTGGAGACCAGCTCATCGCCTACTCGAACGGGTTCGTCGCCAATAGGACGCAGCACGGGTCCAGAATCCGTCGCACGGACGACAAACAGTTGCTTCTCGATTTGCAGAGGCGTTCCATCGTGCGGCGTGATGTTTTCGATGTTCTCAAAGTACTGCCAGTGGACTCCGCCCCAAGCGATGCCTGAGGTTGTCTTCTTGACCTGAATCAAACCCATTTCGGGGGTGATCTCATCCGCTGAGAAACGGTGCTGGTAGAAACCAGTGCCGGCTTCCACGTTACCCTTGGGGACTTCTTGCTGCCCCACCGCAATGTCGACGACTTCATCGGAAGCCAGTTTGTCCGTGCCTCGCAGCAGCAACGCGTACACCGCGTCGGCGGTGGATTTGGTGGTTTCCCAAGACTGAGTTTCTTTCTGACGCAGCAACCAAGCCTGGCAGAGTTCGACCCGCTGGAGATCGCCGGCGACTTCGTCGAGCACCTCGATCATCATCGCCTGCGTTTCAATCGGTGCTTGGTGCCACCACCAGCCTGAGTTGGCGTCATTCCAATGCATGCCCTGCTCATCGACCACCGAGCGCTCGATCAATGAAGCGACGATTTCCTTGGCCTCTTTGAGTCGGCCCAGTCGATGCAAAGCAATCGCGGCGTGCCCTTGGCTCATGCGACTGGACAAGGACAACCAGTGTTCTGCGAGTTGGTCGGTCCAGTAATCAACCGCTTCCTTGTGCTCCGGAGCGGTCGGTTGGTTCTTGTAGAAACTGCGACCGTACAACAGCATCGCCACCGTCGGTGAAACATGTGCCTTGTTGCGGTCCTCTGGCTCGATGCGTTCATAAAGTTTGGTCGCATAAGCGTCCAAGTGCGTGAGCGCTTTCATCGCCACCTGCATGTCAACATCGACACCCAAATGTTGCAGTCGACCGAATCCGGTGACAATCAGCATGGTGATGGTGTCGTTGGATGGACCACCATCGAACCAAGCGAAGCTGCCGTCTTCTTTTTGCAGTTCGATCAATCGCCGCGTCAGTCGATCGGCTTGATCGTTGACACGATTGGTGTCGAACAAAATCCCGACGTTGCGACGTGCTTCCGATTCGGACTTGGACTGCAGCACCCAAGGTGTTTCGGTGAGTGCGATCGACTTCAGTTCTTCGTTCTGTGCCAGGGGACTGTCCAGTGTCACTCGGCCAGCGACCTCGGGTTGGTTGCGCCATTGTTCAAACACGCGTTCGATTCGCGGGTCGGATGTGGCGATGTGCCGTGCGAGCAAGTTCGCATACAAGCGATGGAACGTTTGCTCGCTGCATTCATGGGGATACTCCATCAAGTACGGCAGTGCCATCACGGCGTACCAAGCCGGATTGGAAGTCATCTGAATGGTCAGCGATTCGCTCGACAGTGTGTCGCTGTTTCCTTCCAACAACTTCGGCAGTTTGAAGGTTTTCGTTTCGGCACCGTCGATTGGCAGTGAAATGGATTCGTGCACCAAGATGCGGCGGGTCAAAACCGGCAGATAACCTTCTTCGCCATCCGACAAACGACCGGTCGAACCAACGGCCTTGTAGACCAGGTACCCAATGCCATCGGGGACCTGGATTCGCCATGAGAATGTCTTGGACTGGCCGGCGGGGATTTCAAACGATTGCTTCGGCTGCGAGTTGCCGACTTGCTCATCGACGGACTCGCCGCTGGCTGCTGACGACAGGTTCAACGCCACCACGCCGGTTTGAGTTGCGGCGGATTGATTGCTGACTTTGACCGTCAGTTCAATCTCGTCACCTTCCCGCAACGTGCGTGGCGGATTGGGTTGGACCATCAAGTCTTTGCTGGTCACGGCAGTGCCCGAGATGGTTCCCGAGGAAAGGTTTGCACCGTGGGCGAATCCCAGCAACTGCCAACGAGTCAATGCTTCCGGCATGGTGAACTTCATCTTCACCCCCCCGTTCTCGTCCGCGATCAATTCGGGGAAGAAGAACGCGGTCTCGCTCAGGTTTTTGCGAGGCGGAATGCCCGACAAATCGATCTCGGGATCATTCGATTCGGGAGGTGTGCCGTCTGATTCCTCGCGTGATGCGACCTCGTTCTCTGCCGCGCTGACGCTGAGCATCGCACGCCCGGCACTCTTCCGCATGGGAGCTGATGCGGGCATCGCTCCATCGGCCATCATCATGTCCGATTCAGCGAAAGCCATTCCGCGTGCCATTGGCATGGGACGTCCGAAATGGTTGTTCAACTGCAGTTCGGAAACCCAATCGGGATAGCTCAGCTCACCGCTGGGGTAACCGCGGTGCGACCACATCACGACGGTCGACAAGTGTTGCCAGCCGTTGTTCAGGTGCGGGCTGCGTGTGCTTCGATCTCGATAGAAGACGTTGAAGCCAGTTGCGAAGCGATGTTTGGCAAACACGTCGAGCGAGGCGTCGTACAGCGTTGCCACCATTTCCATGATGGAATCCTGCTGGGCCTTGGTCGACTCATCCACCACCTTGGGTTCGATGACCGCTGTCCAAGTTTCTTCCGCACCGGGTTTGAGTTTGGAAACAAAACGTTCCCAGCGAATGGACCACTCTTTGTTCGTCCAAGGAACGTTGATGACTTGTTGATGCAGATGCAGACGGTTCTCGTGAACCATCATCACGCGGACGACAAAGCCACCTCGCATCGATTCATCGACCGCTTGGGTGATCTCGATTTGTGTCTTGTCGCCGGACGTCCAATATCGCTGCAAGATCTCGCCACGATGCTCGACTTCCACCAAGGCCTTGGCATCTTCGTAGCCGCTACCCCAAACCGCGGTGAACGTTTCGCCCGGTTCCCATTGCGATTGAGGCGTCACAAACAGGCTGGCGATTGGCAGACCGAGTTGATCCGCTTTGGGATTGATCACTCGCAAAGGCAACAAGGCCGAGACCGAGTTGCCCGCTGAATCGACCGCTGACAAGACCGCTCGGTAGTGTCCCTTGGGAAGCGAGACTTCCCAGGAGCCTTGGCCATTGGCATCGGTTTGCAAAGTCTTCGAAGATTGCAATTCATCCAGTGGCCACGAATTCGGATCCTCTGGACGAACTCGTTGCGCTTCGTCGTCCGCATCCACTGGCAACGGTTGATACGAGCCCCAACGCGGTTGCGGAACGACTTCGGGAGCCTTCAATGACCAGACCTCGATTTTGACCTCGGCGGCTTGGGCTTCGCCATCGAGTGACGTGGTGTGAACCTGAATGTCGACCGGCTCTTGTTCGGTCAGCCAATCGGGTTGAGCGACGCTCATTCGAGCCGACATGGTCGTGTAGCCCGCCGTGACCGTGCGTTTGTCCGATCGAGTTTCGCCGGTGGTGTCGACCACGTCGGCGGTGATCACGTAGCGGAAGGTGGGTTCGCTGTCTCGATCGACCGAGGCATCTGGCACGGCATCAAAGGACACGTCAAAGCGTCCCAGTTCATCCGTGGTTGTTTCGCCTTGCACGATCGTTTGCGGTTCGGCGGGAGGCGTCGGGATCCACCAGCATCGCCATCCCCACCAAATCGGATATTGGACTTGGCGAACGACGGTGTAGCGAACAGTCGCGTCGTTGATTGCCGCGCCAGTGTAAGCGGTAGCGCGGCCGGAGACTGTCACGGATTCTTCCAGTCGCACCGGATCCTTGGGAGCGTCCAAGGTCACTTCGAACTTCGGACGTTTGTACTCTTCCACACGAACGGTGGCGGAACCGCGAGGGAACTCGCGGACGATCAGTCGCATTTGGCCGGTCAGTCCCGAGGTCGGCAAATGGAAGCTGCCATGACAACTGCCGCGATCGTTGGTGACCAGATCCAACGTTTCGACCACTTGGTTGTTGGGGTCGAGCAACTGCACCTGCAACGATTTTTGGTTGTGGGTTTGGTACAGATTCTTTGACTGGTCGTAATTCGTCGCGATGGCTTTGAAGCGAATCGTTTGCCCCGGTCGATAAATCGCTCGGTCGGTGAAGAAAACGGTGCGGCCGCTGAGTTGATTCGACGTTCGTGCATGACGAATGGAATGATGCTGCTGGGATGGAAGACGATCCTTGCCGTTTTGAGCCAGCAACAACAAGTTGTTCAAGTTGGTTCCCTGCTCCGCTTTCATCTCGAAGTGACCGTTCTGGTCAGTCGTCAACGACGGCAGCGATCGGTATCGATAACCATTGTTGCGGCTGTTGCGTGGTTGGTTTTCGTTGGTCCAAGTCCAAATCTTCACCGTCGCTTGAGGGATCGGTTCGCCCGTCTTCGAATCCAACACGTGTCCTTCGAGCGTGCCTTGGTTCCAACGACCATCGGTGACGAGCGCCAGTTCGCTGACCCAAACCTGTTTGCCCGCCAGATAGTTCTCTTTCCAAACGAAGTCTTCATTGACACTGGCGATCAGCATGTAGCTTCCCTTTGCCAGATCCTTGGGGACCTCGATTCGATGAACTTTGGTTTTGAAATCGGCGGTTTCTTTCAAGTCGACCGACCACTGTTGCATGGCGGGTTCTTCGCCAAACTTCCTCAACCAGTCGTGCTCGTTGTTCTGAACCATTTGGCCTGAATTCAGCAGTTCGTCAAAGTTCAGCGAGACCAGTTTGAAGTGCACCTGGTTGATGTTCTTGTAGCTGATTTCGATTTCCGCTTGAGCGGACTCGGAGAGGGCCGGGTTCCAAACGCGTTCGGTCGCGATGTTGAGCTGTGGTGCTTCGATTTGTTGGATCAAAGCGGCACACTGCTGTCCGCCAAAGCTATCCGGATGGGCTGCTGCCGCGGCTTTCGCGATTTGATGAGCCCGAACGAACTCCTCTTTCCCCATCTCTTGTTGAGCCAGCTGGAAACTGGCACGGGCGCTGATGGGATGACTTTGGTTTTCACTCAGGAAACGCTGCATCGCGGCTAGCGACCGTTCTTCTTTTTCAGAACCCACCGCGTTCTGTTCTGCGAAACGCAAACGATTCCAGTTGGCATCGAGGAACGCGTCATTTTGTTCGTCCGCGTTGGATTGTCGGAAACGCACCCAATCCTGCATCAACTCGGTGGCTCGGCGAAGCGGCGATTCGAGGTCCGTTTCGGGGATCTCCCAGGCCAGGAAATCAGCAACCGGATCCAGGATCGGCGAGTTTGCTTCCAGTTCGAAACGCTCGATCGGTCCGCTGTAGATGGAGTGGGCGTCGACGAAGTGGTCGATGGCTTGGTTGACCACGAAATCATAGACCGTGGGGCGATATGACTCGGGAGCGTTGCCCTCGGTGATCAGTCGCTGGATCGATTCCAGGTCGGTCGCTTGCAGGGTCTCGGCGTCTTCCAAGGCTTCGTCAAACAGCGTGCTGGCGTGGCGGATGATTCGCTGAGCACTCCAGGTTTTCAGGTCTTCACCGGATTTGATGGGCGTCGAATCGTCTTCACGAGTTTCGATCTCGGTGCGGTTTCGGAACCGCCATTGGTTTTGTTGTTGATACGAATAGAACCAACTGGCCAGCACCGCCTGCAGGAGCGGTTTGCTGGCCACGGGAGCCGATTCCATGTCTTGTTGTAAGTGCAGGATGCGGTCTTCGGCGCCGCCTCCGTCGAGTTGCCCCCGCAGGGAGGCTCGCATCCCCATGGCCAGGATCGCGTCGTCATGGTCTTCTTCGGCGATGGCGGCGGGTACGATGGCGTCGTAGTGCTTGATCGCGGTCTTGGGCAGTCCTTTTTGCAACGCTTGCTGGGCCGCTTCGAATTGCTGTTTTCGCCACGAGGCATCTTGTTTTGGTTCGGCGGCCATAGAGAGTCTCAGGGGGAGATAGAGCATCCCGAGTAACAGACTCAAAACAACAAAGACGCAAGTCACGGTACGAAATTGCCGCATAGCGGATCACCTCAAGAAGCTGCAAAGAAAAGACACTGCCACTCAGGGTAACGATTGAACCAGCATGTTATTAGGCGGAAAGTTTTGGATCGTCGCGTGGTTCTTTTTGGCCGCTTTGGTGTACAGCAGCGCAGGCTTCGGCGGCGGGTCCACTTACACCGCATTGTTGGTACTCAACGACGTGGACCATCGCGTTCTGCCCATGCTTTCACTGGCTTGCAACTTGCTCGTCGTGTCAGGTGCATGCTTGCGTTTCGCGACCCAAAGGCAAATCCCGTGGTCACGCAGCATTCCCTTGGTTGTCGGCTCCATCCCTCTGGCTTGGGTCGGCGGATCAATCCCCCTGGACCGGGAAGTGTTTGTGCCGTTGCTAAGCGGAACGCTGATTGTCGCTGGCGTTTTGCTTTTGATTGGCCGGTCGAAAGAACGCAGCGACGAAACGTCATCGCGAGAGAACCAACCCGAGAAAGTTTCGCTAGCAAATCAAACCGGATCGAGCCGCATGAATTCTTGGTGGAGATCCGGTGTGATCTGGCAAGCGAGCCTTGGTGCCGGCTTGGGTTTGCTTGCTGGATTGGTCGGCATCGGAGGCGGCATTTTTTTGTCGCCCGTGCTGCATCTGACTCGCTGGAGTCACGCTCGTGACATCGCGGCGACCAGTTCGTTGTTCATCCTGGTCAACTCGGTGGCAGGATTGGTCGGCCAAACCAGCAAGCACGCATGGTCACTCAGCGAAATCGCGACGGAGTTTCAAACGCATGCTCCGTGGTGGCCTTGGTTGTTCGTCAGCGTTTTGATCGGCGGCCAGATTGGAAACCGAGCCGCCTCGAGTTGGCTGTCGCAACTGACACTCCGCCGAATCACCGCTGTGATTGTGCTGGCCGCGGGCATTCGCCTGGGCTGGATGTAGGCAAAAGTGGCATAGGCTTCCAGCCTGTGATTCCTGCTCACAGGCTGGAAGCCTATGCCACTTTAACCAACCAATTTTTGATGCGATGCGATCAGTTGATCGGCCGCGGAGTTGATTTCGGCGGTGGTGTTGAACCGACCGATGCCGAATCGAACACTGCGGCGGGCCTCGGACTCGGACAATCCCATCGCCAACAACACGTGACTTGGAAGAGCCTCGGTGCTGCTGCATGCCGACCCGCTGCTGAACGCCACGTCCGGAGTCGCCGCCATCCAGGATTCGCCTTCGATGTCTCGCAGTCGCACGTTGAGATTGCCCGGCAAACGAAGTGAAGTTTCCTCTCGCCAATCGATGCCATTGAGCTGCAAACCTTCGATCGCAGAACTCAAACGATCCCAAAGCGACTCTCGCAACTCAAGAATTCGCGACGTGTCACCATCCAGATCGTCAATCGCGATTCGCATCGCGGTCGCCATCGCGACAATGGTCGCAGGGTTGAGCGTTCCACCACGGAGCCCGCGTTGCTGGCCGCCGCCGATGATTTGGGGACGCAGTCGAACGCGACGATTGCCGTTGCCGACCACCAACAGGCCAGTGCTCTTGGGGCCATAGAACTTGTGCGCTGACGCAGATAGCAGATCAACGTCAGCCGAACGCATATCCACCGGCAAACGCCCGACCGCTTGAGTTGCGTCGCAGTGCAGCAGTGCACCCGCTTCATGCGTGATCTCCGCGATCGTTTTGATGGGCATGATGGAGCCAATTTCGTTGTTGGCCCACATGATCGAAACCAGTGCGGTGTGTTCGCCAATCGCTGCCCGCAACTGGTCCAAGTCAACTTGTCCGGCGAAGCGATGATCGTGCGGATGAACTCCGGCACGGACTATTTCAATGGGCTGGCCACCGGCGATGCTTTGCTTGGAAAGATCTTCAGCGACTTCCAAGACCGCCGGATGTTCGGTGTCGCACACGACCACTTGATGCCGTTTGCAACGCGGGTGCATCAGGACACCTCGCATCGCCAGGTTGATGCTTTCGGTGGCTCCCGATGTTACCACCAAATTTTCTCTGGGAGCGTTCAGGATCGCAGCCATTGAATCGATCGATTGTTCGATCGCTCGACGAACTTCGCGCCCAGCTTCGTGCGAATCACTGTGTGGGTTGCCAAAGTGCTGCGTCAGATAGGGCAACATCGCTTCCACGACACGAGGGTCGCAGGGCGTGGTGGCATGATGGTCGAGATAGATCATCGGGATTGCGATCTTGAAATCGTCAGCTAGCGAAGCTTTTTGCTGCTCGGCAACGACGCTTGTTGGACGACGGCCTGATCCAAAGTCGCTTGATTCACGATCGGAGAGCCTTCCAGCGCCGAGAACTCGGCGTACACCGGCAAGTAGCTGGAAACAGTTTGAGCTTCGGAAAGGCTGAGATTGTACACACGCAGGAAGTCGTAGACTCCACCGCGACCAATCGCTTCGGCGGTCGACTTGAAATCGAACACGATGTTTTCGGTTTGATGCCGCCCAAAGATATCCGTCGGTGTGCTGGACACCGCGGCGCGAACCGAGCGTCCCGCGATCGTCGGCAACAAGTACGCGTCATCCGCTTGAAACAATCCCATCATCAAGATGTCATCTTCACCGCGTCCGTCGTCCCGAATGGAATCAAACAGCTGGCCCAACAGAGCGACTTCGCCGGGAGCACGTCCCAAATCGATTCGCACGTTGGCAACCGTGAACGTCCACGCCCGCTCCGCACTGGGCTGAGCTGCACGGAACCACGCGACCAACGGGTCGTAAAGCATCTGCTGGTCAGGATCAGCAACGGTGTACGTCTGAGTTCGGTCCACACGAATGCGATCGGGACGAAACAGAATCACCATTTGCTCGCCACGTTCCGCCGGTCCAGTTGGCCCACCGAGAACGTAGTCGTAAACCGGGCCGCCACTGCCAAGCGAACTTTCGTTGATCGCATCGACCATTCGCGGCACGAGGTCTTGATGAACGGACGAAACCTGTTGCAACGCCACCATGTCGAACTGACGAACAACACGGATCAAGTTCATCCGGCAAATGTTGCTGGCCAGCTTCGTCGGACCAAATCCATCCAGTGACCACGAAGCGATGCGAAGGTTCTTGAACTGAGCAGGTCGCTTCGCGGAAATCTGTTCGGTCGGTGCGGAACCCTTGCCGTCATAGACCGGGTTGCCCCAAGCACGATCATTCGTGGAAGGCCCCGACCGCAGCAAGTCGCTGGGGCTGTAGATCACCGGGTCCGCTTCGATCGGATTGCCCGATTCGTCGACGGGCCAATCCAGAGATTCGCGAGCGTCGGTTGACGACGTGAATGTGAACGGGTCGTCGAGTTTCTCCCAAGCGAAGTCGGCCTTGGGTTTGATCGCGACTCCGTCCAATCCGTCGATGTTGTAATGCTTGAAGAAGTACCATCCCCCGCCGATCAACAACACGACGATCAAAGCCATTTGAATTGGATGGCCTTTCTCGGGTGCATCGGACATGACTGCCTCCGGGACAATTGGGGCGGATGTGGGGCGGAGAACGTTCTTCTGGGCGTGCTTTTAACGGTGGCAAATCGATTCCATCGGCCACCATCGTGTTGAATCGGCGCCCACATCGTTGCAGCCCAAAAAAAGGACACTGATCCCCCCCTCCCGCACAACCGGCAAACTTCCTGGGGTGCTGGTCGAGGCTTTGCCCGGAAACCTGGGTCAATCTTCGATCCCGAACGAGCCAAACCTCTTGTGAGCGGCTGACACTGTGCGATTGGCTCGTTATTCTGGTTGCTCTTCCCGTCCCAGCTTTTTCTATCAAGTGGTTGAAACGTTCCCGTGAGCGACATCATTCCCGTCGAAGTTCCCACCGTTGGCGAGTCGATCAGCGAAGTGCAAATCGGCAATTGGCTCAAACAAGAAGGCGACTGGGTCAAAAACGGCGAAGACCTCGTCGAAATTGAAACGGAAAAAGCTTCGGTGCAAATCCCCGCTCCCGCCAGCGGATACCTGCAGTCGATCACCAAACAGTCCGACGAATTCGCTGAAGTCGGCCAACAAATCGCCTCGATCCAAGTCGCGGAACAACCCGCCGACGGCGACGGCGGATCATCCAGCGGTGGCTCAGCTCCGGCCGCCAGCAACGCCGCATCGGCTCCTGCAGCACCGGCACCCGCCGCATCCAGCCCCGCCAAGGGTGGCGGTGGTTTTGTGATGCCCGCCGCTCAGCGTTTGCTCGACGAACACAAACTGGACTCCTCGCAAGTTCCCGCGACTGGTCCCGGGGGACGTTTGCTGAAAGAAGACGTGCTGGCGTACATCCGCAACGGAGCCTCCCGGCCTGCACCCGCGGCACCGCCGGCTGCTCCTGCCGCGCCCGCAGCACCGGCCCAGCCCATGTCTTCACCGGAAACCGCTTCGTTGATGACCAGCGGTGGCTACCGATCCGAAGAAGTCAAACCGATGAGCATGCTGCGTCGCACCATCGCGTCGCGACTCGTCCAAGCCCAACAAACCGCGGCGTTGCTGACCACATTCAACGAGATCAACATGGCACCTGTCATGGCGATCCGCAGCAAATACAAAGACGCGTTCGCCAAGAAGCACGGCGTCAAACTTGGCTTCATGTCGTTCTTTGCCAAGGCCACCGTCGAAGCCCTGCGTCGTTACCCCGCCGTCAACGCGGAAATCCGTGGCGACTCGATGGTCTATCGCAACTACCAAGACATCGGCATTGCAATTGGCGGTGGCAAAGGCTTGGTCGTTCCTGTTCTTCGCAACGTCGAACGC
Organism: Rhodopirellula bahusiensis; assembly: GCF_002727185.1. Taxonomy (NCBI): domain Bacteria; kingdom Pseudomonadati; phylum Planctomycetota; class Planctomycetia; order Pirellulales; family Pirellulaceae; genus Rhodopirellula; species Rhodopirellula bahusiensis. Next base: position 689,458 of record NZ_NIZW01000001.1, read on the forward strand.
ATGTCGTTTGCCGAAGTCGAAGGCAGCATCGCCGAGTACGCTCGTCTGGCCGGCGAAAACAGACTGCAACCCAGCGATTTAATGGGCGGCACGTTCACGATCAGCAACGGTGGCATCTACGGATCGCTGCTCAGCACACCGATCGTCAATCCGCCACAAAGCGGGATTTTAGGACTGCACTCGATCCAAGAACGTCCCGTCGCGGAAGACGGTCAAGTCGTCATCCGTCCGATGATGTACGTGGCGTTGACCTACGATCACCGCATCGTCGACGGTCGCGAAGCGGTTGGATTCTTGGTCGCGATCAAAGAAACGATCGAAGACCCAGCCCGATTGTTCCTGGAAGTCTGATCAGGCGACGTCCCGTGGGACGCCGTTTTGATGAACGACGCCGCGAAACTCGGCAAGAGTTTCGCGATCGTTGTGATGAGATCGTCGTGATGAGATCGTCGGTTTTGTCGACTGTGCTTGGGGTTGAAGCAACCGGGCCCAACGGCCGTCGGCTCACTGCTTCAGTCGTTTGACGACTTCGGTGTGACCATTGCTGCTGGCGAAATCGATTGCGGTTTCCCCGTCGATGTCCGCCTTCGTCGGATCGGCTCCCGCGTCGAGCAAGAGCTCCACCACTTCCATCTGCCCTTCCGCAGCGGCAAACATCAGCGGTGAAAAGTGTTCTTCGCTGTCGACCAAGTCCACCGCCGCGCCGGCGTCCAGCAACAGCTTGACGGTTTCGGCATTGTCAGCGGTGGAGGCATACATCAGCGCCGTGCGACCAAACGAGTCGCGATGATCGACTTCAACTTCTTGCGATAAAAACCATTCGACCACTGGAGTGTGACCGTCAAAGGCAGCCATCTGCATCGCGGTGCGTTGATTGTCATCCGTGGACGAAACTTCCACGCCCTGCCCGGCCAGTCGCTTCACGCCCGCCAAGTCTCCGATCATCGCAGCCTGACGAAACTTGTCTTCGGGCGACGTCTCAGGCAGCGGCACATCTTCGGACGTGGCCATTCCGTCGGGAGCCTGAGGTGCCAGCACATCTTCCCGTTCTCGACGCGGAAAATCCTCGGGCGAAAGACGCTTGGATTCGCATCCGGTATATCCAGCGATAGATACCAGAATCGAGAGGCCAAGAATTGTGGACGAACGAACGGGAACGCGACGCGTCCGAGGCAGATTGTTTTGCATGAGCCCTAACATACTCGCCGCAAGTCAGACCGGCCAAGCTCACACACTGAATTGACGCAACAACGCCAGCGGTGCACCAATCGAAATCACATGCACCTCGCCGGTGAAACGATCCGCATCTCGCTTCGCGAAACCAATCTTTGGGGCGGCGAAGGTCAGCGTGTGATCAGCTTGAAAAGTTGGTTCGCCTGTTTCTCCCGTGTCGCCACTCATCCCCGTCGGAATATCCAAAGCGATCCGCCGCACCGAACTTGCGTTGGCCGCTTCCACCACATCAACGTAGCGACCACGCAGCGGCGGTTTAGCTCCAGTACCTAACAAGCCATCGACGATGATGTCCGCGATTGGCAAACATTCTTTCGCAGGCGCCTCACCAAGAACCTGAATCTCGATCCCCGCCGCTTTCGTGATGTTGGCTTGGATCAACGCGTCACCCTGCAACTCGTCCGTCGGTGCCATCGCCAGGATTGTCACTTCGCGTCCAGCCAACTGCAGATGCCGAGCGATTGCGAACCCGTCGCCTCCGTTGTTGCCTTTGCCGCACAAAATCAGCACGCTGCCTTCGGGTGCGATTTGGTCCATGCATTCCGCCGCCCCACGCCCTGCGTTTTCCATCAACACAATCCCGGGCATTTGAAACTGATCCATCGCCATCCGATCAATTTCACGAACACGCTGGCAAGTCATGGGTGGCAGCTGCAAAATCGGTTTCATGATCGCTTCCTTTGAAGGACAAAAATTGGCTTCTTCGACCATTCCCAGTGGTGTGAACGTCTTCCGTGAGAAACAATGGGAACGTGGGCGGCGTGCCCGCAGTTTGTTGCTGAATTGTGTTGCTCTCGGATACCGAAGATGCCCCTGTACGAATACGAATGCAAGTCGTGTGATGACGTGATCGAAATTTTGGTTCGATCACCCGGTGAAGAAGTGGCCTGCCCGAAGTGCAGCAGTGCTGAGTTGACACGTGTCCTCAGCGTCACGGCTGCTCCCTCGATGAGCGGCGGCGGATCGAGTTTGCCAATGGCGGGCGGCGGCGAAGCATGTGGTGCCCCGCGATGCTGCGGCGGCGGTTGCCAGATGTAGCTCGCTTTGGCGACAGCCATTTTCGCAAGCTCATCGAATTCTCAAACGGGGCGTGGAATCGTTTGCAATCCACGCCCCCACCCGACGCTTTCTATTGACGCCTCGCGTCGATGCTTCGCTCCCCGAGGCATCAGCGACGGCGTTTCATCCCGCCAGGAGAATCTCATGAGCCGCTTTCTTGACGTGCGCGCGTATGCACTGACCGCCGTGTTTCTCTCGGTCGGCTTGGCCTCGCTCGCCGATGTTCGTGAAGCCGATGCGAAGGAAGATCGAGAAACGATCGTTCGTAACGACCGTGAACGCGTTTTAGCGACTGGCTACTGGATCTACAACGATCTAGACGCCGCGTACGAACAAGCCCGCCAGTCCGGCAAACCGATCCTGGTTGTCCTCCGCTGTCTGCCCTGTGAAGAGTGCGTCAAGCTCGACGACGACTTGGTCGAAAGCGATCCTGAACTGAAGCGACTGCTCGACCAATACGTCCGAGTCCGCGTGGTCGGCACCAATGGATTGGACCTCGATGTCTTCCAGTACGACACCGACCAGTCTTTCGCGGTTTTCATGCTGAACGCTGACAAGACCGTTTACGGACGCTTTGGCACTCGCTCACACCGCACCGAGTGGCTCGGCGATGTCTCGCTGGAAGGAATGGCAGCAGCACTTCGAGAAAGCCTGAAACTGCACGAAGCCTATCCCGCGAATCGCGAATCACTGGCGGGCAAGACTGGCGACCCGTTGGAGTTCGCTTCTCCGGAAAAGTACCCGACGTTGACGGACCGTCCCGATCATCTCGACTATGCCGGCCAAGTCGCGAAAAGCTGCATTCATTGCCATCAGATCGGCGAAGCCCGGCGTGATTACTACTGGCAAAAAGGACAATCGATTCCGGAAGAAGTCTTGCATCCTTACCCTCACCCCAAATCCATTGGGTTGGTACTCGATGCAAGGTACCCGGCTCGTGTGAAGAGCGTCGCGAAGGGCTCGGCAGCCGCGAAAGCGGGCTTTCAAGTCGGCGATGACTTGCTGAGCATCGAATCGCAGCCGTTGGTTTCCATGGCGGATGCGCAGTGGGCCCTCAACCAAATTCCTGCCAAGGGTGCCGAAGTTGAGATCAAAACCAGACGCGCAGAAGGCGCTCAAACGCTCACATTGTCGTTGCCCGATGGCTGGCGACGATGGGACGATCCGTCTTGGCGAGTATCGTCGTGGATGATGCGACGGATCGCCTGTGGGGGAATGCGTTTACTACCTCTGGACGAAAGTGAGCGACAGAAACTAAAGTTGCAATCGCCGATGGCACTCCGAGTTGCCAACGTCGGCAAGTATGGACTCCACGCAACCGCTCACAAAGCCGGCGTTCGCGTTGACGACATCTTGATCGAGTACGACGGCCAATCGGATTTGATTCGTGAAGCTGACATCTTCGATCACGTGAATGAACAACATCGCCCGGGCGACCGAGTTCAGATGAAGTTCCTTCGCAACGGCCGCCCTCGGACGGTTGAAATCCCAATTCAGAAGTAATCCCGACAGAATTCATCGGGTCTGCAATCTGCCCCGCGGCACGGACGCCGCTTTTTTCATTTTCTCCGATTCGTCTTGATCTCAATGCGTGTTTCCCGGTAATTCCTACCGTGGAGAAACGCAGTATGAATCATTCTAAAGACCACGCTTCCGGCGTCGAAATTCCGAAGGGCTCTGATCAAACCCCCGAGGTCTTCGTGACCAATTTCCATCGCCGATTCACGGGCGTCTCTGCGACGGCCAATGCGGTGGTCTCAGGCCAAAAGTCTCGGCTGAATCTGTGCTTGGTCGGTGACCCTCTCCCGGATGCACCCGAACCGCTCAGCTATCAGAAAGCGCTTCGCTCCAGCTACCAACGGCCAGCGAATCGGCCCTTTTCGATCTGGCACGTCCGCCGCAACATGGAAATGAGCGCGGCCATCTTCGCTCGCGATGTCCTGCGGCTCCCCATTCGAATCGTGTTCACTTCGGCTGCCATTCGCCGTCACTCCGCGTTTCCGCGAGCCCTGATTTCGCGAATGGACGCGGTCGTTGCGACCACGGAAACAGCCGGATCCTTTGTCCCGAACTTGGCCTCCGTCGTTCCGCACGGCGTCGACACCCAAAAATTCACTCCCGCCGATGATCGCATCGCAGCTTGGCAAGCCACGGGTCTGCCCGGCAAACACGGCATCGGCATCGTCGGGCGAGTGCGAGCCGAAAAAGGAACGGACCTGTTCGTCGAATCAATGTGCGAACTGCTGCCCCAAAATCCAGACTTCACCGCCGTCGTGATCGGACGAGCCAAACCAGAAGACTCGACATTTGAGAAAGCGTTGAATGCCAAAATCGACGCTTGCGGGCTGACCGACCGCATCGTGTTTGTCGGCGAAGTCCCCAGTCACGAACTGCCAACTTGGATGCGAAGTTTGTCGTTGCTCGTCGCACCCGCCCGCTACGAAGGTTACGGCATGACGCCACTCGAAGCGCTCTCTAGTGGCGTTCCCGTCGTCGCGGCTGATACCGGCGTGTATGCCTCTGTGATCGAAGAAGGCGTGACCGGACATGTGGTGCCGATTGGCGATCGAGCGGGACTTCAACAAGCCATCCAAGCCATGATTCAGGATCCGAGCAAGCTTGAAACCGCTGGCCAGCTTGGCCGAACATTCGCGATGAACTCACTCAGTTTGAACAACGAAGTGGATGGCTACCAACAAGTCTACGACCGGCTTTGGGAAGGCGAATCCTTCCGAGCTCGTCGCGCCGCCTGAAGATTGCCGCTTGACTTTGGGCTCCCACCGCTGGTACTCCCGAAAAATCTCCGTCGAAAATGCCGACTGGACCACCCCGCCAAACTTTCACCCTGACGTCGCGTCATGGTTGAACGAGGACAGAACGAATGCCCAAGAAAACAATCGGACAACGAATCGCTCAGCTCTTTCGCAAGCCTTGGAAGACGCTCACCAACTCTCGTTACCGTGAATTTCGACGGGCGTACAACCAATTCCGAAGCGACGGGATCCCGACCAAGCGATACGAGTTTGATGACCTCGGATCCAAATCCATCGTCTTGGACCTAGGCGGTTTTCGCGGCGAGTGGGCCGATGACATTCACGCTCGCTACGGCTCAACCGTGCATGTCTTTGAACCGCACCCGCGATTCGCATCCGAACTGCAATCCAAATACGCCGACCACCCATCCATTCATGTGCACGAGGTCGCACTGAGCAGTTCCGACGGAGAGCTGATTCTGTCCGATACCGGCGACGCCTCCTCCGCGATTCGCGAAGGAGAAAAGTCGATCAATGGTCGCCGAGTCGAAACCGGTGCGTACTTGCAGTCGATCGGTGTCGATCACGCGGATCTGATGAAGGTGAACATCGAGGGAGGCGAATACGATATCCTGCCTCACCTCGCCAGCCTCGGATGGCTGGAACGGATCGAAACCATCCAGGTCCAATTCCATGACCTCTGCGAATCCAGCGACGACGATCGCGAAAGCATCCGCCGAGACCTCGCGCAGTCACATGGCGAAGATTGGTGCTACCCATTCGTTTGGGAACAATGGTCCAAACCCGCCGACGTGATCCGGATGCCCAAACGCGCCGCCTGAACCGGCATCTTCTCAACGAGGAACGATGGTTCGGCTTCATGGACGCGGTGGAAACCGATGACCGTTCGCAGTCGAACCTCCTGTTGAGCCTCAAGAGCCATGATGAGACAAGCCCAGTGGACACCTGCCCCAGCAAGGCTGCTCGGCCTTCCGTTTCTTTGCCTGGCAGTTCTGTCACCGACATTGGCGAAAGACGGCCCAGCCAAATCGCCCCCGCAGTTCGATCCGGTTGTTCGTGAGATCGAAGGCTGGAAGGTACACATCGAACCGGTTCTCCTGGGTGAGAGCACCTCCCAGAACGATCACCGGTCGCTGACGATGCTTGCCAACCATCTGCAGCGTATCCAGATTCTGCTCCATCCAACCGCACTTGCGAAATTGCAGCAGGTTGAGATTTGGATCGAAGAAGAACACCCCAGCTTGGCAGCCATGCAATATCACCCCAGCCGCGGATGGTTGCTGGCCAACGGGCACGATGAGCGACTGGCGAAGAAGGTTCATATCCCACGAGCGGATCAGTTGCTATCAAAGGTGCAGATGTTGAAGCATCCCGCGGTGATTCTGCACGAACTGGCGCATGCCTACCACGATCAATTCTTGAGCTTTGGTCAACCAGAGATCATCGCCGCGTTTGAAGAAGCCAAAGCCGCGAAGCGATACGAAGACGTGTTGCTATACACCGGCCAAACCGTCCGTCATTACGGACTGAGCAACCACAAGGAGTACTTCGCGGAAGGCACCGAGGCATACTTCTATCGCAACGACTTCTTCCCCTTCGTGCGAGCCGAACTCAAGCAACACGACCGAGCGCTCCACGATCTCCTCGCCCGACTCTGGGGCGAACGCAAAAGCAAGTAAGGGCAAAGAGTTCACTGAGAACGGGATGGAGCTGAACCGCGGTGCATGAGGGACAGAAAAATCAGCTCTGTGTCCTCGGTGATCTCTGTGGCTAAACCCATTGACCGAACACTGGGACGGTCCGGCTACTTCACCCATGCTCATCCACGACGGCACCGTCCGGGGCGATACTGTGATCGCCAACAACGGTCTCGGGGCTCCCACCCCGAGCTACTCACGTGGACTCCTCCGGAGCCAATTGGTTGTCAGCCACAGAGAGCACAGAGTTCACTGAGAACAGGATGGAGCTGAACCGTGGTGCATGAGGGACAGAAAAATCAGCTCTGTGTCCTCAGTGATCTCTGTGGCGAAACCCATTGACCGAACACTGCGATGGTCCGGCTACTTCACCCATGCTCATCCACGACGGCCCCGTCCGGGGCGATACTGTGATCGCCACCAACGGTCTCGGGGCTCCCACCCCAAGCTACTCACGTGGACTCCTCCGGAGCCAATTGGTTGTCAGCCACAGAGAGCACAGAGTTCACTGAGAACAGGATGGAGCTGAACCGTGGTGCATGAGGGACAGAAAAATCAGCTCTGTGTCCTC